>CALWYP010000091.1 GCA_944385795.1 uncultured Oscillospiraceae bacterium | reverse complement strand
TCGCCAACCAGAAGGCCTGCGACGCCATGAACGCCATCGACCCGAAGATACTCAAGAGCCCCATGGTCAAGCTCGTCAAGGGCAAGACCGTCGAGGCCGTCTTCAACATGGTCCCGGACAGCAAGGTTTCGCCCGAGATCAAGCAGAAGATCAGGGAGGCCCTCGCCGCCATATAAGCCTGGGAAACAGCAGCCGCCCCGGAGCCGTCGGTTCCGGGGCGGTTTTTTACCTGCTCCTGTAGTCCTCCATCATGGAGGAGAAGAGCTCCTTTGTGGTCGGCGGGGTGTAGCTTATGGCGTTCGCCCCGGCCTCCACCGTGCGCATTATGCTCTCCTCCGTGCCGCCGCCCGTGGCGATAATGGGCACGTCGGGGAACTTCTCGCGTATGGCGCGGACCACCTCCGGCGTGCGCGACGCGGCGGAGACGTTCAGTATGCTGGCCCCGGCCTTCAGGCGCGCGGCTATGTCCGTCTTCTCGCTTACCACGGTCACGACGAGGGGGATGTCTATGTAGTTCGCTATGCGCTCCACGTCCTCGTTGCCTATGGGGGCGTTGACGACGACGCCCATGGCGCCCTCCGTCTCCGCGTCCCAGGCGAGCTGGAGCGTGCGTATGCCCTGCGTCGTGCCTCCGCCCACGCCGCAGAACACGGGCAGGGACGAGTAACGCAGCACGGAGCTCGATATCGTCGGCTGCGGCGTGAAGGGGTAGACCGCGAGCACGGCGTCGGCGTTGCAGTTCCTGATTATTGCGATATCGGTCGTAAAGACCAGGCTTTTAATCCTGCGGCTGTTTATAACTATGCCGCTGGCGTTGCGAACCACGCTGGGCACCTTGAGGATGTGGTGGCGCAGCTTGCTGTTTATCATGGGTACGTTTTTCTTGCCCTTGGCCGCCGCGGACCCCTCGTCCAGCTTCTCGACGATTTTATCGGCAAGGCGCTCTGCTATCTTATCTTCAAGCATTACATCAACTCCCTGGACTATTATTTTAGACAATTATAGCACATTCTGTCCGCCGAAAAAAGCAACAGAATGTTAAAATTGCTCGGGGAAGTATTCGTACTTGAGGCGCAGCACGCGCAGGACGCTCTCGTCTATGCGCCCTTCGCTTATCCAGCCGAGCTCAACGGCCTCGCTCACGGCCTTGATCACGCCGGGGATATCGTCCACGCCGAGCAGGATATCCACGCCAGCCTCGAGGGCCATTACGCAGCGCTCGCCCATGTCGTAGGCCGCGAGCGCGCCCATCTCCAGCCCGTCGGTTATGACCACGCCGTCCCAGCCGAGCGTCCCGCGCAGCAGGCCCGTCACGACCTCGCTTGAAAGGCTCGCCGGATGCTCGGGGTCTATGGCCGTCATGGTGATGTGGCCGGCCATGACCATGTCGGCGCCCGCCTCGATGCCCGCGATGAAGGGCTTCAGCTCGCCGGCCATGAGCTCGTCCACGCCCTTGTCCACCATCGCCGCGCCCGTGTGCGTATCCGTGGCCGTGTCGCCGTGGCCGGGGAAATGCTTGAGCGTGCACATTATCCCCGCGTCGTGGAAGCCCTCAACCGCCGCCGGTACGAGCTCCGCGGCCTGGGCGAAGCTGTCCGAATAGGCCCTGTCGCCGATGACGGTGTTCGCCGGGTTGGTCCATACGTCGGCCACGGGCGCGAAGTCGAGGTTGAAGCCCAGCGCGCGCATGTCCGAGCCGATCGTATAGGCGTTATCGCGCGCCGTACCCGGGCCCTGGTCCTTATAGGAGTACATGGCGTCCACCCAGGTCGTGCCGAGCTTGTACATCAGCCGGCCCACATTGCCGCCCTCCTCGTCGGCGGAGATGAAAAGGGGGATGGCGCTGTAGCTCTGGGCGTTGTTTATCATCTCCAGCGTCTGCTCGCGCGTAACAAGGTTGTCCAGCGAGTAGATAAAGCCCCCGACCGGGTAGGCCTCGAGCGCGGCGCGGGTCGTCTCCCCCGCGGCGGTTACGGGCGACACGCCGGTAAGGGCCTCCGGCCTCACTATCATGAGCTGGCATATCTTCTCTGCGAGCGTCATGCCCTCCAGCAGCCTCTCCGCCGGGTCGGGCGTTGGCTCGGGCGTCGGCTCAGGCGTGGGCTCCGGGCTTGCCGACGGCGCCTCCGGCGGCGGCAGCGTCTCCGCCGGCGCGCCGCAGGCGGCCAGGGCGAGGGCGAGGCAGAGCAGCAGGGCGATGGATTTTTTCATATATCATTGACCCTTTCCATGAACAGTGATAAAATAATTATTTGCGGGAAGAATCCGCTTAATTGTAGCATATAAAGAAGGAAGAGTAAACATGGCCAAAATAGACATATTCTCCGGCTTCCTCGGCGCCGGCAAGACGACCCTCATAAAGAAGCTCATTGCCGAGGCCTATAAGGGCGAGAAACTTGTCCTCATCGAGAACGAGTTCGGCGAGATAAGCGTGGACGGCGGCTTCCTGTCCGACGCGGGCGTGGAGATAACCGAGATGAGCTCCGGCTGCATCTGCTGCTCGCTGGTCGGCGACTTCGCCAAGGCCCTCGAGCAGGTCAAGGAGCAGTTCCACCCCGACCGCATACTCATAGAGCCCAGCGGCGTCGGCAAGCTCTCCGACGTCATACGCGCCGTACAGGACGTGGGCGACAGCGAACTTGTTCCCGGCAGCTTCACCACCGTCGTGGACGCCACGCGGGCGAAGATGTACATGAAGAACTTCGGCGAATTCTGGTGCAACCAGGTCGAAAACGCCGGAACGATCGTCCTCTCCCGCACCAAGGGCATGAAGGAGGCCAAGCTCGCCGAGTGCGTTGAAATGCTGCGCGCCCACAACGCGAGCGCCGTCATCGTCACCACACCCTGGGACGAGCTCGACGGGGCCCGGCTGCGCGAGGCCATGGAGCGCGAGGACACGCTCGCCGCCGAGCTCGAACGCCTCGCCGCCGAGGCTGTCGAGGACGGGGACGAGTGCTGCTGCCACGAGCATCACCACGAGCACGGGCATGAGCACGGCGAGCACTGCCACCACGAGCATGAACATGAGCACGGGCACGAGCATGAACATGAGCACGGGCACGAGCATGAGCATGAGCATGAGCACGAGCACGAGCACCACCACCATCACCACCACGGCCACGACGCCGACGAGGTGTTCTCCAGCTGGGGCGTTGAGACCGCGCGCCCCTATACCGAGGAGGAGATAAGCGGGGCCCTCGCGGCGCTCGACTCCCTCGGCTACGGCCAGGCCGTGCGCGCCAAGGGCTACGTCCCGGCCGAGGGCGGCTGGATTTACTTCGACTATGTCCCCGGCGAGCGCAGCGTGAGGCGCGGCGGCGCGGCGGTCACCGGCCGCATCTGCGTCATAGGCGCGCACCTGGACGAAGACGGACTCAAGGAGCTGTTCCACATTGGATAACCAGATACCCGTCTACCTCTTTACCGGTTTCCTGGAGGGGGGCAAGACCAAGTTCATACAGGAGACGCTTGAGGACAGGCGCTTCAACAAGGGCGAGCCCACCCTGCTCATAGTCTGCGAAGAGGGCATAGAGGAGTACGCGCCCGAGGAGTTCTCAGGCCACAGGGTGAAGCTCAAGGCCGTAGAGGAGGAGAGCGACCTCACGCCGGAGAACCTTACGGATTGGCTCGCCCAGGCCGAGGCCGAGCGCGTGCTGGTGGAGTACAACGGCATGTGGATGCTGGACAGCCTCTACGGCGCCCTGCCCGAGGGCTGGGTCGTGGCGCAGGAGTTCATGTTCGCCGACGCGACGACCTTCCTGAGCTACAACGCCAATATGCGCCAGCTCACCTACGACAAGCTAAAGAGCGCCGAGCTTGTGGTCTTCAACCGCTTCAAGCCCGAGATGGACAAGATGGAGTTCCACAAGATCGTCCGCGCCGCCTCCCGCAGGTCCGACATAGCCTATGAGGGCGCGGACGGGAGCGTGGTTTACGACGACATCACCGACCCCCTGCCCTTCGACATAAACGCCCCCGTCATTGACATCGCCGACCGCGACTACGCCCTCTGGTACCGCGACGTGGCCGAGGAGCCCAAGAAATACGCCGGCAAGACCGTGCGCGTAAAGGCGCGCTGCGTCAAGCGCCGCGGCGTCCCCGAGGGCTGGCGCGTCATGGGCCGCCATGTCATGACCTGCTGCGAGGCGGACATAGCCTTCCACGCCTTTATCTGCGACTTCCGCGGCGTGCAGGCCGGCTCCGACGACGCCTGGTATATAGTCACGGCGAAGATGGATTACAAGTTCCACCGCTCCTACGGCCGCAAGGGCCCCGTCCTCACGGCGGAGGCTGTGGAAGAGTGCGAAGCCCCCGACCCGAGCGTCGCCACGTTTTTCTGAGAACACCGTCCCGGGAACATTCCCCGGGACGGGTTTTTTGACTTTTCCTGCGGTCCCGGAACTTATACGCGCCCGGAGCGTCATATTGATATGACAGATTATTTTTCAAGGAGGCAGTACATATGAAACGAAAGCTCTTCTGCGCCGCTCTGGCGCTGGTAATGCTCCTGGGCCTCGCGGGCTGCGGCGCGCAGGGCTCGCCGGTTACGCCTGCGGCCGGCTCCGAGGCCATCAGCTTCACGCGCGAGAATTTCCCGCGCCTGGACGGCTCCACCGCTACCGCGCCGCTCGCGCAGGCCGTCGCCGCCGTGCTGCTGGGCGAGAGCGAGGACGCCGTCGCCGGCCTTATCGACTTCTCGCGCACGACGGAGAGCTACCGCGAGCTGATGGCCGGGAACGCCGACCTCTTGATTGCCGCCGAGCCCAACTCCGCCGTCTTCGATGAGATGGAATCCGCCGGCTTCGAGATAGAGATGGAGCCCGTGGCCATGGACGCCCTGGTCTTTCTCGTGAACGCGGACAACCCGGTGGACTCCCTCACCCTGGACGAGCTCAAGGGCATATACACGGGCAAGATAACGAACTGGAGCGAGGTAGGAGGCAACGACGCCGAGATCATCCCCTTCCAGCGCAACGCCGAGAGCGGCAGCCAGGTGCTGATGGAGAAGCTGGTCATGGCGGGCGAAGCCATGATAGACCCGCCCGAGGGCTACATGCTCGGCTCCATGGGCGAACTCATGGACGCCGTCCGGCAGTACGACAACAGCTCCAACGCCCTGGGCTACAGCGTATATTACTACGCGCACGACATGCAGATGGCCGACGGGCTCAAGCTACTGAAGATAGACGGCGTCGCGCCCGACGCGGAGAGCATCGGCAGCGGCGAATACCCCTTCCTCAACCCCTATTACGCCGCCATCAACGCCGCCGAGCCGGAGGATTCCATGGCCCGCGTGCTCTTCGACTGGCTGCTCGGCCCGGACGGGCAGAAGCTAGTGAGCCTGGAGGGCTACGTCTCCATATCGGAGGCGGAGTGAGATGAGGCGCGCGGCTCCATTCGCCCTGTGCCTCGCCCTGCTGCTGGCCGCCTGCGGCGCGCCCGCGGCGACGGAGGGGCCGTCCGCGGCGGCGGTCGAGGCGCACTGGGACGTGCTCGAGGCCCCGGAGGCGAACATCGCAAACAGGAAATATGAGGGCTACGCCGGCGAACTCATAGTTTCGGACGGCTACGGCCCGCTCGTGCCCTACATCGGCGGCGAGAGCGAGGGCGGCTACGGCGAGAGAACCTACTTTTTTGGCCTCGCCACGCGGGAGGGCCTGATCGTCACCGACCCGGTCTACACCGCGGTCAGCCGCCTCTCCTGGTACGACACGGACGAGGGGCTCAGCTTCAGCCACGACGCCCTCGTACTGCGCTCCGCCGTCGTGCGCGAGACCCAGCCGCCCGAAAACCCCTACGTCTACACCGGCTCCGGGAACTACGACGACCGCTATGGGATCGCCGCCCTGGACGGGAGCTGGTACACCGGCCAGATTTTCACCTATATCATCTCCACCTGCCCGCTCGGCGCGCTCGGGGTGACTGCCAGTGGCGGCGCCGTCATGATTTCCCCCGGCGGCGAGGAGCTCTGGCGCTGGGAGCCGGACGCCCTCCCTCTCGACGGCCTCGCCGAGGCCGCGGTAAGCTGGTATCCCTTCGAGACGCGCGGCTGCTGGATGAGCTACACACCGGACTGGATGGCCGACCCGACGCCCATAGCTTATGTAAACCTGAGCACGGGAGAAGTGCAGAGCGCCGTTCCCGAGGCCTTCGCCGGCGGCGCCGGCGGCAGGGCCAGGGGCTATTTCCGCTACGCCGGGGGCACGGTTGAGACGCGCGCGAATGTCATAACCATACGCACGGACTCGGGCGAAGAGTACGAGTTTACGGCCGAATACGGCGAGATTTACTCGCATTACGACATAAGCGGCGACCGCCTTCTCCTCTCCGGCCGGGACGGCACGGCCCTTGTGGACTTCTCGGGCCGCGAGCTGCGCCGCTTCACGGACAGCGTGGAGTTCTACCGGCTGGACTACGACGTCCCGGCCCTCCTCATGAGGGCGGACATGTCCGTCGGCGAGGACGAGCTCAGCACGGATATACGCACGACGATTTATGACCGCGACGGCGGGCTCCTGATGGTAACCGACGGCCCTGCCGATCAGTTCGGCGACCGCCTCTTAATTGTGGACGGGGACAGCTACCGCCTCACCGACCTGGAGGGCAACGACCTGATACGCCTCAGCCGCTGGGCGGCGGCGGACATCCCTGCGGAGGAATAAAGCATGAAAAAAGCAGCCATTTTTATCCTCGCCTCAGCCCTTTTGCTCACGGCCTGCGGCGTTGAGCAGACGCCCGTATCCACGCCCGCCGGCCCCAACGTGGAGGTGCACTGGGACGCGCTTGAGCCGAAGCCGGAATACAAGGCCGAGCGCTGGTACTCCGGGCCCGCGGGGGAGCTCATACCCTCGGAGGAATACGGGGAGCTCGTGCCCTATATAGGCGGGGAGAGCAGCGTGCAGTTCTGGGGCAGCAGCTGGTTCTACGGACTTGCCACGCGCGAGGGCGTCATAGTGACCGACCCGGTCTACACCAGCGTGGAGCCCCGCTCCTGGTACGACGGCGCCGGGACGGTTTGCGCGGACGCGCTGATACTCCGCACGGCCGTGCCCGCGCAGGGCGGCGGCGCCGGGGACGGGTGGGCCGCGAAATACGAAGACCGCTACGGGCTCGCGGCCATAGACGGGAGCTGGTACACGGGCCAGGTCTTCAGCGACCTCGTCGTCGAGAGCGAGGCCGGGGCGCTCTTCTTCGAGCCCGGCGGGGACGCCGTCATGCTGGACGCGGGCGGCGAAGAGCTCTGGCGCTGGGAGGCCGGGAGCATCCCGCTGGAGGGGCTGGCGCCCGGGGGCTTTTACTGGGACTGCGTCTCCGCCGAGGGCCCCTACCTGCGCTATGTGAGCAGCTGGGACAGCGAAGGCAACCCCACGCTCATGTACGCCGACCTGCGCGACGGGAGCGTGCTGGACGAAGCGCCCGAAACCGGGGGGTACGCGGCCTCCTACGACCCGGTTACCGACTCCTACCGCTTCGACGGCGGCTACTACCGCGTGCGCGGCGGCAAATTGCAGCTCATGTACGACGGCGGGAGCGAGGGCTCCTTCCCCCTGCCCGAGGGCTGCTCGGCCCTGTCCCTGCCGGAGATAAACGGCGACCGCATCCTCTTTGGCCTCGAGGGCGGCGGCAACGTGCTGACGGACTTTGATGGGAACGAGTACCTGCGCACGGACCGGTATACGAGCTGGCTCCAGCCGCAGTACGGCGGCGGGGACGGCCTGCTGGTGTCCACGGAATTCTTCTCCGACGAGGAGGGCAACTCGCGCAGCGTTTACCAGCTCTACGGCCGGGACGGCGAGCCGCTCCTGACCGCGGACGGCTACGCCGGGCTCTGGGACGGCCTGCTTATGATAGCGGACGGCGAAGGCTACGCCCTCATGGCCCTTGACGGGACCGAGCTCATGCGCCTGAGCCGCCTGGCGGCCGAAAATTAACTGGAACAGATATGCGGACGCCCCGGGATGGTATTCCCGGGGCGTTTACGCGTCTATTCGCCGTGCTTCGCGTTGAAGCGGCTTATGGCGAGGGCGGCTGCGGCGCCGCAGGCGAGGCAGGCGGAGTTTATAACCGCGCTCGAGGCCGAGGCAAAGCCGGGGAAGGGGATGATGACTATGGTCGCGGCTATGACTATGCCTATTATGGCGTGGAAGGCCGCGGCGTACCAGCGGTTTATTAAATAGTTCACCGCCTTTGCGAGGCAGACGACGGTGACCAGCGCGCCGACGGCCCCCGGCACGCAAACGGACATGTCCAAACGGCTTATCCCGTCTATGAAGGGCGTGTAGAGCCCGAGCGGCATGAGCAGCGTGGAGAAGCTCATACCCGGCGCTATGACGCTCAGCGCGAGGCAGAAGCCGCTGAAGAGGTACCAGGCGAAGTTGGGCTCAATATCCACTATGAAGCTGTCCAGGGAGAGCAGCAGCGCCAGGGCCGCGGCGAAGGCTGCGCCCAGCGAGACGTAGGCGCCCGCCGGCCGGCCATGTTTCCCCGCCTCGGCGAAGAGCGAGGGCAGCATACCCGCGATAAGGCCCACAAAGACGCACACCGACGGGTCCGGGTATGCCTCCAGCAGGAAGCTCAGCACCCTGGCCACGCCCAGGAAGCCCGCCGCCATGCCCAGCAGCACGGGTACGAGCCTGGGTATGTGCGTCCTGAAGTTGCGGAAGGGGCTGGAGAGCAGCTCCATCACCGGCTGGTATATTCCGAATATTACGCAGAGCACTCCGCCGCTGATGCCGGGCAGCACCGCGCCCAGGCCTATCAGCGTGCCCTGTATGAACCGGCGGATAAATACGGCGGGGCCCATGGCCCGCCCGCCGGACGGCGTTTTCTTTTGCATTCGTTTACCTTCTCTATGTATTTTGGCCGCGTCCGGCCCGGCGGGGGCGCCGCCGGGCGCGGCGTCACTGGGCCAGGCCGAAGCTCACGGCTATGGCGCCGTTTACGCGGTGCATTGTCTTCTCATCCAGGGCGCCCATGCGCTCGCGGAGCCGGGACTTATCCAGCGTGCGTATCTGCTCGCAGAGCACCACGCTGTCTCGCCGCAGGCCGCAGCCTAGGGCGTCCAGCTCTATATGGGTGGGCAGCCTGGCCTTCCCCGTGCGGCTGGTGATCGCCGCGGCGATCACCGTAGGGCTGTGCCGGTTGCCGGTGTCGTTCTGGACGATGAGCACGGGCCGCAGCCCTCCCTGCTCGCTGCCAACCACGGGGCTGAGGTCGGCATAATATATATCCCCGCGGTGTACAGGCGCGTTCAACATGCGTACCACCTCCGAAAAAGGTGCCCGTTCATATTATATGTAATCCCGGGCGGCGGCGTCCCGCCGGTACTATTTTCGCCCTGTGCGGGCCGGATTATTCATTGATATAGACGCGGGGCACGCGCGGGCTGACCGCGCACAGCAGCTCGTAGGATATGGTGCCCGCCGCCGCGGCCAGTTCGTCCGCCGGCGGCTCGTCGCCGAAAACGCTCACGACGTCGCCAACGCGCACGCCGGGTATGTCCGTGACGTCGAGCATACACATGTCCATGCACACCGCGCCCACCTGCCTCGCCCTCTGCCCGCGCACCGAGACGCTGAACTTTCCGGAGAGGCGGCGGGGCAGGCCGTCGGCGTAGCCCACCGGTATCACGGCCAGCAGCGTATCCCGGGCGCAGGTGAAGCTCCGGCCGTAGCTTATGGTGTCGCCCGCGGAGTGGCGCGTCAGCGCGGCCACGCGGGTCTTCACGCTCATGACCGGCTTCAGCGAAAGGCCGCCGCGCTCCGCGCCCGGGTAAAGCCCATAGAGCAGCAGGCCGGGGCGCACCATGTCCAGCGCCGTCTGCGGGAAATTGATAACCGCGCCGGAGTTCGCCGCGTGCCTCACGCCCAGTTCGCGCCCGGCCGCGGCGCGCAGGCAGCCGAGCGCCGAGAGGAAGCGGCCGTACTGGAGCATGGTGAAGTCAGAGCCCGGCTCGTCCGAACAGGCGAAATGGGTGAACACGCCCGTGAATCCGAGGCCGGGCAGGGCCAGCGCCCCGGCCGCTTCGGCGAGCTCGCGTTCGCCGAGGGCGGAAAAGCCCGTGCGGCCCATGCCCGTCTCCAGCTTCATATGGCAGAGCAGCGAGCGCCGCGTGCCGGCCATGGCGGCGGACATGGCGCGGGCCATGTCCATACTGCCCACAGCCTGCTCGCAGCCCAGCTCCGCTATATCCCCGGCGAGCTTCGCCGGGCTGGGCGCGAGTATCAGGATCTTCGCCTTTATGCCCGCGCGGCGCAGCTCCTGGGCCTCGCTGAAGCAGGACACGGCTATGTACCCGGCCCCCAGCTCCTGCAGCCGGGCCGCGACGGTCACGGCCCCGTGGCCGTAGGCGTTCGCCTTGCAGACCCCGGCCACCTCGCAGCCCGCCGGGAGCGAACGGCGTATTTCGTTATAATTGGCTTCGAGCCTGGCCAGGTCTATCTCCGCCCAGGTCCGTATCTCTTCGTCAACCATTGTCAACCTCGCTACTCAATCGTGAATTCCGTTATTTCGCAGCGCACGGCGCCGGCGCCGCCGGAGGAAAGCTCGGCGTAAGCCAGCTCCCCGTCCGGGCCGAAGCGCGCCTCCACCGTCAGGCTGTCCCCGGACTCGAGCGAGACGCATTGCTCCCCGCCCTCTGTCCAGTACAGGCTCTCATAGCCCTCCTCCAGGGCGCGGAGCGTCTCGGGCAGGGCCGTTATCGGGCTGAGCCCCTCCGTGTCCATGGGCAGGGCCAGGCCCGCGTACTCCAGCGTGAGCGTGTCCTCGTCGTACTCGGCGCGCACGCCCGCTATCTCCTCCGGCGAGTCTACCGTCACCGACAGCCCGTCCCCGCCGCGCCTGAGCGTGAGGCCGTAAACCCCGTCCTCCCCGGCCGCGCCTTCCACGCGCGCGGAGATTGTAACGGTCCCGGCGTCCTCCAGCCTCGCGCGCAGGGCCGCGGCGGGGCTTTCCTCCCCTCCGCAGCCGGCCAGGGCAAGGGCCGCGAGCGCGCACAGCGCCGCCGAAATACACCTGCGCAAAAGCATCTACTCCTCCGTAATGAGTTTCATCGCCTCCGGGAGGAAGTCAATCACGTCCATTATGTTCATGCCGTATTCGCCCTTCGCCTCCGCGGCCAGGTCGCCGGCCAGGCCGTGCAGGTACACGGCCAGCGGCACGGCCTTTTCGGCCGGGAACTGGCACAGCAGCGCGCCCATTATCCCCGTGAGCGCGTCGCCGCTGCCCCCGCGCGCGAGGCCGGGGTTGCCGCTGAGGTTTACATAAGTAGTGCCGTCCGGAAAGGCCGTAATTGTCGGCGCGCCCTTGAGGGCCAATATGCAGCCGCGGTCCGCGGCGAAGCGGCGGGCGGACTCAAGCCTCGGAGCGTCCGGGCTGCCGCCCAGATAGCGCTCGTACTCGCCCTGGTGCGGCGTGAGCACCGGCGGGAGGGCGGCGCGGCGGCAGAGCCCCGGCTCCCACTGGGAGAGGGCCCAGAGCGCGTCGGCATCGAGCACCACGCGGCCCGGCGCGGCGAGCAGGAGCTCGCGCACGAGCTCCTTAACGCCCTCGCTCCTGCCCAGGCCCGGGCCGATACAAAGGACGCCGCAGCGCGGCAGAATGTTCCTGGACTTTTGGGCGCCCTCCGGCGTTACCCGGCCTTCGCCGTCGCAGCCGAGCGGCATCACCATGGCCTCGTCGTTCTTCACGGCGCTCACGGTGTAAATGCTCTCGGGCACCGCGAGGTGCACGAGCCCCGCCCCGCCGCGGACGGCCGCGCGCGAGGCTATGTTCGGCGCCCCGGAATAGCCTGTGCTGCCGCCCACGATGAGCAGCCGGCCGTAATCGCGCTTGGAGCTCGCGCACGCCCTCCGGGGCAGGAGGCTGGGCGCGGCGGAGCGTGCAGTAATCTTATCCATGGTTACATATTATACAATTCTGAAATAATTTCGTCAATTCATTTGACTTCCGGCGGGCGATGTGATATAAGTATATGTCGTTGATACCAGATAATGCTTTGATCGGGAAAATGGCCGCGTAAAGCGCACAGAGAACGGGGGCCGTAGGCTGGGAACCCCCCGCGCGGGAGCCGCCTGTTCGCCCGTGAGCTCCGGCCAATCCCCGGCGGCCCCGGCCCGTTACCGCCGGCACGAGAGCGGCCTTGGCCGAATACGGGTGGTACCGCGGAAGGGAACCTTTCGTCCTGTAAGGGACGAAAGGCTTATTTTTTGCCCTTTCCCGCCGCGCGCCGCCCAAATTAGACGTAAATCCAACACCTACAGGAGGAAAAGCACAGTATGAAGGAACAACTCGAAAAGCTCTCCGCAGAGTCGCTCGCCGCGGTCGGCGCGGCCGCGGACATGGCGGAGCTCGACGCCCTGCGCGTCAAGTACCTGGGCAAGAAGGGCGCCCTGACCGCCATACTCAAGCAGATGGGCAAGCTCTCCGCCGAGGAGCGCCCCGCCATGGGCCAGCTCGCCAACTCCGTCCGCTCGGAGCTCGAGGCCGCCTTTGACGCGCGCCGCGCCGAGCTTGAGGAGGCCGCGCTTGAGGCCAGGCTCGAATCCGAAGCCCTCGACGTCACCCTGCCCGGCAAGCGCACCCGCGCCGGCCACATGCACCCGATGGACATCGTCATAGACGAGCTCAAGGACATTTTCGTCGGCATGGGCTTCGAGGTCGACGACGGCCCCGAGGTCGAGGAATCCGTATACAACTTTGACCGCCTGAACACCGACGAGGGCCACCCCGCCCGCGAGTGGACCGACACCTTCTATCTCGACGAGGAGAGCCGCACCCTCCTGCGCACCCAGACCAGCAACATGGAGCCGCGCATAATGGAGACGCGCGAGCTGCCCATACGCGCCGCCGTCTTCGGCCGCTGCTACCGCAAGGACGAGGTGGACGCCACGCACAGCCCCATGTTCCACCAGATGGAGGGCCTGGTCGTGGACAAGCACATCACCTTCGCCGACCTCAAGGGCATGCTGCACAACATGGCGGTGCAGATGTACGGCCCCGACACCG
>CALWYP010000090.1 GCA_944385795.1 uncultured Oscillospiraceae bacterium | reverse complement strand
ACCTGGGTCATCTCGTTGCCGCGCTCGCCGCAGCCGAGGTAGACTATCATGTCCGCGTCGGACCACTTGGCGAGCTGGTGCTGCACGACGGTCTTGCCCGCGCCGAAGGGGCCGGGTATGGCCGCGCAGCCGCCCTTGCCCACGGGGAAGAGCGTGTCTATGACGCGCTGGCCGGTGACCAGGGGCCGGTCGATGGGCAGGCGCTCGGCGAAGGGCCTGGGCGTACGCACGGGCCAGAGCTGGCTGAGCGTCAGGGCCTTCTTCTCGCCGCGGCCCACGTCTACCCAGGCGAGCGGCTCCACGACGGTGTAGTCGCCGTCGGGCTTCACGCCGCTGACCACGCCGCTGACGGCGGGCGGGACCATGGAGCGGTGCTGTATCATGCCGCTCTCGCCGGTGGTGGCGAAGACCTGGCCGCCGCTGACGGTGTCGCCCTCCTTTATGAGCATCTTGACGGGCCACTTCTTCTCCTCGTCCAGGGCGCCGATGTTGATGCCCTTGGCGATGAAGTCGCCGGCCATGCGCTCAATCTGGGCGAGCGGGCGGCCGATGCCGTCGAATATGCCGCCCACGAGGCCGGGGCCAAGGCGTATGCTCATGGGCTCCATCGTGGGGTACACGGGCTCGCCGTAGGAGAGCCCGCCGGAGTCCTCGTAAATCTGGACCACGCTCTCGTCGCCCAGGGAGGAGACGACCTCGCCGAAAAGGCGCTGCTCGCCGACGTAGACGAGGCTCATGCGCGGCAGGCTCCGGCCGCCCCGGACGTGGATAACGGGGCCGTTTATACCGTGAATGTAGTAAGGCGTCTTATTGTCCATCTGCACCCTCCATGCCTAAACCGGTTATCTCGGTGAACCGGCCGCTGAGATCGTCCAGGGCCGTGTCGAAGGTGAGGTCGGCGCGGCGGCGCTGCTCGGGGAATTCGATGATCAGCCCGCCGAGGTCGATGAAGGCCTCCGCAAAGCTGAGCTCCACGCCGGGCGCGGCGGCCTTCAGGTGGTCCATGTGCGCGATGTCCTCACGGCGCAGCAGCACGCGGGCGCTCCTGGCGTCGGGGACGGCCTTCAGGCCCTCGCGGAGCAGGCCGTCGAGCGCGGCGGCGTACTCCGGCGCGGCCGGGAAGGCCTTCAGCCTCTCGCGCACGTCCGCGACGACCTGCTTCTGGCAGTCCTCGCGCACCTTCAGCACGGAGCGGCGCGCGGCCAGGGTCTCCGTCATGACGCGCTTTTCCTCCCTCGCGCGCGCCTCGGCCAGGGCCTGCGCCGTGCGCGCTTCGCCCTCCTTGGCGGCCCGGACCCGATAGTCCTCGATGGAGCTCTTCTCGTGCTCGTCGCTCTCGGCGCGCACCGCGTCCGCCCTCAGCTGGGCGGCGCCTATTATGGCGTCGGTAAAGCCCTTGAGCTTTCCCTTGCTTCTAACTTGTTCCATGTGCCCGCCTCCTAAAACTTGATGCCTATGGCCTCGTTTATGAGGCGCATAATGGAGTCCCCGCCGCTCCTCTGCCCGCGGCTGTCGGCAATGACGTTCACCAGCGGCCTGGCCGCCGAGAGCTTGAGCTCGTCAAGCCGCTCGCGGCAGAGGGCGTAGCAGCCCTCCGTGACTATGAGGACGGCGATCTCCGGGTCGGCGGCCGCGCGCGCCACGGCGGCGTCCACCTCGCGCTTCGTCGCGGCCTCCACGCCCTCTATGCCCGCGAGCCGCAGGCCGGTGAGGACGTCGGGATCGTCGCTTATGCAGAAGCTGCGCATCAGAAGAGGAGGATGATGATGGCGACAAGCAGGCCGTAGATGGCCATGCCTTCGGCGAGGCCGACGAAGACTATGCTCTTACCGAAGGTGCTGTCGTTCTCGGCCAGGGCGCCGATGGCGGCGCTGGCGCTGCTGGAGACGGCGATGCCGGAGGCGATGCCGGAAAGGCCGACGGCGAGGGCGGCGCCCAGGTAGCCGATCGCCTTGGTCCAGTCGGTGGCGGCGGCGACGGTCGCGGCGGCCTCGGCGGCCTCGTCGGCGGCCATGGCGCCCTGGGCCAGGACGCCCAGGCCGAAGAGGCCGAAGACGGCGAAGAAGCTGATTATGTGCGCGTACAGGGGCTTTTTCACGCTCTTGCCGGCCTTGGCGCGGCGGGCGATAAAGTACAGGGGGACTACTATGGCCGCAAGGGCGACGGCGGCGGCGATGAGAACGATAAGCATTTTAATTACCTCCACAGATATTTTTGTCGTATTGGTATGGGTTTCCGTTTTTTGTTCAGGCGGCGCGGGAAGCGTCGTAGTCGACCACAATGGGCTTGTAGGCCACGCCGCGGCCGGTGTAGAAGCGGCTGAAGAGCTCGTAGAACTCAAGCCTCAGGGACTGGATGCTGACCAGCGCGGCCTCTATGACCATGACGATCACGTTGCCTATCACGAGGCCGAAGATGCTGTACCCGCCGCCGGACTTGGCGGAGAGCTGGTACACTATCATCATCATGATGGCGTGGATAACGGCGTAGGTGCCGACACGCAGGAAGCTCAGGCAGTTGGAGAGCCAGCTCAGCACGGCCTCGAAGAGCTCGAAGAAGCCCTCGAGTATCATCATGCCAATGGACTTCTCCTCGTGGGGCCGCTCAATGCGCAGCAGCAGCGCCAGCGGCTCGGAGAACCAGACGGTGAGCAGCAGCACGCCGAGGACTATCCAGTATATAGTGTTGGAGAAGACCTGGATGTTGAGCGCGAGGGTCAGGGCGGCGCCGGCGGCGAGCAGAGTCAGGAAAAGCACGCCCGTCACGCCGTTGGCCGAAAACAGGGCCTTGCGGTATTCCCTCTGGCGGAAGCAGGTCATGATATTCAGCACGCCGCATATGAGCACCAGCGTTATGCCTATGACCGCGCTGACCAGCAGGATTGTAACCACGCCGTCCCCTTCGAGCACCTTGAAGCCGGGCAGGAGGTGCTCGTTGCCGAACACGCTGCCATACACAAAGCCGAAGATGATGGCCGGCACGCCCACGGTAGCCAGGATTCCGCCGAGCCACATACCGCGCTTTTTATACATGTACAGCCCCACGAGTATGAGTACCGCGCCCTGGCCGACGTCACCAAACATCATGCCGAAGAACAGGCAGTACGAAAGCGCGAGGAACAGCCTCGGGTCGGCCTCTCCATAGGCCGGAACGCCGTACATGTCAACGAAAGGGGAAAATACCTGCGCAAGCCTTCCCTTTTTGAACTTGACGGGGACCTTGCCCGCGTCCATTACGCCCGGCTTGTCAAAGCGGCAGCTGCAGCCGAGGGCCGCGGCCGCGGCCTTGAAGTCCTGCTCGCCCCGCGCCGGGGTCCAGCCGGTGATGAAGAAGATATCGCCGTCGGTGCCGGCCATGCGGCGCTGGGCTATGCCCTCGCTCATGTACTTGAGCCAGGAGTAGCGGCGCAGGGCCTCTTCGCCGTACTTGGCGGCCATGGTCTCGAGCTGCCTCGTGAGCTCCTCGCCCTGTACCCTGGCCGCGGCAGCCTCGCTGCGCAGCTCCGCGATGCGCTTCGCCGGCACGCCGGTGAGCCCGGCGGCGTTCGGCATGTCCTCCAGCACCAGGCCCGCCGCGTGCAGCCTCTCCTCCGCGAGCACGCTGGTGCCGGGCAGGGTCAGCAGTATGCAGTAGATTTTCTCCTTGTCGAAGCCGCTGCGGAAGATGAACGCGCCGTATTCGGTCTCCGCCTCCCGGCGCAGGCCGTCCCAATACTCTATCTGCGTGCTGCCGAAGTGGAAGCGCATGCTCTTCATGCCGAGCAGCTCCTCTATATCGACCTCAAGCAGGGAGAAGGGTTCGAGCCGGCTTATGAGCTCGGCGTCGTCGTGCGCGAGGCTCACGGCGCTGTTGCGCTTCGTGGCCAGGCGGGTGACCTCGCCCGCAGTCTCCCTAAGCCAGTCCTGGCAGTCCTCCAGTGTGTAACCCGCGCCCTTGAACTCACGGTACGCGGGCTGTATACCCAGCTTGCCCAGCAGCGCCACGGCGCTGTCCAGCGCCGGGCGGTAGATGTCGTCACAGTCCGGGACCTGCAGCTCGCCCCTGCCGCCGAGAGTGCTCGCCGCCTGGAGCGGCTGGAACTCGCGGTCGAGCATCAGCGTCCTGATGGCCTCGTCCATGACCGCTATCGGGCCTGAAACCACGGCCCTCGCCAATTTTTCCGTTGCCAAGTATCTGCCCCCCCTTTTGCGAGGATGTTTTTTTATTTTTATTTGTGTGTTGGGATTACTGCATGAATTCCGCCGGGCTGAGCCCATACTTGAGCGCCACGAAGGCGCGGCGGAGCATGTCCGCCTCGTTCTCCTTGAGCGTCAGGTAGGCGTAGACCACGGCGAGGTTGAGCGGGCCGTGGAGCACCCTGCGGAAGTAGACGGCCTGCGCGGCGCGGACCATGGCCTCCGTGGAGCCCTCGAAGTCGCGCGGCAGGAGCTTGCCGGATTTCGTCGAGCGCAGTATCTCGAGCGCCTCCTCGTCCGAGTAGGCCTCCAGCACCCGCCTCTCGACGGCGGTGGTCACAGAGCCGTGCAGAGGCAGCAGCAGGCGGTCGGCCCTCTCCGGCGGCGAGTTGAAGCGCCGCAGGCGCATGAGATAGGAGATGTTCAGCATGTCCGCCCTGAAGGCCACGGCCTCGTAGAGCTCTTCGCGCGCCGGCCCCGTGTAGCCGGTCTGCATGTACCCGGCGAGGGCGTCGAAGAACCTCGCCTCCAGCGCCGTGACCGCGTCGCTCAGCGACGGCATCCCGGTCTTCGGGTCCAGGTCGAGCGCGGCCAGGGGCTTCGCGTATATGCCGTCCGCCAGCGCCGCGGACACCTCCTCATAGGTCTTCGCCTTGCGCAGCCGCTCCAGGCTGTGCCCGGGCAGGTTGCGGAAGAGCGGCGGCAGGACGTTGGGGTCCTCGGCCTCGGACGGCGGGCTCATAATGCGACGCAGGGCGCGCATGACGGCCTGGAGCTCGGCGTCCAGGGTGATGAAGTTCAGGAACTGGCGGCTCATGTCGTTTGCGAAGCGGTATAGCTTCTCAAAGTCGGCGTAGACGCAGCGGCTCACCGCCCCGGCGAAGCGCGTGTCCGTGAGCTCGCCGCTCTGGAGCATCAGCGCCGCGTCGCGCCAGGCCGGGCTGCGCGATAAGAACGCCGCCAGCTCGTCGGTTGTGCGCATCCCGGCGATGCGCTCCTTGTCTTCCGCCGTCAGCAGCTCGGAGTACATGCCCCTGGCCGCGGCGGCAAGCGCCCTGTCAAGGGCGCGGCGGGCGGAATTATTCATCGCCCGCACCGGTCACAAGGCCGAACACCTTGTCGGCGTATCCGGCGCGCCTGGACTCGAAACGCGCCTTGATCTCCTCGCAGCGCTTAGCCGCGTCGGCGTGTACGGCGGCGATCTTCTCGTCGGCCTCCTTGGCCGCCTCGGCGGCCGCCTTTTCCACGGCATCGCGCGTCGCCGCGCGCTGCTGGGCGTCTATCGCCCTGTCCGCCTCGGATACGCGCCACTCGGCGCCGACGGCGTAGTCCTCCGCCGCCTGCTCCAGGCCGCGGGCCTGCCTCTCCGCGTCCAGCAGGGCGCGGAGGACGACCATGTCCGCCTCCGTCTCGGCGCGCAGCCGGGCGCGCAGCTCCTCAAACTCGCGCTGGGCCTTCTCGTCTATTACGTTTGGATCTTCGGTCTTTTTGGGGTTCTTGGGGTTCTTGGCCAAACCGGCCCACCTCCCGATTGTGTTCTACGCGAATCATACCACAACGCACAGGCATTGTCCAGCAAGGTTAACATTTTTTTAACAATATTCTGCACAAACCTTTAATGACTTTATCGGACTAATTTGGCGCAGGCGACAAGGCCCCCCTACTAACGTGAAATTTACCCTTTATTTGTTACAAAAGCTGTGATAATATTAGTTCAGGCCTTTAAATTATGCGCTATGATACTTTAAATGGAGGTAAGCCGATGAAGTATATTTTGATAATAGGCGACGGTATGGCGGACGATCCGCTGCCGGAGCTGGGCGGCCGCACCCCGCTTGAAGCCTGCCGCAAGCCCTTCTTTGACTCCCTTTCCAGGCGCGGCGTCCTGGGCCTCGCGCAGACGATACCCGAGGGCTTCCCGCCGGGGAGCGACACGGCGATAATGAGCATATTCGGCTGCGACCCGGCGAAGTATTTCTCCGGCCGCGCCCCGCTGGAGCTGGCCGCCTCCGGCGGCGTCATGCCCGAGGGCGGGGCGGCCTACCGCTGCAACATGGTCGCGCTCGGCGGGGACGAGACGCTGCCCTTCGCCGAAAAGGTCATGCTCTCGCACAGCGCCGGCTCCATAGAGGGCGCCGAGAGCGACGAGCTTATAAAGTGGCTTTTCGATAACCCCGAGTTCGCGCCCATGGCGAAGGCCGCGGGCATGAGCGTGCTTCCGGGGAGCAGCTTCCGCCATCTCGCGGTGCAGGCTGACGCCGACCTCGCCGGAATAGTCCTCGCCCCGCCGCACGACCACCTGGACGAGCCCATAGGCCCCATACTCCCGCGCGGGAACGGGAACGCGAAGGCCCTGCTCGCGCTCATGGAGAAGGCGAACGAGCTCCTGGAGCATCACCCGATAAACGAAAAGCGCCGCGCCGAGGGGAAGCTGCCCGCCAACGGCATATGGTTCTGGGCCGAAGGCAAGGGCGCCAAGCTCCCGGACTTTGCCGGACGCTTCGGCGCGGACGGCGGCGTTGTCTCCGCCGTGCCGCTCTGCCACGGCATAGCCGTGCTCGTCGGGCTCACCCCCGTGAGCGTGCCCACGGCCACCGGCGAGTGGGACACCGACTATGAGGCGAAGACCGCGGCGGCGCTGGACATACTCAAGGGGCACGATTTCGCCGCCATACATCTCGAGGGCCCGGACGAGGCGACGCACAACCACGACCTGGAGCACAAGATCTACTCCGTCGAATGCCTCTCCGAGCGGGTGGCCAAGCCCCTGTGCGAGGCGCTCAGGGCGCGCGGCGAGGACTTCCGGCTTTTGATCCTCTCCGACCACCGCACCTTCATGCGCAACGGCGCGCACGGCGCGACGCCCGTGCCCTTCATGATATACGACAGCCGCGAGCTGCGTCCCGGCTCGGGCCTCCCCTACAGCGAGAAAAACGGCGAGGCGGGCCCCTTCCTTGAATCCGGCACCGGGCTGATGCCCCTGCTCTTTTCCGAATGAGCGGCGTCACCATAAGCGCGAAGGCCAAGCTCAACCTCTCGCTGGACGTGCTCGGCCCGCGCGGCGACGGCTTCCACGAGCTGCGCATGGTCATGCAGAGCTGCACCCTCGCCGACGAGGTGAGGGTCGAGGCCGCGCCCGCGGGGGCGTTCTGCGCGCGCACGAACCGGAGCTATATCCCGACGGGCGACAAGAACGTCGCCGTCAAGGCCGCGAGGGCCTATTACGCGGCCCTGGGCGTCCCTGGCGGGGCGGAGATAACGATAACCAAGCGCATACCCGTCTGCGCCGGGCTCGGCGGCGGGAGCAGCGACGCGGCCGCGGTCCTGCGCGCGCTCAACGAGCTCAACGGCGGCGCGCTGGACGAAGAAGCCCTCTACGCCGCGGCCCTCGAGGCCGGCAGCGACGTGCCCTTCTGCCTCATGGGCGGCACGGCCCTGGCCGAGGGCCGCGGCGAGGCGCTGACGCCCCTGCCCGCCCTGCCCGAGTGCGAAGTCGTAATCTGTATGCCCGGCTTCAGCTGCTCCACGCCGGAGCTCTTCAAGCGCATAGACGCGCGGCGCAGCCGCTGCCATCCGGACACCGCCGGGCTGCTCTCCGCGCTGGGCTCCGGCGACCTGCGCGGCGTGGCGAGGCGGATGTATAACGTCTTTGAGGACGTGCTTGAAAAGCGCGCGGCCATGGCCGTCAACGAGATAAAGATGCTGCTGCTGGATAACGGCGCGCTCGGCGCGGCCATGTCCGGCTCGGGCAGCGCGGTTTTCGGCCTCTTCGACAGCGCGGAGAAGGCCGCTCGCGCCTGCGCCGCGGCAAAGGGCGTCTGCCGCGAGGTCTTCCTCGCCCGCACCGGTTAAGCGGCCGCGGCTTCATACGCGAAAAAATCCCGCCGGGAAAACCGGCGGGATTTCCTTATGCGTTTTACCGGCGGCGCCTATAGCGCGGCGCGGCGGGTCTTGAGCCCGCGGGTGATAACCGTCAGGACGGCGAGTATCATAAAGCCCGCGATGTCGGTCCAGATGCCCGGGACGAGCAGGAGCAGGCCGCCTACCATATAGCCGACGCGGCTGTACCAGTGCAGGCGGACGAAGAGGAAGCCGTTGACGGCGACGGCGACGCCGAACATGCCGAGCACGGCGGTGATGCAGATGAGGATAATGTCGCCGACAGTGGCGTCAATAAACAGCATCTGCGGGTTCAGGGCGAAGACGTATGGCACGATAAACGCGCCTATCGCAAGTTTTGTCGCTTGCACTCCTGTCTTCATCGGGTTGCTCTTGGCGATGGCGCTGCCGGCGTAGGCGGCGAGGGCCACGGGCGGGGTGATGTCGGCGACGATGCCGAAGTAGAAGACGAAGAAGTGGGCGGCCACGAGGTCGACGCCGAGCTCGACGAGTATCGGCGCGCAGGTGGTGGCCATGATGCAGTAGTTGGCGGTGGTGGGCACGCCCATGCCGAGGATGATGCAGCAGATCATCGTGAGCAGGAGGCCGATCATCTTGTGGCCGCCGGAGACGGCGATGACGGCGTTTATAAGCCTGCTGCCGAGGCCGGTGACGGTGATGCAGCCGGCGATGATACCGGCGATGCCGCAGGCGACGGCGACGGTAATCGTGCCGCGGGCGCCCGCCGCGAGCGCCTCGAAGAAGCGCTTCGGGGTGATGCGGTTATCCTTGTCGAAGAGGCTGGCGACAACGGCCACGACAATGGCTATGGAGGCGCTGACCTGGATGGTGTTGGTGTTGCTGGTGACGAGGTAGACCAGGATTATCAGCGGGGCCAGCAGATAGACCTTTTTGACAAGCTGGGTGAAGCGGGGCAGCTCGTTGCGGGGGATGCCGCGCAGCCCGAACTTCTGGGCCTCGAGGTGGACGGCGATGAAGATGCCGAGGAAGTAGAGCACGGCGGGCAGAATGGCCTGGACGGCTATCGTGCCGTAGGGCTCCATGACGTACTCGGTCATCAGGAAGGCGGCGGCGCCCATGATGGGCGGCATTATCTGGCCGCCGGTCGAGGCCGCGGCCTCGACCGCGCCGGCGAACTCCGGACGGTAGCCGGTTTTCTTCATGAGGGGGATAGTGATGGAGCCGGAGCCGACGGTGTTGGCGACGGAGCTGCCGGAGACCATGCCCTCAAGCGCGCTGGCCACGACGGCGACCTTGGCGGGGCCGCCGGAGGCGGAGCCGGCGACAGAGTTGGCCAGGTCGATAAAGAAGTTGGCTATGCCCGTCCGTTCCAGGAAGGCGCCGAAAATAATGAACACGACTATGAACTTCGCGCAGACGTTGACCGGCGTGGAGAGCACGCCCTGCGTGGAGTAAAACAGCGTGTGGATAACCGCGTTCAGGTTCTGGCCGCTGGCGAAGGTGTATATGAGCAGGGCGCCCGCGACGCAGAGTATGGGCAGGCCCACGCAGCGGCGGCAAAGCTCGGCGAGCACAATGAGGCCGGCGATGCCGATCACGTTGTAGAGCGGGGTCATGCGTATGGGGCTGGTGAGCAGGCGGCCAAGCTCGTCGTAAGAGAAGCTGTAGTAGAAGAACGCCGCCGCGCCGATCACCATGAGTACGATGTCGTACCAGGGCAGGGCGTTGACCTTGACGTGCTTCTTGCTCGCCGGATAGGTCAGGAAGCCCAGGACTATGATGCAGCCGAGGAAGGCCGTAAGGCGCACCTCTATGGCCGCGCGCGTGGTGAGCGTGGATATGATGCAGTAGAGGGAGAAGGCGGCCATGAGGGAATCCACAACCCATTTCTGCCAGCCTTCCCAGATGCGGGTGTTGGACTCGCGGTCGTACTTGCGCATTATGGCCTCGACGTTCGCCGCGATTTCCTCGGCGCTCTCTTCCTTCTCCTCAGGCTCGAAAGAGGCCCCGTCGAAGCCCTTCACGCGGGGCTGCTCGTAATGCGGCTCCCCGCCGCTGGCGCTGTCGACGACGTCGTCGGCGAAGAGGTCCTTCACCTTTTTTTCTTTCTTCTTTTCAGACATGTCTTTCCTCCTCGGGCGAAAGCCGCGGCGCCCAGGCGGGCGCCGCGGACAGACGCTGCTTAGTTAGCGCCGCTCAGGCGGCGGTGACTTCGATGCCCTTCTCGGAGAAGTAGCGGGCCGCGCCCTCGTTGTAGGGGACGTCGGTGATGGAGCTGGCGAACTCGAGGTCGAGCTCGGCGGACTTGGCGTGGCTGATGTTGGCGCCGTTCTCAAAGAGGCCGTAGACTATGGCGTAGGCCACGTCGGGGTCGAGGTCGTCGCGGCCGATAAGCACGGCGCTGATGGCGACGGTGGTGCAGTCCTCGTCGGTGCCGTAGACGTCCTTGCCGATGGTGTAGGCGCTGTAGTAGGGGCTGGCCTCAATAAGGGCGTCGATGTGCTCCTGGTCGAGGCTGACGAGGTAGACGTCGTTGGTGGTGCCGAGCTGCACGATGCTGGTGGTCGGGGCGCCGGCGACGATGAAGGCGGCGTCGATGCGGCCGTCCTGCAGGCTCTCGACGGAGTCGTCAAAGTTCTGGGTGACGGGGTCTATGTCGTCCTCGGTGAGGCCGTAGGCGCCGAGCACGTCAAGGGCGTTGAAGTAGACGCCGGAGCCGACGGCGCCGATGGAGACGGTCTTGCCGGCGAGGTCGGCGACAGTCTTTATCTCGGGGTCGAGGGTGACTATCTGGACCTGCTCCATGTAGAGCGCGGCGAGGGTGGTGAAGCCGGTGAGGGGGGCGCCCTCGAAGATGTTGGTGCCGGCGTAGGCGTAGCTCATAACGTCGGACTGGACAAAGCCGAGGTCGTACTGGTCGGCGTCGACCATCTCAATGTTGGCCTGGCTGCCGGCGGAAGTCACGGCGTTGATGGAGATGCCGGGGATGTTGTTGGTGAGGTAGGTGGCGAAGGTGCTGCCGTAGCCGTAGTAGGTGCCGGTGGAACTGCCGGTGCCGAACTCGAGCTTGGCTTCGACGGTGACGTCGGGCACGTTGGCCGGGCCGACGCTGGCCGGGGTGGTCTCCTCGCCGGCGGGCTCGGTGGCCGGGGTGGTCTCCTCGGTCCCGGCCTCGCCGCAGGCGGCAAGGGCGAACACCATGACGAGGGCCAGGATAAGAGCAAGAGTCTTCTTCATTTTGTTTCCTCCCTATGTATTTTGCATTTCGCTTTTGCAGTTTGCGCTCAGCAAAATTTCATTGCCGTTCCAGTATACCCTTTATTTAAAAAGATTTCAAGAGGTTATGAACGATTTTTTGATGTGGTTGCAAAAATTTCAGCTCGCTAATTTATAAATTAGTTACAAAAGCGCGCCTCAGGCGCGCTTTTCCCGCCGCCGGATATGCAGGAACGTAATGGCGGCGTTTCACTATATTGTTACCCGGCGGCGTTTTCGCGCTCAACCCAGCTGCAGGCGTACTCGGCGAAGCGGCGCGTGGCGGGGCCGGCGCGCTCGGCGTCGGGCAAGCACAGGCCTATGGTGCGGCTGGCGGGCGGGTCCAGTTCGAGGCAGCGCACGCGCTCGGAGCAGTTGCGCAGGAGGAGCTCCGGCATAATGCTTACGCCGAGGCCGCGCTCGACCATGGCTATCACGGCGTAGTCGTCCTTGGTCGTATATTTTATGTGCGGGCGGACCCCGGCGGCGGCGAGGGCGGAGCGGGCGTCGCGGTCGCTGGTCTCGAGCAGGCCTATGAAGGGCTCGTGCTCGAGCTCCGCCACTGGGAAGGCGGCGGCCCCGGCCAGCGGGTGGCCGGCGGGTATGACCGCAAGCAGGCGGTCGGCGAGCAGGGGCCGGACCTCGCCGCGCAGGCGCGTGGGCAGCGAGACGAAGCCGAGGTCGGCGCTGCCGTCGGCGAGCCATAGCTCCACGTCGTGGTAGTCGCCGCTCATGAGCTTCAGCTCCACGTTCGGGTATTCGGCCTGGAAGGCGGCGATTATTCCGGGCAGCCAGTGCACGCCGACGCTGGTGAAGGTGCCTATGCGCACGGTGCCGGAATCGAGGCCGCGTATGGCGCTGGCCGTCTGCACAAGCTGTTCCTCGCCGGCGAGTATGGCGCGTATGGCGGGCAGGACGCGCTCGCCCTCCGCCGTGGGGGCCGCGCCCGCGCGGGAACGGCGGAGCAGGGCGAAGCCCAGCTCGTTTTCCAGCGCGCCTATCATGTGCGACACGGCCGACTGCGTCACGCCCAGGCTCTCCGCCGCCCGGGTGATGCTGCCCAGCTCCACGGAACGCATGAAGGCATCGTACTTGTTAACCGGCATGGCGCGGCCTCACAGTTCGCCCCGCGCGTACATCACCGCGGTCACGGCGACGACCGGCGCGGTCTCGCAGCGGAAGATGCGCTCGCCCATGGAGCAGAGCACGGCCCCCGCGCCCTTTGCGAGCCTGGCCTCGGCGGGGGAAAAGCCGCCCTCGGGCCCGGTTATGAGGCTTATGGAGCTGAAGTCCCCCGCGGCCTCTATCGCCTCGCGCAGCGGCGAGCGGTCTTCGCCCGTCTCGTACATGAAGAGGCAGGCGCCGGCCTTCACGGCGGAGTCGAGCATTTCGACGTAGTCGTGGATATACTCCACGCGCGGGATAATCCCGCGGCCGGACTGCTCGGCGGCGGCCTGGGAAATGCGGTTGAAGCGTTCGAGCTTCTTGTCCACGCCCCTGCCGTCGAGCCTGGCGACGCAGCGCTCGCATTCGAAGAAGACTATGCGCTTCGCGCCCGCTTCGACGCATTTCTGGATAAGGTAATCGGCCCTCTCGCCCTTGGGCAGGCCCGCGTAGACCGTGACGTCCGCCGCCGGCTCGCCGCGGCACGGCACGACCTCCACCACCTCGGCCTCCACCTCGCCGGCGAGGGAGCTCACGATGCGGCAGCGGTAGTCCTTGCCCGCGCCGTCGCATATCACCACGTCCTCCCCCGGGCGCAGGCGCAGCACGCGCACATGCTCGGCGTCCTGGCCGCGTATATATGCCCGGCCGCCCGCGAGGTTGGTGCCGGCCATGAAAAATCTCGGCATAGCTTTGTCCTCCGTAAATGTGTTGTCAGCCCGCGCGAAGCCTCAGGCCGTATAGCCCAAATCCGCCAGGCAGGCCCGGCCCTCTTCGCCGGCGAGCCAGTCCACTATGCTCTCGACGGCGGTATTTCCGCCGCCCGCGGGCCTTATGGCGCAGAGGCCGGAGCCCCCGAGCTCCGTGATTTCGAGCTCAGCCCCGTCAAGGCCGGCCGCGCCGGGCCCTGGCGCTATAACGAGGTCGAGCCCGCCCGCGAGCAGGGCCTCGAGGCTCTCCTGGGCGCCGAGGGCCTCCACGGGGTAGTCCCCGCCGCTGTACTGCGTGTGGACCGTCTCGAAGATGCGCTGGATCAGGGGCAGCGCGTCCTCGCTGCCGCCTATGCGCGGGTAGTTCTCCGCCGTCACGCCCTTGATGCCGGCCTCGGACGCCCCGCAGGCGGCCAGCAGCAGCGCGAGTATCATTACTACTGGTATAAGGCGCTTCATAAAATCACAACCTTTTAAGTTTTGGCGCGCCGGGCGGCGCGCAAGGCCTGTTTACTGATTATCTCACATCCGGCACCTTATTGCAAGCGCGGGCATAGATTGTACGGGAGGTCATGCAGATGGACGAAGCACTAGAAGGCCTCGCGCGCTTCGATGCGGTGTGGGGGCGCGTCAGCGGCGGGGACGGGGCCGCCGCGCCCGGCCTGGGGGAGCTCGTGGAGCAGGCCGAAAGGCAGCGCGAACGGCTCTGCGCCCTCGCGCGGCGGCGCGCCGGCTGGCGCGCTAAGCTCTTGGCCATGGCGTCCGAGCTCGCCGCCCTCATCCGCCGGCTGCGCGCCGAGCATTTCCTGAGCACGGGCGGGGACTGCCGCCCCGGCGAGGCCTGCGCGGTGGTGAAGGAGCCGCTGGCCGCCCTGCGCGAGGCCTATCTGGGCTCCTCGGCGCTGGCGGATAGGCTGCAGGAGGCGGCCAACGCGGCCCCCTGCGAACTCAGGCCCTGCCTCGACGCCCTGGCCGCCGGCGAACGCCGCCGGGCCCGCGAACTGCGCGGGATGATTTTGCGCGCCCTGGGCGTAAATTATTCTTGACTTTGGCTGTGAAATAGTATAATATATACGGGCGCTAACTGAATAGCTTGGTTCGAGCAGCCCGTGGAGATGTCGCGTAGTTGGTCGAGCGCGCACGATTGGAAATCGTGTAGGGGTCAAAAGCTCCTCGAGAGTTCGAATCTCTCCATCTCCGCCACGCGTCGGAACGGATTTCACTCCGTTCCGACGTTCTTTTTTTGC
>CALWYP010000089.1 GCA_944385795.1 uncultured Oscillospiraceae bacterium | reverse complement strand
ACCGGCTTCTACTCCACCACCGGCACGATCTCCGGCGGCATAGACAGCTTCACAGACTACACCTACCTGCGCGGCTGAGCGCGCGGGCGCAACAGAGCATAATCCCGCCGGCCTCCCGGCGGGATTTTCGCTCCGCTCCGCGTTGACAACATGCGCGCGGCGGTGTATCCTGTATGTAACTATAGTTACGGAGGCGCAGTATGGACGAAGAAAAGAAGGAAACGCGCGCAAAGGAAAAGCCGGCCAGGCAGCCCAAGGCGCCCAAGGAGCCGAAGGAGCCCAAGCGCCGCGCCCCGGATACCGGGAAGGACGGCGAGGCCGGCGAGACGATGAACGACGTCTTCCGCAAACGCCTCTCCTACCTCATGAACGGCAACAACTCCCTCTCCCGCGCCGTCGGCATACAGGAGCTGGCCGACTCCGTAGGCGTCTCGCGCCCGGCGATACGCAAGTACATCAAGCCCAAGGGCAGCCCGACCACCCCCGGAGCGGACACTGTGTGCCAAATCGCGCGCTTTTTCGGCACCACGGCGGATTTCCTGCTCGGCTTCGACGCTCCGGATACGGACGCGGCGCGCATGGCGGTGGAGAGCGACTATTATAACGCCCTCGGCCTTAACCAGCGCAGTATAGACAGCCTCCGCGCCCTGCGCGGGAAACAGTCCGACGAGCGCACGTCCGAGAAGGCCGCCGCCCTGCTCGCCATGCTTGACAAGCTCATCTGCGATTTCGCCGAGGACGCGCTCAAGCTGCTGGAGGAGAAATGAGGGCGGGCGAACGGCGCGCGTGGCCCCGCCTTTGAGGGCCGCGGGAAAAGGCGGGAGGCGGGCCGTGCTTATCTCCATACTCATCCTGGCCATAGCCCTGTCCGCGTGGCTGCTCTGGGCGAACGGCGCGGTCATGACGGCGCGGATCCGCGTTGAGGACGCCGCGCTCCCGGAGGAATTCAGCGGCTTTAAGATAGCTCAGGTCTCCGACCTGCACAACGCCGAATTCGGGGACGGGAACGCGAAGCTCCTCTCCCTGCTCGCCGCGGCGGAGCCGGATATTATCGCCGTGACCGGCGACCTTATAGACTCGCGCCATACGGATGTGGAGGCAGCCCTGGCGTTCATATCCCGCGCGGCGGAAATCGCGCCGGTCTATTATGTCACGGGCAACCACGAGGCTAGGCTCGGCTTTGAGCGCCTCGTCCCGCGCATAACAGAAGCCGGGGCCGTGCCGCTGCGCTCCGAGGCCGTCTATATAGAGCGGGGCGGGGCGCGCATCTGCCTCGCCGGCATAGACGACCCGGCCTTCGCAAGCGGCGGGGACGCCGCCTCGCGCGCCGGAGCAATGCTGGACGGGCTTATAGTCCCGGGCGTTTATACCGTGCTCCTCGCGCACAGGCCGGAGCTCGCGGAGGTATATGCGCGCGCCGGGGCCAATCTCACGCTCAGCGGGCACGCCCACGGCGGCCAGATACGCCTGCCCTTCCTGGGCGGGCTCTTCGCCCCCGGCCAGGGCTTCCTGCCCGAGTACGACTCCGGGCTCTATGAGGCCAGCGGCATGGCGCTCGTCGTCTCGCGCGGCCTCGGCGCCTCTCTCTTCCCGCTCCGGGTCAACAACCGGCCCGAACTCGTAATAGTCGAGCTCGGCCGCCCCGGGAAATAGGATAAAGAATTGAGGGCCCCGGGAGCGGGGCCCTCAATTTGTTTTTGGCTCACATGACTATGCACTTTTTCGGGCAGACGTCGTGGCAGGTGCCGCAGCCTATGCACTTGTCCTCGTCGAGCGTCCAGGTCTTGTTGGCGCGGTCGACGGTGATGGCCCCGGCGGGGCACTTCTTCGCGCAGAGAGTGCAGTAGACGCACTTGGCCGGGTCGCTCACAGGCAGGCCGTCGTCGCGCGGCTTGACCGTGCACGCGGCTTCGTCCTGGCCGGCCGCGGCCGCAGGTTTTTTCGGCGCGGGCTTCTTCTTGAGGTATGTGCCGGTCACGACGAGCTCGCTCTCCTCCCTGGCGACCATGTGGTAGTCGTCGGTGAGTTCTATGGCGTGCTTTACGCAGAAATCGGCGCAGTTGGCGCAGAAGGTGCAGCTGCCCAGGAAGAAGCGGCGGGTGATAAGCGTACCCTCCTCCGTCTCCTCGCTCGTGGTGCTTATGGCGCCGCCGGCGCAGACGCGCTCGCACATGCCGCAGCTTATGCACTGGTCGGCGTGGAAGACGATGCGGCCGCGGTAGCCGGGCGCCGCGGGCGCGGGAGCCGCCGGGTAGGCCTCGGTGCTGGGCTTAGAGAAGAGCTGCTGTACAGCCTCCTTGATAAAAGGCAGCATTTACTTCGCCTCCCTTTTTTCTTTCAGAATCTTCGCGGCGAGGGCCAGGCCGTCTATGATGGCCTCGGGCTTCGGCGCGCAGCCGGCGATGGACACGTCTATGGGGACGTATTTGTCCAGCGGGCCGGCCACGGAGTAGCTGCCCTTGAAGACGTTGCAGCTTCTCGGGCAGGAGCCGAGCGTCACTATGACCTTCGGGTCGGGGACCTGGGCTATGGTGCGCAGCACGCGGTCCTTGCTCTGCACGGTGACGGGGCCGGAGACGACCACTATGTCCGCGTGGCGGGGGGAACCGGCGAGCTTGAAGCCCAGGCGTTCGGCGTCGTAACGCGGGGTCAGCACGGCGACGAGCTCGATGTCGCAGCCGTTGCAGCTCCCGGCGTTGATGTGGAAGAGCCAGGGGGACTTCGCGGCGGCGTTGTCGATTAGTTTCTTGAACATTCTACCGCCTCCTTAGCAGAACCAGACGAGCAGCAGGCTCGCCAGGGCGAGGCCGGCCACAACCGTCCAGAAGAACTTGAAGAGCTGCTCCACCCTGAAGCGCGCGGAGATGGCGTGCAGCAGCGTCATGCACACGAGCGTCACTACGGTGCAGAACACCAGGGTGAGCACGATGTCAAGCCAGAGCATGCCGGTCGTGACGCCGCCGAGGAACATTGCGCAGAAGAAGGCGGTCATGACGAACATCTTTATGGCGTGGCTGAGCTTGAACACGGCGAGGGGCTTGCCGGAGTACTCCACCAGCGGGCCCTCGCAGATCTCGGTCTCGGCCTCGCCCACGTCGAAGGGGTGCTGGCCGACCTCGCAGGGTATGACCAGCAGCATGGCTATGGCCGCGGGGATAAGCCTCCAGTCGAGGAGGTTCGGCCCGAAGAGCTCCTGGGAGGCGGTGATCTGCTCGAGCGAGAAGGTGAAGTAGTACCCGTCGGGCAGGCGGCCGCGGCCGACGGCGAGTATCACGAGTATGAGCGGAAGCCCGTAGCTCATGATGGACACCCTGGTGCGCGATGCGCCCACGCCGGCGTATGGCGAGCCGGAGGCGCTGCCGCCGAATATCATGGCGAGCGAGGGTATGGTGAGCAGGTAGAGGATGACCACCGTGTCGCCGGCCGTGCCGAAGGCCTGGAAGCCGCCTATGGGTATGAACAGGACGGTGACGATGAGGCTGGCCAGGCCTATGTAGGGCGCGGCCATGTACACGCCGCGTGCGGCGGTCGCCGGGACTATGCACTCCTTGCCGCAGAGCTTCAGGAAGTCCCAGGCGGGCTGGCTTATGGGCGGGCCCTTGCGGTGCTGCATACGGGCGACGATCTTGCGGTCCACGCCCGCCAGCCACAGGCCGAACAGGCAGGTGAAGAGCGCGCCGGGGAAAATGAGGATGTAGACGGCGTACATAACGATATCCATAATCTCAATGTTCATGTCCGGCCCTCCTCACAGCATAAAGATGAAGCAGTACGCCACGATCACGGCCAGGGCCGTGACGCCCCAGAGGACGTAATCGTTCGTGACGCCGGTGTGGGCGCCGCTGATGAAGCCAAGGTAACGGCGCATGGTGTGCTTAAAGCCCCAGAAGAGGTCGCCGCCGGAGATGTGCGAATACTGGGCCTCCTCGCCGCCGAAGAACACGGCGTACTTGGAGCCCTCGCCCGCGCTGGTGCGGCGGTTGGGCCTGCCGGTGAGCGAGACGAGGAACACCGCGCAGATGACGACCACGAAGAGGACGAGCCAGCTTATGGGGTTCCAGGCGCCAATGAGCGGCAGCGAGCCGTTCATCAGCGGTGCGGCGGCGGAGCCGAGCTGGGCTTCGGCGTAGCCCATGCCCATGGCAGAGTCGATATACGGGATGGTATTGTACACCGAGTTGACGGCCGGGACGATTAGGTACTTGAGCATTGCGTTCGGGAAGAGGCCGGACAGCAGGCAGAGCGCGGCCATGATCCACATGGGCACGCGCATACCCAGCGGCGGGTCCTTGGCGCCCTCGAGCTCCGGCGGGAGCTGGCCGAAGAACACGCTGTGGCCGACCTTCACGAAGCTGGCGAGGGTCAACACGCTGGTGACGACGCAGATTACGGTGACCAGGGCGTAGCCTATCGAGCCCGTCTCCGCCGCCTTTTCAAAGGACGCCTGATAAATCATCCACTTCGAATAGAAGCCGTTGAAGGGCGGTATGCCGGAGATGGAGAAGGCGCCCACCAGGAAGAGTATGGTCGTCTTTGGCATCTTCCGCGCGAGGCCGCCGAGCTTCTCGAGGTAGGTGGTGCCGGTGGCGTAGAGCACGCTGCCGGCCGTGAGGAAGAGCAGGCCCTTGAAGAGCGTGTGGTTTATCGCGTGGTACAGGCCGCCGGCGATGCCGAGGGCCGTGCACAGGCCGAGGCTGGTGAGGATGTAGCCTATCTGGCTTATGGAGTGGAAGGCCAGCAGGCGCTTGAAGTCGTGCTGGTTGAGGGCCATGGTCACGCACACGAACATGGACAGGCAGCCTATGAAGACGAGCATGGTCTGCACGCTGGTCATGCCCATGGTGCGGAACAGGAAGTAGCAGACCCTTATTATGCCGTAGACGCCGGTCTTGGTGAACACGCCGGAGATGAGCACCGAGACGCTGCTCGGGGCCGCGCCGTGCGCGTCGGCGGCTATCGGGTGGAAGGGGAACATGAAGCTCTTGCAGCCGAAGCCGGTGAAGAGCAGCGCAAAGGCCAGCACCGTGGTGGGGTTCAGCTTGCCGGGCAGGATGGCGCTTATCTGCGCGAGGTTGAGCGTGTGGCACTGGGCGTAGACCAGGGCTATGCCGAGCAGGGCGCAGGTGGAGCCTATGGAGCCGACGACCAGGTACTTGAAGGCGGCCTCGCGGGCGTTGGGGTTCCAGGTGCGGAAGGCGGGCAGGCCGACCGCGGCGAGGGTCATGACCGCACGCATGACGGAGATGTTGAAGAGGGCGCCAGAGAGGACTATGCCCAGCACGCCGCCGGCGAGCATCAGGTACAGCGTAAAGAAGCTGCCGCGCGCGTCGTCCTGCTTTATGTACTTGAAGGAATAGAAGCACGAGAGCGCGACCGCGATGGTGACGAGCAGGCCGAAGAAGAGGCTCAGCGCGTCCACCTCTATGGCTATGCCTATGGCGTAGCCCTCGACGGGCTCCCAGTTGCCCATCAAATAGGTCACTATGCCGCCGTCCACCATGACGGGCTTCACGAGCAGCGCGAGCAGCGTGAAACTTATGAGCACGGCGCAGCCGGCGATGACGTTCCTCGCGGCCTCCTTCTTGCCGACAAGCGTTACCAGGAAGGCGGCGACGAAGAGGACCATGATGGCGAGCACGGGAAAGTGCATATAGACGTCGTAAGTCATCCGTGCAGCCTCCTTATCTCGCGGGAGTCGACCGTGCCGTACTCGTTATACATCCTGACGCACAGCGCGAGGGCCATGGCGGTGACGCAGGCGCCTATGACTATGCTCGTCAGGGTGAGGGCCTGGGGCACCGGGTCGACGAAGTACATCCCGCTTGTGAGTTCCCCGAAGGTATAGATAGGGGCGGTGCCGCCGAAGTTGAAGCCGACGGAGACGATCATGAGGTTGAGGCCGTAATCGGTCAGGCCCATGCCTATGACTATCTTGATGATGTCATGCTTCATTATCATGGCGTAGAAGCCTATTACCACGAGGGCGACGGCTCCTATATAGTTTGCGAGCATCATTCGTCCTTCCCCCTTTCCAGCTCCTCATGCTCGGTGGTGGAGATGGTGCCGTCGTGCTCGTGCCCCGGCTCGGTGGCGAGCAGGGCTATGACAAGCAGCAGCAGGAAGCCGACGCCCGTCAGGACCTTGAAGCCGACGGAGTAGTTCATAAGGGCTATCGTGCCCGAGCTCCACAGGTCGCCTATCTCGCCGGAATCAAACAGGACGTTGCGGCAAAAGTTGTAGCCGCAGAAGATGCCCAGCATGGCGAACAGGACGTAGGCCAGGGCGCCCACGGCCTCGAGCTTGTGCATACGCTCCATATTGAGCGCGGTGGCGATGCCGCGGAAGCCGTAGCCCAGATAGAGCAGCAGCACGCCGCTCGCCGCGAGGACGCCGCCCTGGAAGCCGCCGCCGGGGCTTATGTTGCCGTGGAGTATGACGTAGAAGCCCAGGATAAGGGCTATGGGCAGGTAGCTGTCTGCGAGAGAGCGGACGATAAGGTCGTCGCGTTTCCATTTCTTATTCATTTTTCCCGCCTCCCCATCTGTCAATCTTGCGGCGGAGAATGACGGTCGCGCCCGTGATGGCTATGAGCAGTATAAAGCTCTCGCCCAGCGTATCGTAGCCGCGGAAGTCGAAGACTATCGCCGTGACGTTGTTGACGGCCTGGGTCTTTTCGAGGTTCTCCTTGACTATGATGCTGGCCACGCCGTCGGGGGCGGGGTCCGACACGTCATAGTCATCGGGGTTCTGCTGCAGCTCGTACACGTCCGTGCCGCGTCCGTCGTAGGTTATGGGTATTTCCTCCTCCAGATATACGGCGGCCCAGGCGCCGAGGCAGAGGATAACGATGAGGGATATGGCCATTATCAGCCTTTTCATTTCTCGTCCTCCCCCTTTCCGCCGGTCTTGCGCAGGGCAACGACAAAGATGATGGTGGTCAGCACGACGCCGACGGCGGCCTCGGCTATGGCGACGTCGGGGGCCTGGAGCATGATGAACTCCAGCGAGACGAAGGCGCCGCAGCCGGCGAGGCAGATTATGCTGGAAAGCGTGCGCTTCACCGTCACCGTGAGCACGGCGCAGACGACGATGCCGATAATTATGAGCGTATTGAGGATATATACGGGTATCATTCCTGCTCGCCCTCCTTTACCGTCTCCGGCGCGTCGGGCTCTTCCCCGGCCGCGCAGCCTTCCCCGGCCGCGGCGGGCTCGGCGCAGGCCTCCGGGTCGCCGAGGTCGTCGACGACGAGCTCCCGCTCCGGGCGGATGCCGATCCTGTAGGCGGCGCGGGCTATCGCGTGGCCGCCGACGGGGTTGGCGAGTATGGTCAGCACGCCGATGACGACTATCTTTGCCGCGCTGCCCCAGCTCTCCTTGACGATGAGGAAGTAGAGGAAGCCGCCTATGAGCGTCAGCAGCACGCCGAGGGTGGTGATGTTCGTGGAGGACTGCATACGCGAGAACGTGTCCGGCATACGCACAAGGCCGACGGAGCCGGCGAAGGCGAAGAAGCAGCCCAGGACGATAAACACGTCGATAATGATTCTCACAGCGGTCATAGCGTTCCCTCCAGATACTTGCCTATCAGCACCTGACTGAGGAAGCCCAGTATGGCGGTGACAATGGCGATGTCGAGGTAGATGCCGCGCCCGGAGTGCATGGCGACCAGCACGAGCGCCATGTCGGTCATGACGTCCACACAGTCGCCCGCGACGGCCCGGTCAGGCGCCGTGGGGCCCTTTATGAGCCTGTAGATGGCTATGAAGCAGCAGAGAATGTAGAATATGGCAAAGTAGATAAGCTCGATCATTTCCATTACTGCCAGATCCTCCTTACCCATTTTTCCATGCGGCCCTTGATAATCTCGCCGGCCTTGACGCGGTCGGTCTCCTGGACGTCTATCCAGTGGATGTAGTACCAGACCTGGCCGCCGCGCTCGTCGATGTCCATGGTGATGGTTCCGGGCGTGAGGGTGATGGAGTTGGCGAGCATGGTCTTGCCGTACTCCGTCGGTACGTCCACGGGGACGCGGATGATGCCGGGGTTGATCTTCAGCTTGGGGCTGAGCGCCCTTTTGGCCACGTCCCAATTGGCCTTGACGAGCTCGACGGGGAACACGCCGACGCAGTAGGCCAGCAGGATGAAAAGCCGCTTGCTGAAGAAGCCGAAAGGCCGCTCATGCACAAACCAGCGCGCGGAGAACCACGCGACCAGTATGGACACAACCGCGCCCACGACCAGCTCCTGCAGCGCGAACGAGCCCGTGAGCAGAATCCAGAAGAAATAGCAGAGCACGAACGTCGCAAGCACCGCAGGGAAGGTCGTTTTGTTCTTGGTTTCCAATACACACACCTCCGTCTTGTGGGTTATGTCATTCAACTTCAAGTGATTCTATAAAGAACTCCCGGCCCTTCGTAAGCCGGTATGCCCAGCCGCCGCAGCGCGGGCATTCCGTGCCTTTGATTCCGCCGGTATAGCCGCAGTCGGGGCAGCTTATCTCCGCGGGGATGCTCCTCGTTACGAGCCGCGCCCCCTCCGCCACCGTACCCCTTGCGGCGGCGGGGAAGAATTCCTCAAGGCATTCGGGAACGATGCCGCTCACGGCGCCCACGGAGAGGGTTATGCTCTCCACGCGCTTGAAGCCGGCCTTGGCCGCCTCCCGCTCGCAGACCTTCACGACGCCCTGCATTATGGCCAGCTCGTGCATTACCTGTCGAGGCAGGAGAAGCAGGGGTCAATGCTGGCTATGATGAGCCCCGCGTCGGCCACGGTGTTCCCGCGCAGCATATGGGGTATGGTCGGGGTGTTCTTGAAGCTGGGGACGTGTATGCTTACGCGGTGGTTCATCTGCGTGCCGTTGCCGACGACGAGATAGCTCAGCCCGCCGCGCGGCGCCTCGTGGCGGGCCACGAAATCCCCCTCGGCTATCTTGGGTATCTTCCTGCCCAGGTTAATCGGCCCGGCGGGCAGGTTGTCCAGCGCCTGGCGGATAATCTTCATGCTCTCCACGCACTCGAGCAGCCTGACGACGGCGCGCGCGAAGACGTCGCAGCTCGGCCAGACCGGCACGTCGAACTCAAAGTCGCCGTAGGAGGAGTAGGGCGCGTCGCGCCTGAGGTCGATGTTGACGTTCGAGGCCCTGGCGTGCGGGCCGAGCGCGCCGAGGCGTATGGCGTCCTCGGTGCTCATGACGCCGACGCCCTGGGTGCGCATGGCGATGGTCTTGTCGTTGAGGGCTATGTCCACGATCCTCTGAAGCTCGGGCTCGAACCTGTCGAGCCGCGCGAGGATGTCGCGCCTGAGCTCGTCAGAGATGTCGCGCCTCGCGCCGCCTATTGTGCACATGGCGTAGTTGACGCGGTTGCCGCTGAGCGCCTCCAGCGCGTCCATGATGCTCTCGCGCACGTCCCAGCAGTGCATGAACATGCTGTCGTGCCCGATGATGTGGAAGGCGATGCCCAGCCAGAGCAGGTGCGAGTGCAGCCTCTCGAGCTCGGCGGTGATGACGCGGATGTACTCGCCGCGCTTCGGCACCTCGAGCTTGTTGATGCCCTCGACGGCCATGGCGTAGGTCAGGGCGTGGGAGTGCGAACAGATTCCGCAGACGCGCTCGACCAGCACGATGGTCTGTATCGCGTTGCGCTCGGTGCAGAGCTTTTCGATGCCGCGGTGATTGTAGCCGACGAAGACCTCGGCGTCCTTTATGACCTCGCCCTCGGTGTAGAGCTTGGCGTGTATCGGCTCCTCCAGCGCGGGATGGTAGGGCCCTATGGGAACGATATAGCTCATTCGTCCTTGACCT
>CALWYP010000088.1 GCA_944385795.1 uncultured Oscillospiraceae bacterium | reverse complement strand
CCTCCCCGGCGCTGAGCTCCGCCGCCTCGAGCTCCTGAATCGTGCGCTCGAGCTCAAGCAGGCGGAATTCCCTCTCCCGCTCGTTCATGTCGAGGCGGTCCATCTCCCTCTTCGTCTCGCGCCAGGCCTCGTACTTCTCCCGGTACGCGGCCAGCTCCCCCTCCAGCCCGCCGAAGGCGTCGAGGTAAGCGCGGTGGCTGGCCTCGTCCAGGAGCGCCCTGCCGTCGTTCTGGCCGTGGATATCGAGCAGCAGCGCGCCGAGCTGCCTGAGCTCCGCGGCTGTGACGCTCTCGCCGTTAATAGAGGCGCTGCTCTTGCCCTCGGCGCTTATGCGGCGGCGTATGACTATTTCGCCGCCGCCGTGATCCCCCACAGGCTCCAAATCCTTCTCTTCCAGCCACTTCCCGGCCCGCTCCGAGCTGAATACGGCGCTTACGGAGGCCTTGGGCGCGCCCGTGCGCACGAGCTCCCGGCTCGTCCTGCCCCCGAGCACGGCCTGGAGCGAGTCTATGACGATGCTCTTGCCCGCGCCCGTCTCGCCCGTAAGCACGTTGAGGCCCGGCCCGGGCTCTATGTCCGCCCGCTCTATTACGGCTATGTTCTCTATGTGCAGCTCCCTGAGCATCTCGCACCTCGCTTAGTAGTCCCCGCGCGCGGCCCTCCCGCGCGTCAGAAGAGCTTCTTGATCTCCTCGCTGAAGGCCTCGGCGCTTTTCACGTCGCGCATGGCCATAAATACCGTGTCGTCGCCGGCGACAGAGCCCACGAGGGCGGGTATCTCCATGCCGTCTATGGCGCTGCTCGCGGCGCTGGCCAGCCCGGGGAGGGTCTTCACCACAACTATGTTCATGGCGGTGTCGCAGCTCACGACGCCCTCGCGGAATATCTTGGCGAGGCGCTCGCTGTGCGCGCCGCTGACGGTCTGGCTGGGCACGGTATAGCGGTAGTGCCCGCCGCCGCAGGGTTCCTTGACAAGGCGCAGCTCCTTTATGTCGCGCGAGAGCGTGGCCTGGGTGCTCTTGATGCCCCGGTCGTAAAGCGCCTTGATGAGCTGATGCTGAGTCTCTATGTCCCGGGTTGTGACGATGTCGATTATGGCGTTCTGTCTAGCCAGCTTCATAGCAGCCTCCTTAGTTATCTCGCGGCCAGCTTCCCCAAGGCCGCATTGTAAAAGCTCTCCCCGCCCAGGTCGGCGAGGACCAGGGTATTCGCGCTTTTCCTGACGTTAACCTCGTCCCCTGGCCGCAGCTCCACGGCCTCGCTGCCGTCCACGGAGAGGAAGACGCGCCGCATATCGCGGTGCCTGTGCCTTATCGTCAGCTTCCGCTCCGGCGAAAGGACGAAGCTCCTCGCGCTCATGGAGTGGTCGCAGATGGGCGTAACGACTATGTTCTGCGCCTCCGGCTCCACGATCGGGCCGCCGGCGGACATGGAATAGGCCGTCGAGCCCGTGGGCGTGGCGCATATGACGCCGTCGCCGGAAAAGCGCGCTATGTCCTCCCCGTCCGAGAGCACCGTGAGGTCGACGCAGTTGATGTCGCTCTTCACCACGGCGTCGTTGAGGGCGTGGTCGCAGAGTATGTCCGTCCCGGAGCGGTTGAGCGTGACCGAGAGCATCATGCGGCGGCTCTGCCTGTATTCGCCGGCGGCCGCGCGGCGGACGAGCTCCAAGTTCTCCGGCTCCACCGAGGCCATGAAGCCCTTGGTGCCGACGTTTACGCCCAGCATCGGCACGTCCAGGGCGAGCACCTGCCGCGCGACGTGGAGCATGGTCCCGTCGCCGCCGAAGGTGATTATAAGCGCCGCGTCAGCCGCCGCGCGGCGCAGCGGCTGCATGGGCGAATCCGCCGGCACGTCCACAAAGGCAGGGCTTATCACGACCTCATGGCCGTCCCTGACGAGCATGTCCCGCGCCGCGTAGGTCAGCGCCAAGCCCCGGTCGCGGTAGGGGTTCGGCGAGAGGACGATCTTCTTCATTGCCTATCCAGCTCCCCGTGCGAGGCGGCCACGAGGGCCGCGATGTCCGGCGTCACGCCCGCGCCGGCGCCTTTCTTCAGCCAGGCCAGATACTCTATGTTCCCCTCGGGGCCGCGTATGGGCGAGTAATCGAGGCCCATGAGCGTATATCCGGCCGTGGGGAAAAAGCCGCACATCTCGCCGAGCACCCTCTCGTGCACCGCGCGGTCGCGCACGACGCCCTTCTTGCCGACGTCCGCCTTCCCGGCCTCGAACTGTGGCTTTATAAGGCAGACGCACTGCCCCTCCGGCTTCAGCAGGGCGTGCACCGCCGGGAGGATGAGGCGTATCGATATGAACGACAGGTCCATTACGGCCATGTCCATGGCCTCCGGGAACATGGCCGGGACGAGGTTCCTGGCGTTTGTGCGCTCCATGACCACCACCCGCCCGTCCTGCCTGAGGCTCCAGGCGAGCTGGCCGTAGCCCACGTCCACGGCGTAGACCTTCGCCGCGCCGTTTTTGAGCAGGACGTCCGTAAAGCCGCCCGTGCTCGCGCCGCAGTCTATGCAGACGGCGCCGGAGGGGTCGATATGGAAGGACTCGAGGGCCTTGGCGAGCTTGAAGCCGCCGCGCGACACCCAGGGGCAGGCGCTGCCGCGCACTTCAATTTCAGCCCCGTCCCCCACCGGCATGCCCGGCTTGTCGGACTTCTGGCCATTTACATATACGAGCCCGCTCATGATAGTGGCCTTGGCCTTCTCGCGGCTCTCGGCAAGGCCCAGCTCCGTGAGGCGCTGGTCAAGCCTTTTACCCTTCATCTTCCGCCAGCTCCTTTACCGCTTTTGCTATCGCCGCGGCGTCTATGCCGCAGCCGGCCCTGAGCTCGGCCGCCGTGCCCTGGCCCACTATGCCGCAGCCCAGGTTGAGCGGCTTGACGCGCAGGCCCAGCCCGCGCGCGGCCGCCGCGGCGCCCAGCCTCTCGCCCACGCCGCCGGCGGCGCAGGCCTCCTCGGCCACGACTACGCGCCCCGCGCCCAGCGCCGCGAAGAGCTCCCCGGCCGGGAGCGGGCTGACCCTGCCGAGCTTCACGACCCTCGCGTCCACGCCCTGCGCCTTCAGCAGCCGCTGGGCGGCCAGGGCCTCGTTGACCATGGTGCCGTAGCAGACTATGGCCGCGTCGGCGCCGGAGCCGAAAACGCGCAGGTCCAGCGCCCCGCCGGAGACGTATTCCCCCTCCCCGCCGCGCGGGTAGCGCACGGCGGCCGGGCCGTCCGTCTCATAGAGCGCCCTATGCAGCATGTCGCGCAGCTCGGCAAAGGAGGCCGGGGCGTACACCGTCATGCCGGGCACGCTGGAGAGGTACGCGACGTCGAACACGCCGTGGTGCGTCTCGCCGTCCTCGCCCACAAGCCCGGCGCGGTCTACGCCGAATACGACGTGGAGCCCTAGCAGCGACACGTCGTGTATGAGCTGGTCGTAGGCGCGCTGGAGGAAGGTGGAGTAGATGGCGGCTACGGGCAGCATACCCTGCTTGGCCATTCCGGCGGCCATCGCAACCGCGCCGCCCTCGGCTATCCCGGCGTCAAAAAAGCGCTCGGGGAAGCGTTTTTCAAAGGTGGTCAGCCCCGTGCCGTCGGCCATAGCGGCGGTTATCGCGGCTATCCGCCCGTCCGCGGCGGCCAGGCGCGTCAGCTCGCGCCCGAAGACGCCGGAAAAGCTCTCACCGGATTTTTTCAGCTCGCCGGTCAGCGGGTCGTAGGGCCCGACGCCGTGGTACTTGTCCGGGTGCAGTTCCGCCGCGGGATAGCCCCGCCCCTTCCGGGTTATGACGTGCAGCAGCACGGGCACGCGCATCTCCCGCGCCCAGCTCAGGGCGCTTATGAGGCCGTTGACGTCGTGCCCGTCCACAGGGCCAAGATAGTAAAAGCCCATGTCGTCGAAGACGTTGGAGTGCAGTATAGCGCCCTTGACCTGCTCCTTGACGGCGTGTATGGCGTTGTACACCGGCTTTATCCGGCCCACCGTCTGGCGGTAGCGCCGCTTGAAGTCGAAGTAGGCCGGGCGGACGCGCAGCCGGCTCAGCAGCCGCGCCATGCCCCCGACGTTTGTGCGTATGCTCATGGCGTTGTCGTTGAGTATGACAACCATTGGCTCGCCGCTCTGCCCGGCGCTGCTCAGGCCCTCGTAGGCCAGGCCGCCGGTCAGCGCCCCGTCGCCTATTACGGCCGCGACGTCGTAGTCCGCGCCCATGAGCGTGCGCGCCCTCGCCATGCCCAGGGCGACGGCGACGGAGTTGGAGGCGTGCCCGGCTATGAAGGCGTCCGCCCCGCTCTCCCCCGGCTTGGGGAAGCCGGATACGCCGCCCGAATGGCGCAGCTTATCAAAGCCGGCCATCCTGCCCGTGAGCAGCTTGTGCGTATAGCACTGGTGGCCGACGTCGAAAACTATCCTGTCCTTCCAGGGGTCGTACACCCTGTCGAGCGCGACGGAGAGCTCCACCGCGCCCAGGTTGCTCGCAAGATGCCCGCCCGTGCGCGAGAGCGAGCCGATAAGGAAGGCTCGTATCTCCCCGCAGAGCTCGCCGAGCTTTTCCTGCGGCACTGCCAGCAGGTCCGCGCGGCTTTTAATATTTTCAAGTATAGACAAAATATCGTTCCTTCATTTATTATTCTTACCAAATACTATATCAAAAACCGCCCGTACTTTCAATACTCATACGGGCGGTTTTCAGTAAATATTCAGATTTTATTCATTTCCTGCGCCCGGCGAGGCGGCGGGCCAGCTCGGTGAGGAAGCCGTCGGCGTCCATCCCCTTCACGGTGGAGCAGGCCGCTTCGGTTATCTCACGCACCATTTTGTCACACTTGTCCTCGCCGTAGAGGCTCATGAAGGTGCTCTTGCGGTCGCGCTTGTCGGAGCCGATGGGCTTGCCCAGCTCGGACTCTGTGCTCATGACGTCGAGCATGTCGTCGCGTATCTGGAAGGCCGCGCCCAACTGCGCGCCGTACTGCCCCGCGGTTTCCACCGTCTTTTCGCCGGCCCCCGCGGCAGCGGCCCCGAGCATACACGCGCCCGCGAGCAGGGCGCCGGTCTTGCGGCCCTGGAGCGCGCTGAGCTCCTCGCCGTTCAGGGCGTGGCCCTCGGCGCTGAGGTCCATGAACTGCCCGCCGCAGATGCCGTCGACCCCCGCGGCCCCGGCGAGGATTTCGGCGCATTTGGCCCTCGCCTCGACGGGCAGCGGCGAGCGCAGTATGGTCCCAAATGCCTCGGCCTGGAGGGCGTCGCCGGCCAGCACGGCCGTGCTCTCGCCGAAGACCTTGTGGTTCGTCGGCTTGGCGCGGCGGAGATCGTCGTCGTCCATGCAGGGCAGGTCGTCGTGGATGAGCGAATAGGTGTGCAGCATCTCTACGGCGCAGGCCACGGGCAGGGCCTTTTCCGGCTCTAGCCCGTTCAGGCGCGCGAACTCGAGCACCAGCACGGGCCGGATGCGCTTACCCCCCGCGGTGAGGGAGTAGTCCATCGCGTCGAGCAGGCCGTCGAACTCATAGCCGCGCTCGGAGCCGAAGCAGCCCTTGAGCGCGGGCTCAAGCAGGTCGAGGTATCCCTGATAGCGTTCGTCCCAAGTCATTGCGCGTCCTCCCCAAAAGGCTCCTCGGCGGGCTCGCCGCCGGAGCCGGCGCGCAGCTTGACCACGCGCTGCTCGGCCTCGTCGAGCTCCTTCGTGCACTCGGCCACGAGCGCCGCGCCCTCTTCAAAGAGCTTGAGCGAGTCGGCAAGCGGGGCGTCGCCGCCCTCAAGCGCGCGGACTATTTCCCCAAGGCGGCCCAGCTGCTGCTCGAAGCTCATTTTCCCTTCAGTCTTCTTTTCCATAGATGTCCTCCACACGGCAGCCCAGGGCGCCGCTCATAAGCCGCAGCGTCAGCCTGTCGCCAATATTAAGGTTTTCCGCGTCCTTCACCGCCCGTCCCGCGCCGTCCACCGCGATGGAATAGCCGCGCGCAAGCACCTTCAGGGGGCTGAGCGCGTCCAGCTTCGCGGTGAGGCGCGCATACCCGTTCTTCCGGGCCGCAAGGTAGGCGTCCACGGCGGAGTTGAGCCGGGCCGAGGCGTTCTCCAGCCTCGCGCGGCGGCCCTCCACGAAGCCGCCCGCGGCGGCGAGGCGGCCGCGGAGCGCGTCGAGCCTCAGCCGGCGCTCCGCGACAAAGCCCGTGGGGCTCTGTATGACCCGGCGCGAGGCCAGGGCGGCGAGCCCCTCCCTCGCGCGGGATATCTTCTTCAGCGTGGCGCGCTCCAGCCTGGCGCGCGCCGTATCTATGGCCTGCATGAGCTCCGCCATGTCCGGCGCGGCCAGCTCGGCGGCGTTCGACGGCGTCGCGGCGCGCAGGTCGGCCACGAAGTCGGCTATGGTGACGTCCGGCTCGTGCCCCACGGCGGAGATGACCGGTATCTCGCAGTCGTATATCGCCCGGGCGACCCGCTCGTCGTTAAAGGCCCACAGGTCCTCGATGGAACCGCCGCCGCGCCCGGTTATAAGCGTGTCGGCTATCTTATGCGCGCTTGCATAGCGTATCGCCGCCGCTATCTCCGGAGGGGCCTCCTCGCCCTGTACGCGCACGGGCAGGAGTATCACCTTCGCCACCGGCCAGCGGCGGCGCAGCACGCGGATAATGTCGTGCACGGCCGCGCCCGCGGCCGAGGTTACGACGGCGATGCGCTCCGGATACCTCGGGATGGGCTTCTTGTGCGCGCGGTCGAACAGGCCCTCGCGCTCGAGCTTCGCCTTTAGCTGCTCGTAGGCGAGCTGCAGCTCGCCGCTGCCCTCGGGCACGATGCTCTCGGCGTAGAGCTGGTAGGCCCCGTCGCGCGGGTAGACGCTTACGCGCCCCGTGACTATGACGCCCATGCCGCTCTCCGGCCGGAAGCGCAGCTTTCCGGCGGCGTAGCGGAACATGACGCAGCGCAGCGAGCTCTGCTGGTCCTTGAGCGTGAAATAGTGGTGCCCCGATGGGTAGACCTTGTAGTTGGAAAGCTCGCCCCTCACGGCCACTGAGCCCAGGAAGGCGTCCGCCTCCACCAGGCCCTTTATGTACTCGTTGAGCTCGGTTACGCCTAAGGGCTCGCGGTTCATTCCGCGCTCTCCCCGGCCTGGCCGCCCCCGGTGCCTTCGCCGCGCATGTAGCCGCCAAGCACGCCGTTTATGAAGGCCACCGTCTCCGGCTCCTCGAAATTCTTGGCGAGCTCGACCGCCTCGTTGATGGCGACGCCGGGCGAGACGTCCCCGCCGCCCAGGTACATTATCTCCGTCAGCGCGCAGCGCAGCACGGCCATGGCCGTGCGCGTGATGCGCTCCGGCCTCCAGCCGCGCGCGAAGCGGCGCACAGTCTCGTCCAGCTCCAGCCTGTGCTCGGCCGCGAGCGAGACGAGTCGCTTGATATACCGAAGGCTGGCCTCGTCGGGGGCCTCGCTTATCGCGCCCTCCTCGTTCGCAAGCGTCGCAAGGTGCTCAGGCTCAAAATATTCGTCGACCAGCTCGTCCGGCGCAAGCCCCGAGGCCGCCTGAGCGTAGATCAGCCGGACAGCGGCCTCCCTGGCCCTCGTCCTGGTCATTTGTCGAAGGCCACGCCGGAGACGTGGACGTTGACGACGGGCGTGCCCATGCCGGTCATGGACTCGAGCGCCGCAGTGACGGCGTCCTGCACCTGCTGCGCCACGCCGACGATGTTGCTGCCATAGCGGACCATAACAATTATGTCAACCGTTATCTTCCCGTCCTGAATCTGGATCTTGACGCCCTTGCCGGCGTTTTTAATGCCCAGGAGCTCGGCGAGCTCGGTCCCGGCGTTGTTGGAGAGCGCCGCGACGCCGTCGATCTCGCCGACGGCCGCGCGCACCATGGAGTAGAGCACGTCCTCGGAGATATTTATGCTGCCCTTTTCGCCCTGGCAGGTGATGTAGTTCTCGCCCATAGCAGGAACCTCCTTGTAGTAATGGCGATACCGTATCGCATTTGATATGGCATAATATTATACCACGGGAGCATGAGAAAATAAAGAGCCAGTTTGGCCTGGCGGGCGCAAAATAAGGCCCCGCGGGCGGCGGGGCCGGGAAGGCGAGTATTCAGGCTGCGGCGGAGGGCGTGGGGGACGGCACGGCGGCGGGGGCGGCGGAAGGCTTCGCGGCCCCGGCGGCGTCCGCGCCCGGCTTCACCTCTATGACCCTTATCTGCTCGGCGGAGCAGCCGGTCTCGTTCGTGACCGTCTCGGTTATCTGCGCCACGCTGGCGGCGCTGAGGCCCTCCACAGGCGCGGGCACGGCCACGGTCACGCCCTCGTCGGCTATGTACACCACGCAGTCGGAGAAGTCCTTGGCCAGCAGCAGGTTTTCAATCTGGGTCTCCTGCATACTCCAGGCGGCCATGGCCGCGATGGCGTCCATAGCCCCGTCGATCGTCTCCTGCGAAGCCCCCTCCCCGGCCGCCGCGGTCTCCAGCAGGCCCAGGGCCTCGTCGCGGGAGGTCTGGCGCGTGAGCCGCGCCTGGGCGAAGTAGTCCTCGTCCTGCCCGGAGGCCGCGCCGGCCTTATCCTCTTCCTCCTGCCTCATTACCTCGCTCGCGCCGTCGCGGCGGTTATTGTACGACCAGTTGAGGTAGACCGCCGCGCAGACGAAGACGAGCACCGTCGCAATGATGATGTTCCTTTTAGCGTTTTTCATAGCTTTGCCTCCAAAAATTTATTCACCCTGCCATAGGTAACACGCTTATGCGGTCGGCCCCAAGGCCCGTATAGGCCCCGACGGCCCGGACTATATCCAGCCTCACCGCGGCGCTGCCCGCCCCGTCGCAGACCACCGCCGCGCCGTCCTCGGAACAGAGCACGCTTACGCGCCCCGCCCCGTCTATGTCCGAGACGACCTGCTCGAGGCGCCTTTCCACCTCGCTCGCGCCGTCCGCGGCCTCCCCGCCGCCCTGCGGCAGCATGAGCAGCAGCGCCGCGCAGAGCATGAGCAGCAGGACATATTTGTACTTTCCTAGTGCCCTGAGGGAAATGTTCACTCCTGCGCCTCCCAGCTCATCCGCTCCGGCGGTATGCCCAGCCCGGCCTCCACGGCCGAGGCCAGCACCGCGTCGTAGGGTATGTCGAAGCTGCACTCCCAGGGGTAGAAGCAGCCCGCCTCGCTCCAGCGCGCGCCGACTTCGGCCGTGACGGCCAGGCCCAGCGCGTCCGCCCTTGAGGCAACATATGCCTCGCAGCCCTCCTCTATGACAGAGCGCTCCATCGCCCTGGCGCTCTCCTGGGCCGAACCCACCACCCTGGCGGCCTCGGCGCGGTAGAGCGCGGCCGCCTCGGCTATGCCGGTCACGTCAGGCTCCCGGAGCGGCGAGACCAGCGCCGTGAGCATAAGGCAGCCGCAGGCAAAGGCGAGCACGCCCCTGGCCTTGCCCTTAGGGCAGAGGGCGAGGGCCGCGGCACAGAAGACCGCCGAGCCGGCGAGGGCGCGTATCCAGCCCGAAAGCAGCTCCGTCATGGCGCCGCCGCCTTTATAAAGGAGATCACGGAGATAAAGAGCATGGCCGCGCAGGCGCCCGTGACGCCCAGCACAAGGCCGAACACGGCGCCGACGTCGGAAATCAGCCCGGCCAGCCGCCCGCCCGCGAAGGCGGAGGCGAGGGCGGCCGCCGCCTTATAGAGCAGGTAGCGCAGGGCCAGCGCCAGGAAGGGCGAGAGGCATATGCCCAGCACCACCGCCGCGCCCAGCGCGCCCACCGCCGAGCGCAGCAGCGCCGCCCCGGCGACAAGCGTGCCCGCCGCGTCGGAGACGATGCCGCCCACGACCGGCAGGGCCGCGGATATCGCGCTCTTCGCCGCCTTGCTGGCCAGGGCGTCGGCGCTCCCGCTCACCGCCCCGCTTATGCTCAGCCAGAGCGTGAAAGCCGTGACCACCGCCGTGGTCGCCGCAAAGGCGAGCCATTTAAGCAGCCGGGCCGCCGCGTCCAGCGCGCCGCCGCCCAGCGCCGCCGAGGCCGTCCTGAGGGCCAAGAGCGCGTAGGCCAGCGGCATGAGCAGCACGCGAGAGAGGCTCAGCAGCACGTCCATAAACAGGCTCGTGGCCGCATATTTGGCCGCCGCCGCGCCCGCCATGCCCCCCGCCGCCGCCGTCGCCGCCAGGCAGGGCAGCAGCGAACGGGAAAATGAGTTCATCTCCTCTATGGCCCGCGCCCCCTCTCCAATCCAGGCCCCCGCGTCGGAGAAGGCCACGGCGGCGACGGCGAGGCAGCCGGCTAAGTTTACATAATTTTTAGCCGTATCCCCCGCAACTCCCTCCGCCAGGGCGCAGAGCGCGGCTATGGCCGCGAGCTTGACGGCGCCCGACGCGGCGGAGGAGAGGTAGCCGCCGAGTTTCCCGCGCGCGTAGTCCCACAGCCGGGAGAACATGCCCTCCGGCTCAAGCGCGTCGTCCAGGCCCACCTCGCCAAGCGCCCCGCGCGCGGAATCCGGCACCGCCTCGGCGACCTTGTCCGCGCCATAGGCCGCGTACTGCCCCGGGTCTATGCCCTCGGCCCGCGCGGGCAGGGCGAGCGCCGCCGCCGCGAGCAGGGCCAGCAGCGCCGCCCTCACGAGACGGCCTCCACCGTGTCCAGCAGCGCGGAGAGCAGCGGCAGCGCGCAGAAGAGCGCGGCCGCGGCCCCGGCCAGGTCCACGGCGTTCGCCAGCAGCGAGCTGCCCGAGTCGCGGCAGGCCTCCGCGGCAAGCGAGCAGATTATGCCGACGGCGACGCATTTCAGCACGGGGGCGAAGAGGGCCGGGGAAAGCCCCGTGAGGCTCTGCGCCCGGCGCGCGGCGTCGATAACGCCGCCGGCGAGCTCGAACACGAAGAGCAGCAGCACGCTCCCCGCCGCCAGGGCGAGGCAGAGCGCCAGCTCGGCGTTCGACTTCCTGAGCAGCAGCGACGCGAGCGCGGCGCACACGGCCGCGGCCGAAACCCGGATGACCGCGTCCATCAGAACTCGAAGAGCTCGCCTATCAGCGCGAAGAGCTCGCTTATCTTCCGCACCACCAGAACGAGCACTATCACAAGGCCGGTTATCGTCACCATGAGCGCCTGCTCCTCGCGGCCCGAGCGGGTGAGCAGGATGTTCAGCACGGCGACGAGTATGCCCACCGCCGCGACCTTGAAGATGAGGTCTACCTCCATAGTATCTCCTCCGTCAGTATAGTGTCAGCGCGAGCAGCGCCCCGGCGCAGAGGGCCAGGCCCAGGCGCAGCCTGTCCCTTTCGGCCGAGCGCTCCGACTCCCTGGCCGCCAGGGCCGCGAGCGTCTCGCGGCAGCGGTCGATGGCCACGCCCTGGGCGGCGGCGTCATAGCGGCCAAGCGCCCCGCCGAGCTCCGAAAGCGCCTCCCTGGCCGCGCCGGGCAGGTCCAGCGGCTCAAGGCAGCGCCGCCATATTTCGCCGAGGCCCAGCTCGCCCAGCTGCGGGAAAAACGCGCACAGCGCCGTGAAAAAGCCCCGCAGCGGCTCCGGCCCGCCCCGCGCGAGCCGCTCCGCGCAGTCCGGCAGGGGCGTGAGCCGCGAGCATATCTCCCGTTTTAATACGTCCAGCGCGGAGACGAAGGCCAGCAGCAGCCTTGCCCTCCGTCTCGCCTCCAGCACCGACGCCGCGCCCATGTAGGCGCAGCCGCCGGCGAGGACAAGGCAGGCCGCCGCCCTCAAGGCCGGAGCTCCTTCACCGTGAAGCGCCGCGAGCGGCCGCAGCGCCCTATTACGACGGCCCTTGAGAAGACACCCGCGTCCAGGAGCCGGCGGTATACCGCCCTCCTGCCCAGCTCGTCCACGTCCGCGGCGTGCGCCGTGGCGAGCAGCTTCACGCCGCAGCCGGCGGCGGCCTCGGCGGCCTCGGCGTCCGCCTCGGCGCTTATCTCGTCCATAGCCAGCACCTGCGGGTTCATCGCGCGCAGGAGCATATCCACGCCCGAGCGCTTGTCCGCCCCGGTTAGCACGTCGGTGCGCTCGCCCACGTCGAACTCCGGCGTCCCGGAGGCCGCCGCGGCCACCTCGCCGCGCTCGTCTATCAGCGAGACGCGCAGGCTTGAGGCGAGCTTGCGCACCAGCTCGCGCAGCAGCGTGGTCTTGCCCCCGCCGGGCGGGGAAATTATAAGCGTATCCTTAAAGCCCTGCGCCGTCAGCTCCGGGAAAATCACGTCGGCACAGCCTATCGCCTCGTGCGGTATGCGCAGCGCGACGGAGCCCAGGCGCCTTATGGCCAGCACCTTTCCCCCGCTCTCGCTCGCCGTGCCCGCCAGGCCCAGGCGCACCCCGCCCCGGGCGGAGGCGAAGCCGGCCTGCACAGCCTCCAGCGCCGTGTGCGCGCTCGCCCCCGTCGCCGCCTCAAGCACGGATTCCAGCTCGGCCGGCGAAACCGCCCGCCGCGCCAGCGGCCTCTCCCCCTCCGGCAGCAGCACGGTGGGCCTCCGCCCGGCGCGGAGCCTGAACTCCTCGGCGGCGTCCGCCTCCCCCTCCGGCATCGCCAGCGCCGAAGCGCGTATGTCCGGCGGCAGCAGCGCCGCCGCAGTCATGAACCCCTTAGCTCTCATGTGGACAATCTATGCCCGCGCCGGGGCCGATATGCCGCGCCCGGGCATAAAAAAAGAGCCCGGCAGGGGCTCTGGGCAAAGCGCCGTATGAAAAGGGCCCGGAGGCGCCGCCTCCGGGCCGTTATTGTCAGCCTCCGCTCGCCAGGACGGAGAAGTGCATGTAGTCGGCGGTGGTGTTCCAGCCGGAATAGCCGTTTTCGGCGGTGCCGCCGCCCCAGCCCCAGCCGTACTTGGCGAAGGCGCGGACCACGCTGGAGTCCGGCCTTATGCAGTACGGGCTGTCCGAGGTCTTGTAGCAGTACGAGCCGGTTATCGGCGTGTAGGGGTCGGTAGTGGTGTAGCACTGGAAGTTCTCGACGGGGTTGATGTCTATGGCGCAGCCCCAGGCGTGGCGGAGCGTATCGGTGTAGCGCGCGCCGCCGAGCGCGTGTATCGGGAACTGCTCAGGGTCGTTGTATATCTCCTCGAAGATGGCCTTGACCTCGTCGGCCACGGCGGCGTTGACCTGCAGGTTCCAGCTGCGGGTGTACTTCGCGCCGGAGCTGTCAATATCCCAGGTGCGGACCTGGACGGTGACTATGTGCTCGGAGAGGTTGGCCTCGCTGCCGGTGAAGTAGGTCTTGTTCGGGTCGCCGAAGAGTATGGCGCTGGCCTCGGCGTTCGGGTGGCCGTAAGCATCTATCATGCCGGAGGCGTTGGCGCGGTTGGCGAAGGAATCCGCCGGGTCCATGGCCGCGCCCTGGCCGGGCTGCTCGGGCACCACTACCTCGTTGACGTCCTCGACCGCAAGCCGCTCCGCCGGCCAGCCGGCGCGGACGACGACCGCGGCGGCCTGCGCCCTAGTGAGCGTGGCGTCGCCGTGGAAGGCACCGTCGTCATAGCCGTCGAGTATGCCCTTGCCGTAGGCCTGGAGCACGCTCTCGGCGTACTTGCCCGAGATGGACGTATAGTCGCTTATCCTCGCGGCCGGGGAATCCAGGCTGACGGGGTTCTCGGTATAGACGTTTGTGGTGAGGTTCGTTATCATAACGCTCATCTCATATCGCGTTATGGGCGCGTTCAGCCCGGACGCCGTGCAGGGTATGTCGAGGCCCCAGAGGACGCCGTAGTCGTTGACGACCTGCCAGTAGGGCTGCGCCCAGTGTATGGAGGTGTCCATACTGCGCGGGGCGAGCTCGCCTATCATGCACAGGAGCTTTATGAACTCGCCGCGCAGCAGCGGGTCGTCAGGGCAATAGGTATCCGCGGTCTTGCCGTCGATGATGCCCCAGCTCGCGCAGAGGTTTACATAATATGAATACCAGGCGCCGTCCGGGACGTCTTCAAAGTCCACGTCTATGTTTCCCATGCCCGTGTCGGCGTAGGCGGGCAGGCCCGCCGCCAGCAGGCAGAGCGCGAGCGCGGCGCACAGGACGCGCTTCATGGCTTTCTTTCTCATATCTTATACTCCCTTTTGCGTTTGCTGGCCGCTCAGTAGTTGAAGGTGTGCGGCATGAGCTCGCGCAGCTTATAGCTCACATAGCGTCCCCCGGATTTGGCGCTGAGCACCTCCATATCCGTGGAAAACTCGCTTAAAAACTGCCTGCATGCGCCGCAGGGCATACAGTAGTCGCGGCTTTCCGCCCAGATGGCTATGCGCGCGAAGTCGGTGTGCCCCTCGCTGACGGCCTTCACGGCCGCGGTGCGTTCGGCGCAGATGGTGCTGCCCAGGGCCGCGTTCTCAACGTTGCAGCCGGTGAAAACCGTGCCGTCGGAGCACTCGAGCGCCGCGCCCACGGGGAAACGGGAATACGGCACATAGGCGTGCTCGGCCGCCTGCTTGGCGATGTCCATGAGTTCTCTGTCTGTCATGTCTGTTCCCCCTATTTTATTTTTCCATCAGCTCCCCGAAGCTGATCTTCCACTCGGGGAGGCTGTAGAACACGTTGGAGCTTGTGACTTCCATGCCGGTTACGGCGTTGCGGTGGGTGATGACCTGGTGGCGTTCGAAGCAGACGGGGACTATGGGCGAGTTGAGCGCTATATATTGCAGCATCTCGCCGCAGCGTATGCTCCGGTCTATGTCCCCCGCCGAGAGGAAGGCGTTTATATACGTCGCGTAGCTCTCGTCGGCTATGCCGCCGTAGTTGAGCGTGCCGTACTCCGTAAGCAGGTTCGTGAGGTCGAAGTCGGCCCCCAGCTTCACCTCGGCGTAGTACATGTCGTAGTGGACGTCGGGCTCTCCGTCGCCATCGTAGTCGTCGCCGCGGATGGCGGAGACGTAGTCGTTCCAGCTCAGCTCGAGCACGTTGACCGTCACGCCGAGGCTGTCCAGGTCCTCGGCGAGCTTCTTGCACACGTCGCCCTTGCCGGCGCTCTGGGAACAGACGAGCAGGTCTATCTCCGCGTCGTGCATGACCGAATAGCTCAGATACTCCAGCCGCCCGTCGTTATCCATGTCGCTCAGGCCCGCGTTGCCCAGCACCTGCCGGCAGAGGGACAGGTTGCAGCCGAGCGTGGCGGCCAGGCTCTCGTCGTAGAGCGGGCTGAGCGGCGATATGGGCAGGGCGCTGGGCACGGCCGCGCCCTGCATCAGCGTGTCCGCGGCGTACTCCCTGTCCGTGGCGAGGGCCACGGCGTAGCGCATGTTGGGATTGCTCATGAGCTCGCTCGTCATGTTGAAGCCGAAATAGTGCATGTTCGTCGTGTGGTACCAGCGTATCTCGTTGTTGCCCCCGTAGCCCAGGTTGGCGTTCGACGAGGTGTCGTTGACGACTAGGTCGATATAGCCGTCCTCAAAGGCGCTTATGATGTTCTCCGCGCCGGAGTACTCCTTGAGGTATATGCGCTCCGCCGGGGCGGAGGCGCCGTAGCCGCCGAAGGCCTGCACATAGTCCGCGCCCTCGACGTACATGTACGGCCCGCAGCTCACGGGCAGGGGCGAGGAGGCCGAGCCGTCCTTGACGATGGGCACGGTGAGCAGGTAGGGCAGGAGCGTGTTCGCGCGCGTGGTGGAGATGTGGAAGGTGCGCTCGTCCGAGGCGCTCGCGCCGTACATGCAGGTGAAGCGGCCGGAATAGCGGCTGGTGCGGCGGGCGAGGGATATCGAGTAGGCCACGTCGTAGGCCGTGAGCTCGCTGCCGTCGTGCATGGCTATGTCCTCTTTGACGGTGAAGGTCCAATAGCTCCCGTTCGAGACGCTGTATTTTTCAATGACGCGTGAGGAGAGGTTGTAGTCGTCGTCCAGCTCGAAAACGTTCTCGCACACCAGCTCGCTGATAATTATGTTGTTGACGTCGCTCGTGGCGTAGGGGTTCAGGCTCTCGGACGAATTATAGTTGAGGGAGAAGACCGCGTCCGCCGCCGGGGCTATGCCCAGGGTCTCGCCGGGCAGCTCGTCGGAATAGCTCGTGGGCTCGGGCAGCTCGGTCTCCGCGGCCCCGCAGGCCGAAAGCAGGCAGGCGAGGGCAAGGGCGAGGGCCAATATGCTTTTTTTATTCATATATCCCCTCCTCAGAGCTCTATGCAGGCGCATTGGCTGCCCCGCTCCAGGCCGCGCTTCGAGCAGTACCTGTGCGACCAGTACTTGTCGTGGCAGGCGACGGTACATTCGGTGGACAGGGCCATGTTGGCCCTTGGCACGCCCAGCTGTTCCAGCCTGCGGGCGTTGGCGCCGCGCAGGTCCACGTTATACTTGCCCTGGGCCGCTCCGGAGTATATGAACTCCTCCGCGTCGTGCCCCAGCCAGGCGCGCAGGGCGTCCGGCACGTCGGAGTCCGTCTCGAAGTTCCCGGCGCCTATGGCCGGGCCGAGGGCGGCGCGGATGTCGCCGGGGCGCGCGCCCAGGGAGAGCATCCTGTCCACGGCCGCGCCGAGTATGTCCTGGACGGAGCTGCGCCAGCCGCAGTGTACGGCGGCGGCGACGCCGTGGACGGCGTCGCACAGCAGCACGGGCAGGCAGTCCGCGGTGAAGCAGAAGAGCGCTATGCCCCGCTCTGCGGTCACAAGCGCGTCGCAGTCCGCGCCGCCCGGCGAGTTGGGCGCGGCGCCGTCCGCGCGGCGCACCACGCGTACGGCCGCGCCGTGCACCTGCCGGGTGTACGCGGCTCTGTCGACGTCCACGCCCACGGCCGAGCCGAAGCGCCGGTAGTTCTCCAGCACGTTTTCGTCCGGGTCGCCGCGGCCGAAGCCGAGGTTCAGGCTTGCGAAATCGCCGCCGGACACCCCGCCGTAGCGGGTGGAGAAGGCGTGGCGCACGGGGATAGTCTCCGCGGTCATGTAGACGAGCGAGCCGCTTCGTTTTTCATTAAAGGGGGCTTTAAGCATTTTTACCACAGCAGTCCTTGTACTTCATGGGCAGGCCGTTCGGGCGGAGCTTGCCGCAGGGGCAGGGGTCGTTGCGGCCGGGCTTTTTTATCTTCTTTACGGGCTGGCGCTTCGCCTGGCCGCCGCCGACGTTGGCCGCCTGCTGGGTGGCCACGCTCTTGCGCTCTATGGGCTGCTGCTTCGTCACGCGCACGATGTACAGCCGGCGCACGGTCTCCTCGCGTATGCCGCGTATCATCGCCTCGAACATCTCGAAGCCCTCGTTCTTGTACGCGTCTATGGGCTTGGTCGTGCCGTAGCCGCGCAGGCCTATGCCGCGGCGGAGCTCGGTCATGGCGTCGAGGTGGTCCATCCAGTACTCGTCGACGACGCGGAGCATGACTACCCGCTCCACCTCGCGCATGAGCGGCGCGCCGTTCGGCATGGCGCCCAGCTCGGCCTCCTTCTTTCCATAGACGTCGAAGGCCCTCTCGAGCACGCGCGCGGCGAGCTTGTCTGCCGTGAGCGAGGGGACGTCCTCGGGCCTGAGCCCCAGCTCGCCGGGAACGAGGAAGAGCCGCTCGAAGGGAGCGATTATCTCGTTTACCGCGCGCAGATCGGCCGGGCGCTCCTGGGCGAAGCCGTCGGCTATGGTGCTCGAGACGTACTCCTCTATCATCTTGCGTATGCTCGGCTGGAGGTCCTCGCCGTCGAGCACCTTCCTGCGCTCGGCGTATATGACGTTGCGCTGCACGTTCATGACGTCGTCGTACTCGAGGACGTTCTTGCGGGTCTGGAAGTTACGGCTCTCAACCGTGCGCTGGGCCTGCTCTATGCGCCCGGACAGCACCTTCTGGTCGAGGGGCGTGTCCTCGTCTATCTTCAGCGTCTCCATCATGCCGGAGATGCGCTCGCCGCCGAACAGGCGCAGCAGGTCGTCGCTGAGGGCCAGGAAGAAGCGGCTCTCGCCCGGGTCGCCCTGACGGCCGGCGCGGCCGCGCAGCTGGTTGTCTATACGGCGGGACTCGTGCCGCTCCGTGCCCAGGATGAAGAGGCCCCCGGCGGCCTTGACGCGCTCGGCCTCGGCGTCGGTGACCTTCTTGTGCTCGGCCATGCGCCCGGCGAACATGGCGCGGGCGGCGAGCACCTCCTCGTTGTCCGTCTCGGCGTAGCCCGTGGCCTCGGCTATGACGGCGTCGTCGTAGCCGGCCTTCTTGAGGTCGTTGCGCGCGAGGTATTCGGCGTTGCCGCCGAGCATGATGTCGGTGCCGCGGCCGGCCATGTTGGTGGCTATGGTGACGGCGCCGAGCTTGCCGGCCTGGGCGACTATCTCCGCCTCGCGCTCGTGCTGCTTGGCGTTGAGCACGTTGTGCGCTATGCCGCGCTTTTTAAGCAGGCCGGAGAGGTATTCGCTCTTTTCAATGCTTATAGTGCCCACCAGCACGGGCTGGCCCTTGTCGTGGCAGGCTATGATCTGCTCTATTATCGCCCTGTCCTTGCCGGATTCGTTCTTATAGACCACGTCCGGCCAGTCCTTGCGGATTACGGGCTTGTTCGTGGGTATCTCCACGATGTCGAGCTCATAGATGGTCTGGAACTCCTCCGCCTCCGTGAGGGCCGTGCCGGTCATGCCGGAGAGCTTGCCGTAGAGGCGGAAATAGTTCTGGAAGGTTATCGTGGCGAGGGTGCGGTTCTCGCGCTGTACGTCCACGCGCTCCTTGGCCTCGATGGCTTGGTGCAGGCCCTCGGAGTAGCGGCGGCCCAGCATGAGGCGCCCGGTGAACTCGTCGACTATGATGACCTCGCCGTCCTTGACGACGTAGTCTATGTCGCGCTTCATGACGCCGTGGGCCTTCAGGGCCTGGTTGATGTGGTGCGAGAGCGTGGAGTTCTCTATGTCGGCGAGGTTTTCGAGGTTGAAGAAGCGCTCGGCCTTGGCCGTGCCGCGCGCCGTGAGCGTGGCGGTGCGCGCCTTCTCGTCGACCACATAGTCGGCGTCCAGGCCCTCGTCCTCCTCGGCCTTGTCGTCCGTGGAGGCCACGACCAGCTTCCTGAGCGTGCGCACAAAGTCGTCCGCGCGGCGGTAGAGGTCGGTGCTCTCGTCCCCGCGGCCGGAGATAATGAGCGGGGTCCTCGCCTCGTCTATGAGTATGGAGTCCACCTCGTCTACGATGGCGAAGGCGTGCCCGCGCTGGACCATCTGGCTTTTGTAAATGGCCATATTGTCGCGCAGGTAGTCGAAGCCGAGCTCGTTATTCGTGCCGTAGGTAATGTCGGCGGCGTAGGCCGCGCGGCGCTCGTCGGCCGTCAGGCCGTGGACTATGAGGCCCACGCTGAGCCCCATGAAGCGGTGGACCTTGCCCATCCACTCGCTGTCGCGCCTGGCGAGGTAGTCGTTGACCGTGACGATGTGGACGCCCTCGCCGGCGATGGCGTTCAGGTAGGCCGGCAGGACGGCGACGAGGGTCTTGCCCTCGCCGGTCTTCATCTCCGCGATGCGGCCCTGGTGGAGGACTATGCCGCCTATGAGCTGGACGCGGAAGGGCTTCATGCCCAGCACGCGCCAGGCGGCTTCGCGCACCGCCGCGAAGGCCTCCGGCAGCATGTCGTCCAGGTCCTCGCCGTTCTTATAGCGTTCCTTGAATTCCGCCGTCTTGCCGCGCAGCTCCTCGTCGGAGAGCGCCTGCATCTGAGGCTCCAGCGCCTCTATCTTGTCGGCGATCGGATATATGCGTTTAAGCTCGTGGTCGCTGTGCGTGCCGAAGAGCTTGCTCATGAGTCCCATTTGTGGCTAACCTCCACTCAACGTGATGCTTTAACTAAGGCACTATACCACATAATTGTGAATAAAAAAAGCAAAAACAAAAATTGCCTCAAAATTAATTTGCGTCCTGGCCGGAGCTGGTGTATTATATCGGGGAAGAAAAAGAGGGGAGAAGAGTTATGAGGAAAACCGGCTTCGACAACGACATGTACCTGCGGCTGCAGTCCGAGCGCATACGCGAGCGCATAGAGGCCTTCGGCGGCAAGCTGTATCTCGAGTTCGGCGGCAAGCTGTTCGACGACTACCACGCCAGCCGCGTCCTGCCCGGCTTCCAGCCGGACAGCAAGGTCCGAATGCTGCTCGAAATGAAGGACGAGGCGGAGATAGTCATAGTCATCTCGGCCGACGATATGGAGCGCTCCAAGCGCCGCGGCGACCTCGGCATAACCTACGACGAGGACGCGCTGCGGCTCATAGACGCCTTCCGCGCCAGCGGGCTGTATGTCGGCAGCGTGAGCATAACGCACTACCGCGGCCAGGCCGCGGCGGACGTCTTCCGCAAGCGCCTCGAGAGCATGAACGTCAGGGTCTACATGCAGCACTGGATACCGAATTACCCGGCCAACCTCTCGCTGATAGTCTCCGACGACGGCTTCGGCAAAAACGATTACATAGAGACCTCGCGCCAGCTCGTCGTGGTCACCGCCCCCGGCCCGGGCAGCGGCAAAATGGCCTGCTGCCTCTCCCAGCTCTACCACGAGCACAAGCGCGGCGTGAAGGCGGGCTACGCGAAGTTCGAGACCTTCCCCATCTGGAACCTCCCGCTCAAGCACCCGGTCAACCTGGCCTACGAGGCCGCCACCGCCGACCTCGACGACGTCAACATGATAGACCCCTTCCATCTGGAGGCCTACGGCAAGAGCGCGGTCAACTATAACCGCGACGTGGAGATTTTCCCCGTGCTCAACGCCATGTTCGAGAGCATCTACGGCGAGAGCCCCTACAAGTCGCCCACGGACATGGGCGTCAACATGGCCGGCTTCTGCATCACCGACGACGCGGCCTGCCGCGAGGCCAGCACCCTCGAGATAATACGCCGCTACTTCTCCGCCGCCTGCTCGCACCGCCAGGGCCTGGCCGGGGAAGGCGAGGTGTACAAGGAAGAGCTGCTCATGAACCAGCTCGGCGTCAAGGCAGAGGACCTGCCCGTCGTGCCCGCCGCAAGGCAGCGCGCGGAGGAGACCGGCGCCCCCGCCGTGGCCATGGAGATGCCCAACGGGACGCTCATAACCGGCAAGACCTCCTCCCTGCTCGGCGCGAGCAGCGCCTGCCTGCTGAACGCGCTCAAATACCTCGGCGGCATACCTAACGGCGTCACCCTCATCGCCCCGAGCATCATCGAGCCGATCCAGCACCTCAAGGTGGAGCACATGGGCAACCACAACCCCCGCCTGCACACGGACGAGGTGCTCATAGCCCTCTCGATCTGCGCCGTCAGCGACCCGAACGCCGAGCGGGCCATGGACGCGCTCGCCTCCCTCGCCGGCTGCGACGTGCACTCCACCGTCATACTCTCCAACGTCGACGCCAATGTCTTCCAGCGCCTAGGTATGTACCTCACCTGCGAGCCGCACTACCAGACGAAGAAGCTCTACCACAAAAAGGGCTGACATGGGCTTCCTGAGCGAGGTTAACATAAAATACGACATGCCCACGGCGGCGCAGGCGGTCAAGCGGGCGGCCTACGCCATCGAGAACGGCCGCCGCCTCGGCGCCGGGGCGGTGAAGATAATCCACGGCTACGGCTCCCACGGCGCGGGCGGCAAAATCCGCGTCGAGCTGCGCGCATACTTGGAGCGCCTGGCGCGCGCCGGGCGCATAGCGGCGTATATACCCGGCGAGGACTTCTCCATATTCAACGAGGCCACCCTCGCCGCCTTCCGTAAATGCGCCGGCCTGCGCCGCGACGGCGACCTGGAGCGCGCCAACAACGGCGTGACCATAGTCGTGCTGTGAGCCGCCCAGGCGGTTGACAATCCCGGGCGGAAATGCTACAATATCCGGGCAGCGCGGGTGTAGTTCAATGGTAGAACACCAGCCTTCCAAGCTGGATACGAGGGTTCGATTCCCTTCACCCGCTCCACGTCGGAGCAAAGTCCGCTTTGCTCCGACGTCTTTTTATGCCTGCGGCAAAAAAAGACGCCATCCGCACGCTCCCTTGCTCCTCCTTTTCAAAATTGAACCCGCTTGCGCTGGGCTTCAATTTTGTTTTTTTACCGGCGAAGCTGGGCGACATTCATTCTGTTACATTTATTCCTCCTTTCAAATCCGAAGCCTCCGGCTTCGGATTTGTTTTTTTGCCCCATTCTGGCGGTTTTTGGCGGGCGGTAGGGCAAAGAGATTAAATATGGGGAAGAAATCTTAAACCTGGGGATTTCCGCCCGGGTGCGGAAATGGTATCATAATTGTAACTTTATTTGCGCAAATCGCAAAATCGGATATGGACGATAGGGAGGGCGCGAGACGTGATACGATACATAGCCAAGCGAATCCTTATGATGATCCCCGTTCTGCTGGGCGTGATACTGGTAGTGTTCATCATGACGCACATTTCCCCCGGCAACCCGGCGGAAATACTTGCCGGCGACGGGGCGAGCGACGAGGTTGTTGAGGCCCTGGAGGAAGAGCTGGGCCTGAACGACCCGCTGCCGGTGCAGTTTTTCAACTATCTGAAGGGCATAGTGCTGGGCTTTGACCTCGGCACGTCCTATTCCACGAGGCAGCCTGTCATAGACGAGCTGATGAGCCGCTTCCCCACGACGGTGAAGCTGGCGCTGCTTTGCGTGGCGCTCTCGGCCGTGCTGGGCATAACGCTGGGTATAATATCCGCGGTCAAGCAGAACACCATCATCGACCACCTCTCCACCGGCTTCTCCCTGTTCGGCATTTCCATGCCGGCGTTCTGGGCGGGCATGATGCTGATACTGGTGTTTTCAATTTACCTGAAATGGACGCCGGTTTCGGGCCTTGAGAGCTGGAAGAGCTGGATACTGCCCGTTATCACCTCCAGCATGGCGGGCATGGCGACCATAGTGCGCATGACGCGCTCAAGCATGCTGGAGGTCATATGCCAGGACTATATCGTCACGGCCAGGGCCAAGGGGCTGAGCGAGAAGGTCATAATAGTAAAGCACGCGCTTAAAAACGCCCTCATACCCATAATCACCGTGCTTGGCATCCAGCTCGGCGTAATGCTCGGCGGCGCGGTGCTCACCGAGTCCGTCTTCTCCATAAACGGCCTCGGCAAGTACATGGTGGACAGCATCAAGGGCAGGGACTACCCGGTCGTGCAGGGCGGCGTGCTGCTGCTGGCCATATCCTTCAGCCTCGTCAACCTGCTTGTGGACATCATATACGCCTATGTTGACCCGCGCATCAAGTCGCAGTACAGCCGCGGGAAAAAGCACCGCGCCTGATTTCGGCGCAGGGATACGAGTGAGGTGGATATAACGTGGCAAAAATGAAAACCCCCGCCATGGAGCGCCTGGCGAAGAGCAGGAAAAATAAAAAGAACGAGCCCGTCGGCGTCTGGTCGGAGATAGGCTGGCGCCTTACGCGCAACCGCGCCGCGGTTTTCAGCATGGCCGTGCTGTTCGTACTCATACTGTTCGCGCTGTTCCCGCAGTTTTTCGCGCGCTACGGCTACGACGACCAGGACTATTCGCGCACCTTCATCGGGCCCTGCGCCGAGTTCATAATGGGCACGGACAACCTTGGCCGAGACATATTCAGCCGCGTCGTCTACGGCGCGCGCATATCCCTGGCCGTCGGGCTCCTGTCCATGCTGTGCAGCCTTGTCGTAGGCGGCATACTCGGCTCCGTCGCCGCGGTGAGCGGCGGCGCGACGGACAACGTCATCATGCGCATCTGCGACGTGTTCATGTCCATACCCAGCACGCTGCTGGCCATTTCCATCTGCGCGGCGCTGGGCAACGGCATGACCAACGTCATAATTGCGATAACAATAGCGCTGGTGCCCTCCTTCTCCAGGACGGTCCGCGCCTCAATCCTGACCGTAAAGGACCAGGAGTACATCGAAGCCGCGCGCGCCATCGGCGCCGGGAAGCTCCGGCTCATACTCCGGCACATGATACCCAACGCGATGGGCCCCATCATTGTCCGCGCCACGCTGGACGTCGCCGGCAGCATCACCACCACGGCGGCCCTGAGCTTCATCGGCCTCGGCGTGACGCCGCCTACGCCCGAGTGGGGCTGTATGCTCACCACGGCGAAGCAGTACATAACCAGCCTGGACAAATGGTACATGCTGCTCTTCCCCGGCATAATGATAATGCTCACCGTCTTTGCGCTCAACCTGTTCGGGGACGGCCTGCGCGACGCCTTCGACCCCCGTTCCGGGAAGTGAGCCCGCTGGGTAGAAAGGACGCTGTAAACAGATATGGATAAGGAAAAGGAAGTCCTGCTCTCGGTCAAGGACCTTGTAGTACACTACGAGACGCACAACGCGGTCGTCGAGGCCGTCAACAACGTCTCCTTTGAAATACGCGCCGGCCAGACCCTCGGCCTCGTCGGCGAGACGGGCGCGGGCAAGACCACTATCGCCCTCGCCATCATGTCGCTGCTGCCCAAATACACCGGCAGGATAATACAGGGCAGCATAGAATTCGACGGCAAGGACATTGCCAAACTTTCCGCGCGCGAGATGCGCTCCATACGCGGGCGCGACATCTCCATGATATTCCAGGACCCCATGAGCTCGCTGAACCCGGTCCTGCCCGTGGGCGAACAGATTGCGGAGCTCATACGCCTGCACCAGCGTAAATCCCGCGCCCAGGCCGCCGTGCAGGCCCGCGACATACTCAAGAAGGTCGGGATACAGCCGGAGCGCGCGTCGGATTACCCGCACCAGTTCTCCGGCGGCATGAAGCAGCGCGTGGTCATAGCCATGGCCCTGGCCTGCAACCCGAGGCTCATAATAGCCGACGAGCCGACGACCGCGCTGGACGTCACCATACAGGCGCAGGTCCTCGACCTCATACGCGGGCTGAGGGACGGCTCCGGCACCTCGATGCTGCTGATTACCCACGACCTCGGCGTCGTGGCCGAGACCTGCGATTCCGTGGCCGTCATATACGCGGGTGAAATTGTGGAATACGGCAGCCTCGAGGACATCTTCGACCGCGCCGCCCACCCCTATACCCAGTGCCTCTTCGCAACGATACCCAGCCTGGACAAGGATGTGGAGCGCCTCCAGCCCATCACGGGCCCCGCCGTCAACGCGGCCGACCTGCCCGAGGGCTGCAGCTTCTGCGGGCGCTGCCCCAAGGCGCAGGAGCGCTGCAAGACCTTCGACCCGCCCCATACCGAGGTGGCCCCGGGCCACATCGTAAAATGCGTGCTCGCCGGCGGGGGCGGCGCGGAGTGACGCGCCCGGGAACCCGCCCCGCCATCTGTCAGCCGGCCGGCTACTGGCCGGCGGAAATGAGGTAGCAACATGTCAGTTATCCTGGAAACCAAAAACCTTCAGAAATACTTCAAGACTTCCAGCGGCTATCTCCACGCCGTCGAGGACGTCAGCCTGAGCATAAACAAGGGCGAGACCCTCGGCGTCGTCGGCGAGAGCGGCTGCGGCAAGTCCACGCTTGGGCGCACGATACTGCACCTGCTCGAGCCGACGGGAGGCCAGATATTCTTCGACGGCGAGGACATAACCAGGGTGAAGGGCGCGAAGCTCAAGGCGCTGCGCCGCCAGATGCAGATCATCTTCCAGGACCCCTTTTCCTCGCTCAACCCGCGCATGACCGTGGGCCAGATAATAGGCGAACCGCTGCGCATCTACCGCGTGACGAAGTCCAAGGAAGAGTATAACGCCCGCGTCGCCGAGCTCATGGACATGGTCGGCCTCGCGCAGCGCAACATAAACAGCTACCCGCACGAGTTCGACGGCGGCCGCCGCCAGCGCATAGGCATAGCCCGCGCGCTCTCGCTCGGCCCCTCCTTCATCGTCTGCGACGAGCCCGTCTCCGCTCTGGACGTGAGCATCCAGGCGCAGATACTCAACCTGCTCCAGGAGCTGCAGCGCGAGCTCGGCCTGACGCTCATGTTCATCACCCACGACCTCTCCGTCGTGCGCCACATCTCCCAGAGCATATGCGTCATGTACCTCGGCCAGCTTGTCGAGCAGGCCCCGGCGAAGGAGCTCTTCATACAGAATTACCACCCATACACCCGCGCGCTGCTCTCCGCCATCCCCATACCGTCCATACATGTGAAGCGCGAGCGGGTCCTGATAAAGGGCGAGCTGAGCTCGCCGATAAACCCGAAGCCCGGCTGCCGCTTCGCCAGCCGCTGCCCCTACGCCCAGGATGTATGCCGCGAGGCCTCGCCCGAGCTCAGGGAGATAAGCCCCGGGCACTTCACCGCCTGCCACTTTGCCGGGCAGTGCGGCTGAGGCCGCGGTCGAGATAAAGCAGGGAATGCCTCCGGCGCCGGCCGCGCCGGGCATCATATAACACAAAGGAGTCAAGAGGAGGAACAAAATGAAGACTTATATGCGCATACTGGCCCTTGCGCTGGCCCTCGTGATGCTGCTCGCCGCCTGCGGCGAGCCCGCCGGGGGCGACGCGCCCGAAACCGGCGAGGTCAAGGACACGCTCGTGGTCGGCAACAGCTCCGAACCGACGGTCCTCGACCCCCCGAACCAGCAGAACACCCCCGCCGGCCTCATCAACGTCCAGATCTACGACGGCCTTGTCCGCCAGGACAACGTGACCGGCGAAATAGTGCCCAGCCTTGCCGAGAGCTGGGAGCAGGTCGACGAATACACGATGCGCTTCCACCTGCGCGACGACGTCTACTTCCACGACGGGAGCAAGTTCACCGCCGAGGACGTCAAGTTCACCTTTGACCGCGGCGCCGTGGCCCCCATGAAGGCCATGATTTTCGAGCCCTTCGACACCGCCAAGACCAAGATCATCGACGATTACACCATCGAGCTCGGCACGAAGGAGCCCTTCCCGCCGATGCTGACCTACCTGACCAACAACGCCACCCTCATAGTCAGCAAGAGCGCCGTCGAGGCCGCCGGCAGCGACGAGGCCTACGGCAGGAACCCCGTCGGCACCGGCGCGTACAAGTTCGTCGAGTGGATAGCGGGCGACCGCGTCATCCTCGAGCGCAACGAGGAGTACTGGGACGAGCTTCCCGAGTTCAAGAACCTCGTCATCCGCAACATAGCCGACGACACCACCCGCGCCATGGCCCTCGAGAACGGCGAGATAGACATCGCCTTCCGTATGGCCCCGGCCCAGGTCGAAATGCTCAGCAGCAGCTCTGTGGCCGACGTCGTAGCCTTCCCGGGCTACACCGTCGAGTACTGCGGCCTCAACCAGGCCTACGAGCCCCTGAGCGACGTCCGCGTCCGCCAGGCCCTCCGCTACGCTGTCGACATGCCCACCATCTCCGAGATAGCCTTCGGCGGCGGCACCGAGGCCGACGGCCCGGTAATGCCCACCATGTCCTTCTACGAGCCCGCCGGCGAGGACCAGCAGTACGTCCAGGACATAGAGAAGGCAAAGCAGCTCATGAAGGAGGCCGGCTATGAGGACGGCTTCGACCTCGTACTGCAGGTCAACGAGTCCCAGGCCCGCATCACGATGGCCGAGATGCTGCGTAACGCCTGGCTCGAGATAGGCGTCAACACCACCGTCCAGACCACCGAGTTCTCTTCCCTCGTCAACGCCGTCTACGCCGGCGAGGCGCAGGCCTTCATACTCGGCTTCGTGGCCGGCGGCGACGACGGCGCGTTCTTCAGCGACATGTTCCACACCGGCGAGGACGGCGCGGAGTGGATAGACTACAGCAACCCCGAGGTCGACGAGCTCTTCGATCTCGCCGCCACCGAAATGGACCCCGAGGTCCGCAGGGGCTACTATGTCGAGATACAGGACATCCTGCGCGACGACATGCCCTGGCTGTGGCTGCGCTTCTCCGACAACATCTTCGGCGTGTCCAAGGACCTGACCGGCTTCGACCAGGATCCCGAGACCTACTGCGAATTCCGTTTCGTTAAGTCCAAATAAGCCCGTTAACTATCCGCCTGCACGGCCCCGCGCCGTGCAGGCGTCAATGAAAGGAGAAGAAAATGAGAGACGTCCCCATGCTGGAGTTCCCGCTTGACGAATACGAAGCCAGGATTAACAAGCTCTTCGGCAAGCTGGAGGAGGCGGGCTGCTCCGCGGCCATAATGGCCAACGAGGAGAACCTCCGTTATTTCTGCGACTACCGCACCTCCGCCTGGAACAGCGAGTTCCTGTACCCGGCCATGCTGGCCGCGGTTCCCGGAAGGCTGGTCCTCGTCACCTCCACCCGTATGCGGCCCACAGCCCTGGCCACCTGCTGCCTCGGCGAGGAGGACATCTTCGCCTACGACGGCTTCGGCGAGGCCGCCAGCCCCGAAGTGCTCGCCGGCGCCATGGCCGACGCCCTCAAGCGCCTCGGCGCGGACAAGGGCAGGCTCGGGCTCGAGCCCGGCGCCATCACCCGTATGCGCGTCGCCTACAACGACTATAAGGACATCCTCGCCGCCCTGCCGGGCATGGAGCCCACGGACTTTTCGCTGTATATCTCCGCCCTGCGCGAGATAAAGTCCCCGCGCGAGATAGAGATAATCCGCAAGAACTGCGGCAACGCCGTCGAGGCCTTCAAGATAGCCGTGGACAAGGTCGTGCTCGGCGAGACCACCGAAGAGGACTTCTACCACAACTACGTCGCCGCCTCCTACGACCTGGGCTCGGACGATTTCTCACTCCAGCTCGTGGTCGAGTTCGGCCCCGACCGCCAGCAGCCCAACGTGGTGCCCAGCTCCCGCGTCTATTCCGACCCCGACTGGTGCATCTACGCCGACAGCGGCCCGACGCTCAAGGGCTACGCCTCCGACATGATACGCATAGCCAAGCTCAAGGCGCCTACTAAGGAGCAGCAGGAGCTCTTCGACGTCTGCCTCAACTGCCACGCGGCCTGCATACCCATGGTCAAGCCCGGCACGCAGGTCGTCGATTTCAGCCGCGCCCACGACGACTATATGCGCGAGCACGGGGTGGCGGACATCTGCCTGAGCATGAACACCTCGGGCCACGGCATAGGCCAGGACGTACACGAGATGCCCATCATAAAGGACTCGTTCCCGGGCAAGGAGTTTGAGGCGGGCATGACCTTCGCCTTCGAGCCCACTGTGATCCACCACGAATTCGGCCAGTTCGTCATAGAGAACAACTATGTGGTCACCGAGGACGGGTGCGAGAACATGACTCCGCAGCTCCAGTACATCTACGTCCCCGAGCGCTCCTGAGCCCATCACGGTAGGAAGTGAGGTAAAAGATTATGCGTCAATCCCCGATGCTTGATTATCCCGTATCCGAATTCAAGGCGCGCATGGACGACGCCGCCCGGCGCATCAAGGCCGCCGGCCTGGACTGCCTCATGGGCACCTCCAAGTACATCGTCTGCCATCTGACCGGCCTGCGCTCCGTCGTCTGGAAGAGCAAGCTCTCCACGCCCGGCCTGCTTTTCCTCGGCTCGGACGGGCGCTACGGCGTTGTGAACTCCTTCACCGGCCTCGAGGCCGCGCTGTATTCCTCCTGCCTCGAGCGGAGCGAATTTTTCAACTTCGACTACTCCGGGCGCATGGGCATAGCCTCGAACCTCTTCGACGCCATGTGCTACACCATTCGCCACTTCGGCTATGAGAAGGGCCGGATAGGCTGCGAGCTCAGCACCGGCATCCACCTGCACATGGATATCGGCCTGTTCGACGCCCTCAAGAGGGAGTTCCCCGAGGCGGAGTTCGTGGATTCCACCGCCATTGTCGCCGACATACTCGCCGGCAAATCCCCCATGCAGCTCGACTACATGCGCAGGGCCGAGGAGATAAACCGCAAGGCCGTCTGCGCCGGCGCGGCGGCCATAAAGCCCGGCGCCATGACCGAGATGGAGCTCTATAAGGAAATCGCCAAGGCCGGCTACCTCGCCGGCAGCGAGCACTTCACCTATATGAGCCTCGTCTCCGGCCCCGAGCGCGCCCTGTGCCTCGACTGCCCCGCCTCGGACGCCCAGGTGATATCCGCCGAGCCCGGCACCATCGTCCGCGTCGAGGGCGGCGCCGTGAGCCATGAGCTCAACGTGCCCTTCACGGGCAACATCGTGGTCGGCGGCGTACAGCCCGGGCAGGAAGCCGCGTGGGAGCTCGGCAGGGCCATGATCGCCGGCGCCATGTCTGCCGTAAAGGCCGGCGCGCTCGCCGGGGACGCCGCCGAGGCCATGGACGCCGCCGCGGAGGCCCTGGGCAGGGCCGGCTGGGCCGCTCAGCCCGGCTACGCCGGGGCCGGCTGCGGCTGGGGGCGCATAGACGGGCCCCTGCTGCGCAAGGGCAGCGATTACGTCCTGCGCGACGGCATGACGTTGAGCCTGCTCGCCTCCGTGGAACACGCCTCCGTCGGCCTGCTGATGCTGAGGCAGAACGTCGTCGTAACCGAGGACGGCTGCGAGTTCCTGAACGGCCCGACCTGCGACCCGCTGGTTGTGTGAGTTCCGGCGGCCGGGATGCTGGGCATCCCGGCCGCTTTTAATATCCGGGCTTGCGGCCGTGTGTTAAAATGTATGCTGTAAAGAATCTGGTCTGCGGAGGCTGCTTATAGATGGACACGCGCGGGAAAAATGAATACGGGCCCGCCCCCAGGCGCGGCGGGCCCTTCAAACGCTTCATGGATATGAACCTCACCGCCAAATTCTCCCTTATGTTCTCCGGCATACTCCTGGCCGTCCTGGCTTTTACGGCCATCGTGCTCTCCCGCAGCGGGCTGGACTACGTCAAGTACGAGCAGCATATGCGCGGGGAGCAGTCGCTCGACTATGTCCGGACGCTGATAGAAAAGGACCAGAGCTACATCGACGGGCTCACGGAATACTACATCTCCTCCGCCGAGGCCCAGGAGCTGGTCAACCTCAGCAACGCCGGGGAGGCCGTGCCCGAGGACCGTATGCAGGAGCTGCTGAAGAGCGCGCGCTTCAAGATGTACCTGCTCAGCGTCGTACTCTACAACAACGAGGGCCAGCCCATAGGCTACGTCTCCATAGACAACTCGCACAGCCCCCTGCCCCAGGCGGGCCAGGGCAGGCAGCGGCCCTTTGAAAGGCTGATGGACTCCTACCGCGTCTTCGAGTGGGAGTATATCCCGCAGGGCTCGGACGTGTTCATGGGCGTGGACAACTCGCCGAAGCTGGTGCTGTGGAAGAAGATAAAGGACTACAACACCACCCGGCCCATAGGCGTCGTGGCCGTCTCGCTGGACGTGCGCAAGCTGCTCGGCACCGACGTTGACACCAGCTTCTCGGCGAAGACGCTGCTGCTCTCCAGGGACGGGGAGACGGCCCTCAACCGCAGCGGCCTTGAGATACCCGCGCGGCTCGCCGCCGGGCTCGCCTCGAAGGCCGGCGCGGAGCCCGCCGTGCAGAGGGAGGTTTTCGGCGGGGAGAACTACAATATCTACTACCAGGTCTGCTCGGGCACGCCCTTCGTGGCCTGCGTGGTAGAGCCCGACAGCGCTTCGTTCTGGGGCCAGCGCTCCGCGATCCGCTCCTCCCTGCTGATAATCTGCCTCTTCCTCGTCGTCATGCTGCTGCTCACCCGCGTGTTCGTGAGTATGCTGACGAAGCCGCTCAACAAGCTCTCCGAGTCCATGGTCCGCTTTTCCAAGGGCGATTACGGCGCGAAGGCGGATTTCAAATGCGCCGACGACATAGGCCGCCTGGGCCGGACCTTCAACAATATGGTCGAGGAGAACCGCAGGCTGGTGGAGTCCAACTACGTCCTGAAGCTGAGGGAAAAAGAGGCGGAGCTCTCGGCCCTGCAGATGCAGATAAACCCGCATTTCCTCTACAACATGCTGCACACCGCCTACTGGTGCGCGCTCAAGAACCACGACAAGCCCACCGCGGACATCATGTACAACCTGGGCCAGTTCTTCCGCCTGAGCCTCAACAGCGGAGGCGAGCTCATGAACGTCCGCAGGTGCCTTGACCTGGTGCGCAGCTACCTGGAGCTGCAGCAGTGCCGCTTTGGCAGCCGCATAAGCTGGACGATAGACGCAGACCCCGAGATGTACGGCGCGCTCATCCCCAAGCTCATACTCCAGCCCATAGTGGAGAACTGCATCGTCCACGGCATGGACAGCGGCGACACGAGCTTCGTCATAAGCCTCACGGCGGAAATTTCCGGCGGCCGCGACCGGCTCAGCTTCCGTATCGAGGACAACGGCGTCGGCGTGCCGCCCGAGCTGCTGGAATACTGGCCGGACCGTATGGAGGAGTATTTCCGATGGTCGGGCAGGCCGGAGGACTCGGACGGGCAGCGCGTGGCCCTGCGCAACATATACGAGCGGCTGCGCATACGCTATGGGGACCGCTTCCTCTTTACAATAAGCAGCCGTCCGGGCGGCGGCACCTGCGTGTGCCTCGAACTGCCCAACGAATACAAGGAGAGCTGACGCATGATAAGGATCCTGCTGGCCGACGATGAGATCGAGGCCCGCGACAATATAATCCAGTATATAGACTGGGCCGCGAACGGGCTGGAGCTCGTAGGCGCGGCCGGGGACGGGGCCGAGGCCCTCGAGCTCATTGAGAAGCTCGGCCCGGACATCGCCATCCTCGACATTTACATGCCCAAGCTGAACGGCATACAGGTCATAGAGCAATGCCGTAAGGAGATGGAGTTCCCGCCCGCCTTTATAATCGTCAGCGGCTACGACGATTTCCGCTACGCCCAGCAGGCCATACGCCTGAAGGTGGAGGAATACCTGCTCAAGCCCTTCCTGGACAGGGAGCTGATGGAGGCCATACAGCGGGCGCTGCTGCAGATAGAGCTCAGGCGTCCCGGGCTGAAGGGCGACTTTTTCAGCTTCGTGCTCGACTGCCAGGAGAGCGACCGCCAATCTGAACACGGCGGTTACTCCATTGAGAAGGAGCGCCAGGTGCTCAACGCCGTGTCCGTGGGCGGCAGCGAGGACGTGGCGCGCAGCGTGGATGAGTTCCTCCGCGAATGTGTGCAGGGCCAGCCGGTGTCCATCGTGCTCAACTACGGCGAGATGCTCTATTACGAGATATGCCGCCTCGTCATGGAGCGCACAGGCTCCTTCCCGGCGGAGAACACTTTCTTTAACCGCGAGTGGTCGCGCGAGGGCGCCTACGGGCAGCTTTCCCAGGCTCTGCACAGCTGCGCCGGCGACGCATGGGAGCAGCTCAACGGCGCCAAGCGGCGCTCCGCCGTCGTCACCGCCGCCGTCAACTATATCGACGGCCATTACAGCGAGGACCTGACGCTGGGCCAGATAGCCGCGAAGGTGTTCGTCTCGCCGCCATACCTCAGCAACCTCTTCAAGGAGAAAATGGGCCTCACGCTGACGGCATATATACACAGGCTGCGCATTGAAAAGGCCAAGGCGCTCCTGCTCGACGGCCAGCACAGCATCTCCAAGGTCGCCGAGGCCGTGGGTTACCGTCACGAAAAGCACTTCATGCAGACCTTCAAAAAGCTCTGCGGCATGACCCCATCGCAATTCCGCTTCAGGAAAAAAGGCTGAGCGCCGGAAAACAAACGCCGCCCGGAATGATCCGGGCGGCTCAATTTTTGCTTTTCAGCCGGCGTTAGTTATCATTTTAAGCACGCTTTCATGGGCTTCGCGCTCGGCGAAGTCGTCCAGCGGCTCCAGGGAGGCGGCGCCGTACTTGCGCTCGAGCGCCGCGAGCAGTATCCCGTCGCACAGGGCCGGGTTCTTCGGCAGGACCGGGCCGTGGGAGTAGGTGCAGAAAGTATTCAGGTACCTCGCGCCCTCTGTGCCGTCGGAGCCGTTGTTGCCGTAACCGCGTATCACATGGCCGAGGGGCCGGACGCCCGGGCCGAGGGAAGTGCGGCCGGAATGGTTCTCGAAGCCGACGACAGGGCCGAACTCAGTGTCAAAGGCGAAGTTGCCTATCATGCGCTCCTTCGCGCCCACGGTCTCGAGGTCGAGCGCGCCAAGGTAGGCGTATTTCTCGCCCGTGTGCGTCTCGTAGCTCCTGCCCATGAGCTGGTAGCCCCCGCAGACGGCGAGGAAGGCCAGCCCGTCCTCGACGGCGGACTTTATCTCCGCGCCCTTGCCGGAGCGCAGGTCGTCCATGAGCAGGCCCTGCTCGAAGTCCTGCCCGCCGCCTATGAAAAAGAGGTCGAAGCGGCCGGGGACCAGCTTCTCGCCTATGGGCAGCTCCGTCACGGCGCAGCCGATGCCGCGCCAGGCGAGGCGTTTTTTGAACGCGAGCACATTGCCGCGGTCGCCGTAGAGGTTCAGCACGTCGGGGTAAAGATGGCAGATGCGAAGCTCCATTATTCCCAGAACTCCTTTCTTCCTACGCGCCTGGCCAGCTCCGCGCGCAGGGGCAGCATGGCCGTATACGTCGGCATTATGCACACGTCGCCGGATATCCCCGCCACGGCGTCGGCCAGCTCCGCCACGCCGCGGACTATGCGCACGGCGTTCTCGTCCGCGCCGGCGTACTTGAGCCGGAGGCGCATGTCCTCTGCGCGCGTGCCGGAGACTATCACCGTCCGGCTGGGGCCGCCTTCAAAGAGGCGCTCGAAGTCCGCGTCCCAAATCCAGCTGACGTCGGTGCCGTCGGCCGTGCCGTCGTTGAGGCAGAACACCGCGGCGGCCCCGTCCTGGGCGGCTAGGTACTCTATCGCGCGGTCGCAGCCCGCCGGGTTCTTGACGAGCACCATGGTTATCCTGGCTCCGCCCAGCTCGAAGCGCTCCATGCGCCCGAAGCCGCTCTCTATGTGCGCGAGGGACTTCACCGCCCCCTCCGCGCCAAAGCCGAGGGCCGTGACCGCGGCCACGGCGGCAGCGGCGTTATAGAGGTTGTAAGCGCCCGGCAGGCTCACGTTCGCGCCGTACAGCTCCCCGTCCACGCGCAGCGCGGCGGCAGTGCCGTCCGTCGTGAGGGCGTCCACGCCCACCACGGCCACGTCCGGCTCCGTGCGCGAATAACCGCACTTGGGGCAGCTGAAGCCGCCCAGATGTGCAAAGGTTCGGAAGCCGTATTCGTACTCCGCGCCGCAGACTATGCACCTGGGCGCGTCGGAGACCTCAGAGGCCCCGCCCATGGGCACGTCCACGCCGTAGAAGCGCACGCGGTCGGGCGCGTCGGGCGCCAGCGAAGCCACGAGGGAATCGTCCGCGTTCAGGCAGACGCGCGCCCTAGGCGCGCGCTCGAGGCCTATCCGTATGCCCTCGAGCGTGTGCGTGACCTCGCCGTAGCGGTCAAGCTGGTCGCGGAAGATATTCGTCACCACGACCGCCTCGGGGTTGAGCTCGCCGCAGACGCGCTTGAAGGCCGCCTCGTCGCACTCTATTACCGCCGTGCGCTTCCTGGGCCGGCCGCCGAGGCCGGCGTTGGCGCACAGGTCCGCGGCGATGCCCCGCTCCAGGTTGGAGCCGGAGCGGTTCGCCATGGGGTCAGCCCCCGCGTCGGCGAGCATCTTCTCTATCATGCGGCAGGTCGTGGTCTTGCCGTTCGTACCCGTCACCACGACGCAGCGGAGCTGCCTTGAAAGGCGCGCTACTATGTCCGGGCAGAGCTTGAGCGCCAGGGTCCCGGGCAGGGCCGTGCCGCCGCGCCCGAGCAGGCGCAGCGCCGCGCGGGAGAGCTTACAGATTAGAATTGCTAGGAAAAGTCTCATAAAATCAGTCCAATCCTTCCGCCTCAGCGGACGATTATCTGTTCCCTGCCCGCGCCGACGGAGACGTATTTAATATGGCAGCCGACGGCGTCCTCGCAGAAGTTTACATAATTTCGAGCGGCCTCCGGCAGCTCGGAAAACTCGCGGCAGCCGGAAATGTCGCCCTCGAAGCCGGGCAGGTACTCGTATACGGGCTTCGCCCGCTCGAGCGCGGCGCCCGAGGGGAAGCTGTCGGTTATCTTCCCGTCCACCTCGTAGTGGGTGCAGACGGGTATGCGGCCGTAGCCGGCAAGGACGTCGAGCTTAGTGAGGGCGAGCTCCGTCGCGCCCTGGACGCGCACTCCGTAGCGGCTCGCAACGGCGTCGAAGCCGCCGACGCGCCTCGGGCGGCCCGTGGCCGCGCCGTATTCGCCGCCGAGGGCGCGCAGCTTCTCCGCCTCTTCGCCGAAGAACTCGCAGGTGAAGGGCCCCTCGCCTACGCAGCTCGAGTACGCCTTCATTATGCCGACGACGCGGCCAAGCCTGTGGGCCGGCACCCCCGCGCCTATCGGCGCGTAGGCCGCGAGCGTGGTGGAGGAGCTGGTGTAGGGGTAGATGCCGTAGTCTATGTCCCTGAGCGCGCCGAGCTGGGCCTCGAACATGACGTCCGCGCCGCGCTTTTCAATGGCGTCGTGCAGGAACTCCGTGGTGTCCTTTATGCGCCCGAGCAGGGCCTCGCCGTTTATCATAAGCCACTCGTACATCTCCCCGGCGTCCGCCCTCGCGCCGTAGGCGCCGAGCGTGAGGTTCTTCCACTCGCAGATGTCGCGCAGCCGCTCCTTCAGGCCCTCGGGGTGCAGCAGGTCGCCCATGCGCAGGGCCTTCTTCATATACCTGTCGGCGTAGGCCGGGGCTATGCCGCGGCGGGTGGAGCCGAACTTCTTGTCCGCAAGGCGGTCCTCCTCGAGGCCGTCCTGGAGCTTGTCGAAGGGCATACAGATAGTCGCGCGGTCGGAGATGACAAGCGCGCCCTCGCCGGGCACGACGCCCTGGGCCGCTATGTGCTCAAGCTCGTGGTTGAGGTGCTCTATGTCGATGACCATGCCGGGGCCCATGACGTTCACGACGCCCTCGCGCAGTATGCCGCTCGGCAGGAGGTTCAGTATGAACTTCCCCCGCTCGTTTACGACGGTGTGCCCGGCGTTGTTGCCGCCCTGGTAGCGGCAGACGACGTCGTAGTCGGCGCTGAGCAGGTCGACCATGCGGCCCTTGCCCTCGTCGCCCCAGTTGATGCCCACGATTGCGGTCAGCATTTTATCTCACCCTTCCCTTCGGCGGAGAGCTCCGCCGCGTTCGCCTCAAGCAGCCTGCGCAGCCCGGCGGCGAATTCGCGCGCCTGCTCCGGGGCCATGCCCACGAACTTGCGTATGTCCAGTATCTCCGCAAGCGCCGCCCGGTCGAGCTTGAAGCGCCCGTCTGCGAGCAGCTTGTCCTCGAGGTCGTTGGCGCAGCCCGTCTCCTTCATGCGGCGGGCGGTCTCTACCGAGTACTCGCGTATTGCCTCGTGAAGCTCCTGGCGGTCGCCGCCGAGCTCCACGGCGCGCATGAGGATGTTCTCAGTGGCGAGGAAGGGCAGCTCCTCGCGGAGGTGCCGCTCCATGATGGCAGGATAGACCGTGCAGCCGGAGATGATGTTGATGACGAGGTTCAGTATGGCGTCCACGGCGAGGAAGGCCTCGGGTATGGAGATACGGCGGTTCGCGCTGTCGTCGAGCGTGCGCTCCAGCCACTGTGTCGAGGCCGTTATCGCGGGGTTCATGGCGTCGGCGAGGACGTAGCGCGCGAGAGAGCATATCCGCTCGCTGCGCATGGGGTTGCGCTTATAGGCCATGGCGCTCGAGCCGACCTGCGAGCTGGTGAAGGGCTCGTCGAACTCCTTCTCATGGGCCATTAGGCGGAGGTCGGTGGCCATCTTGCCCGCGCTCTGGGCGATGCCGCTCAGGACGGAGAGGAAATAGTAGTCGAGCTTGCGCGTGTAGGTCTGGCCGCAGATGGGCAGCACGCTCTCGAAGCCCATGTCCCGCGCTATGCGTGCTTCCAGGCTCCTGGCCTTATCCGCGTCGCCGTTAAAGAGGGCGAGGAAGCTCGCGCCCGTGCCGGTCGCGCCCTTGCAGCCGTAGAAGGGTATGCGCTCTAACTCAAAGTCCAGCCGTTCGAGGTCGAAGGCGAGGTCCTGGGCCCACATGGCCGCGCGCTTGCCGACGGTCGTGGGCTGCGCCGCCTGATAGTGCGTGTAGGCGAGCACGGGCGTGTCGGCCTCGCGCTCGATGAAGTCCGCGAGCGCGGCGAGGGCGTTTATGAGCAGCATCCGTATCTGCTTCATGGCCTCGCGGTAGGCGATGAGGTCGCCGTTGTCGTCGACGTAGCAGCTCGTCGCGCCCAGGTGTATTATGCCCCGCGCCTTCGGGCAGTGGTCGCCCCAGGCCCGGATATGGGCCATGACGTCGTGCCTGAGCTCGCGCTCATAGCGCCCGGCGGCCTCGTAGTCTATGACCTCGAGGTTTTCGCGCAGCTCCGCGACCTGTTCGGCCGTTACGTTGAGGCCGAGCTCCATCTCGTTCTCGGCCAGCGCCAGCCAGAGCCTGTGCCAGGTGAGGAACTTGTAGTCTGGCGAGAAGATGTACTGCATCCGCTCGCTGGCGTAACGCGAGCAAAGGGGGCTTTCATAGCTTGCTTTGTTCAATGTACTCACTCCACTGTTACGGATTTTGCGAGGTTCCGGGGCTTATCTATGGAGCAGCCGTTTTCGCGCGCGACGTAGTAGGCGAAAAGCTGCAGCGGCACTATTTCGGGCAGGGCGGCGAAGAGCTGCTCGCCGCGCGGGGCGAAGAGGACGTCGTCGGCCTCGGCGAAGATGCGCCTGTTGCCCTCGGGGGCGACGCCGAGCACCTTCGCGCCGCGCGCCTTGACCTCCTGCACATTGCTTACCATCTTGTCGAAGAGCCCGTCCTGGCAGCACAGCGCCACGACGAGGCGCTTCTCGTCTATGAGGGCGATGGTGCCGTGCTTGAGCTCGCCGGCGGCGTAGGCCTCCGAGTGGATATAGCTTATCTCCTTGAGCTTGAGCGAGCCCTCCATGGCCACGGCGTAGTCTATGTTGCGGCCTATGAAGAACAGGCTCTGCTGGCCGTGCCAGCGCTCAGCGAGGTACTTGACGTGGACGTTGAGGTCTATGGCGCGCTGTACGAGCCTCGGCAGCTCCAGCAGGCTGTCCACGAGCTGGGCGTAGCGCCCGGCGTCGACGCGCCCGAGCAGCTCGGCCGCCCAGACGGCGAAGAGGTAGAGCGCCGCGAGCTGGGTGGTATAGCCCTTTGTCGTTGCGACGGATATCTCCGGCCCGGCGTGGGTGTAGATCACGTTGTCCGCAAGGCGCGCTATCGTGCTGCCCACGACGTTGACTATGGCGAGGCACCTGGCCCCGCGGGACATACATTCGCGCATGGCGGCAATGGTGTCCGCCGTCTCGCCGCTCTGGCTTATGACGATGAGCAGGGTGTGCCCGTCTATTATCGGGTCGCGGTAGCGCAGCTCGCTGGCGAGCTCCGTCTCCACCGGGATGCGGCAAAGCCCCTCTATGACGTACTTGCCCACGACCCCGGCGTGATAGGCGCTGCCGCAGGCGGTTATGACTATCTTGTTATAGCCCTCGAGCTCGGCGCGCGTCAGGCTGAAGTCCTCGAAAGCTATGCGTCCGGAGCGGATGCGCGGCTCCACGGTGTTCTTCACGGCGCGGGGCTGCTCCATGATTTCCTTCATCATGAAGTGCTCGTAGCCGCCCTTTTCCGCGGCCTCTATGTCCCAGACGACGTGGCTGACGCTCTTCGTCACCTCGCGGCCGGTGCGGTCGTACACCGTGACGCGCTCGGCCGTTAGCTCGGCGAATTCGCCGTCTTCCATGTATATGACGTTCTTCGTCCGGGCCACAAGCGCGGTGACGTCGCTTGCGAAGTAGTTCTCGCCCACGCCGAGGCCGAGTATCAGCGGGCCGGCCTCCTTGACGCAGAAGAGCCTGCCGGGCTCCTTTGAACAGACGACGCCGAGGACATAGCTGCCCTCGAGCCGGGAGACCGTGCGCATAACGGCGCGCTTGAGGTCGCCGTCGTAATACTTCTCCAGCAGGTGGGCCACGACCTCGGTGTCCGTCTTGCTGCGGAAGACGATGCCCTCGGCCTCGAGCTCCGAGCGCAGGGCGGCGAAATTCTCAATTATGCCGTTGTGGACGACGGCGAAAAGCCCGTGCTCGGAGAGGTGGGGATGGGCGTTGGTGTCGGTGGGCGCGCCGTGCGTGGCCCAGCGGGTGTGGGCGAGGCCGCAGACGCCCTCCAGCTCCCTGCCGCCGCCGGTGAGCCCGGCGAGATGGGCGACACTCCCGCGGGCCTTGACCATTTTCAGCTCGCCGCCGGACTGCACCACCACGCCGGCGCTGTCATAGCCGCGGTACTCCAGCCGCCTGAGCCCGTCGAGCAGTATGGGGGCCGCCTGGGACGGGCCGGTATATCCTACGATTCCGCACATGTCATTTTGCTCCTTCCTCCCGGTCCAGCGCCGCGCGCAGGAAGCCGAGGAACAGCGGGTGTGGCCTCGTGGGCCTGCTCTTGAATTCAGGGTGGTACTGCACCCCTATGTAGAATGGGTGGCCCTCTATCTCGACGGCCTCCGCAAGGCGGCCGTCGGGGGAGGCGCCGGAGACTATCAGCCCGGCCTCCGTGAGCGCCCGCCTGAACTCGTTATTGAGCTCGTAGCGGTGGCGGTGGCGTTCGCTTATGCGCGTCGCGCCGTAGCACCCGGCGAGCTTCGTGCCGGGCTCTATGACGCAGGGCCACGCGCCGAGGCGCAGCGTCCCGCCCTTAGCTATGTCCTCGCTCTGACCGGGCATGAAGTCTATGACCTTGTGCGCGCTGGCC
>CALWYP010000087.1 GCA_944385795.1 uncultured Oscillospiraceae bacterium | reverse complement strand
CAGGCGGTCGTTGGGGATTATAAGAAGGCTGTCCACCTTGGCGAGGAGGGCGTTGATGCCCTCGACGGCCTGGTCCATGCGGCGCTTGCCCTCAAACTTGAAGGGCTTGGTCACTACGCCTACGGTCAGCGCGCCGGCCTCGCGGGCAATCTCCGCGACAATCGGGGCCGCGCCGGTGCCTGTACCGCCGCCCATGCCGGCGGTGATGAACACCATGTCGGCGTCCTCTATGGACTTGGCGATATCGTTGCGGCTTTCCTCGGCGCTCTTTTTGCCCATATCGGGGTCGGAGCCCGCGCCCTGGCCGTGGGTGAGCTTTTCGCCTATCTGTATCTTCTGGTCGGCGTTGGACACGGCCAGCGCCTGCTTGTCCGTGTTGACGGAGATGAACTCCACGCCCTGGGTGCCGGACTTCACCATGCGGTTGACGACGTTGTTGCCGGCGCCGCCAACGCCCAGTACCTTCAATGTGACGACATTCTCGGGCCCGGTTTCGGATTTGTAAGACATATTCGGTGCCTCCCTCATATCTTTTGAGACGCCGGGCGGGGTTTGCCGCCGCGTCCTTGTATTATTTCTTCTTCTACTCATATTATATCTTTTCCCATGTCCGGTCAACTATTTTTTGTTTCCACCGAGATTTTTTAATATTTTGTTTTTGAATTTTAACTATCCGGCGCGCTTAGAAGGGCGTAAAGACAACGCCCTCGCCGCTCTCGCCGAGGTCCAGGGTGCCGCGGTCGGCGCTCTTGAGCTGGCCGAGCGCGCTCTCGAGCTTGGCGAACTGGTAATTGATGCTCTCGGCCGAGCCGAAAAGCACGGTGAAGCGCCCGCCGTAGTCCATGCGCGGAGCGCCGGGGTCGCTTATATCTATACCCGTCGCCAGCTCCGCCATGCCCCGGCGCTGGAGCTGGTCGAGCATTTCGGCCAGGGTCTCGACGGCCGCGGAGTTCCCGTCCGCGGGCACGACCGTCTCGCCCACCTCCGGGTTGGACGGCGTGAGGCCCGTGACGCGGATGAGCCCCGCGCTCTCATCCGAGCTGTCCTGGGCCAGCACCTTGCAGCTGCGGTCTATTATCCAGCGCTGGCTCTCGAGCTCCACATAGGCGAGGGCCTGGCTCTCCGTAATCTCCAGTATCACCGTGCCGGGCAGCTGCGTCGTTATGGACACGGTTTCAACGTAGGGCAGCTTCGCTATTATGCCGCCCACCGCGGCGAAGCGGTTGACAAAGAAGAGGTTGTCGCCCTCTTCAATGCCGGCGGCCTCGGCGATCTCCTGCGCAGTGTAGTGCGAATTGCCGCGCACCTCTATGGAGCCCACCTGCAGGAAGATGCTGATTATGAATATCAGCACCACGCAGCCGAGCAGGAACTTGGCCGGGCCTATGAGCGCGGCCCGGCGCGATATTCTTTTCCGGAGCGGATCGCTCTGCCTAGCCATCTCATGGTCCTTTCGTATCTATAAGCGTTATGTCCGCGCCCAGGGCGCGCAGATTGGCGTCAAAGCGCTCGTAACCGCGCTCTATATGCCCGGAATCCAGTATGTCCGTCTCGCCCTCGGCGGAGAGCGCCGCGATTATAAGCGCCGCGCCGCCGCGCAGGTCGGTGGCCACCGCCGGCGCGCCGTGCAAGGCCTCCACGCCCGTCACGACGGCCACGCGGCCCTCGGTATGTATCCTCGCGCCCAGGCGGGCGAGCTCCTCCGTAAAGCGGAAGCGGTTCTGGAACACGTTCTCAACGAACACGCTGGTGCCGCGCGCGCGAAGGCAGGCGGAGAGCATAAGCGGCTGGGCGTCCGTCGGGAAGGCGGGGTAAGGCCCCGTTATGACAGGCATCGGCGCTCTCAGGTTCCCGCTGGAAACCAGGCGCACGCCGCCGCCATCCGCCATTATATCACATCCGCACTCGGAAAGCGAGCGCAAAACCGTTGAAAAATGCGTGGGATTTACGCCTGTGAGCTCTATGTCCCCTCCCGCCGCCGCGCAGGCGGCAAGGTATGTAGACGAAACTATGCGGTCGGGCATAATCCTGTGCTCCACCCGCCCCGGGTCGAGCGGCCGGCCGCGGATTGTGACCGTCGGCGTCCCGGCGCCGGAGACGTCCGCGCCGAGCTTATTCAGGAAGTTTTGCAGCTCGGCTATCTCCGGTTCGCGCGCCGCGTTCATTATCACCGTCTCGCCCCTGGCGAGGCAGGCGGCCAGCATGGCGTTCTCCGTCGCTCCCACGCTGGGGAGCGGCAGGGCTATCGCCGCGCCGCGCAGGCCCTGCGGCACGGAGCACACCAGTTCCCCCGCCCTCTCGTCTATCTCCGCGCCCAGGGCCCGGAGCGACATCAGGTGCAGGTCAATGGGCCTCGGCCCCAGCTCGCAGCCGCCCGGCATACTCAGCCTCGCGCCGGAGCAGCGCCCCAGCAGCGCGCCGAGGAAGATGACCGAGCTGCGCAGCTCGCGCATGAGCGAATGTGGTATCTCCGCCCTTGCGAGCGGGCGCGAATCTATACTCACGGCGCCGCCTTGCCGCTCCACCGCGCAGCCCAGGCCGCGCAGTATGCGTATCGTGGCGTCCACGTCCCTGAGCTCGGGCACGTTCGTCAGCTCCGTCAGGCACGGGGCCAATACGCTCGCCGCCATAATCGGCAGCACGGCGTTCTTCGCGCCCTGCACCCTGACGGAGCCGGAGAGCCTACGTCCCCCGGCTATGTGCCAAACGCTCATTTCCTCTCCCCCTACAGCTAGGATTCATGCCATACTATGCCGCAGGGGTGGTTTTGGTTATTATTTTGCCGCGTGCTTCGCGGCCAGGCCGAGGACTATGTCCGCTATCCGGTCCGTGGCGTCCGTGACGCCCAGGGCGCGCATGTTGGCGCTCATCTCCTCAAGCGTCTCGCCGTGGTGCAGCAGCTCGCTCACAAGGCCGAGCAGGCTGTCGGCGGTGAACTCCGTCTCCAGCAGCACCCTGGCCCCGCCCGCGGCCTCCAGCACGCGCGCGTTCTTCTCCTGGTGGTTGTTCGTGACGTTCGGGCTCGGCACCAGCACGGCGGGCTTCCCCATGGCCGTGAGCTCGGCCAGTGTGCTCGCCCCGGCGCGGCAGAGCACCAGGTCCGCCGCCGCCATGACGGTCTGCATGTCGTAAATGTACGGCCTCACGTCCATGCCCAGCCCTTCATACCCCGGCTTCTCGGCCGCCAGCGCGGCGGCCATCTTCTCATAGCCCGCCTTGCCGGCCGAGTGTATGAGCGAGAAGAAGGGGTTCGCGCATGCCCTGACGATAAAGTCGGTCATGATCTCGTTCATGTGCCCCGCGCCGAGGCTGCCCCAGACGCTGGCTACAAGCGGCTTGTCCTCGGCGAGGCCCAGGGCGCGCTTGGCCTGCCGCTTATCCGCGTGGAGGAACTCCCCGCGCACCGGGGTGCCGGTCACGGCGACGCGCTCGGGGTGCTTATAGTTCGCGCGGCTCTCTTCAAAGCCGACCATGACGGCGTCCACGCTGCCCTCGAGCATCTTCGTCGTGAGGCCGGGGACGGCGTTGGACTCGTGCACGGCCGTGGGCACGCCCAGCTCGTGCGCCGCGCGCAGCACGGGGTAGCAGACGTAGCCGCCGGTGCCGACGGCCGCGTCAGGCCCGAACTCCCGGATTATGCGCTTGGCTTCACCGGTGGACACGACCACGTTCCTGAGCGTGGCGAGGTTGTGCTTGATATCCTCCATGGAAAAGCCGCGGTGTATGTTGGTTATGCGCACGGTCCTTATCTCATAGCCCGCGCGCGGGACCAGGTCCGTCTCCATGCGCCCCTCGGCGCCTATGAACAGGAACTCGCTGTCCGGCGCGGCGGCCTTTATGGCCCCGGCCACGGCCAGGGCGGGGTTTATGTGCCCGGCGGTGCCGCCGCAGGTGAATAAGAACTTCATTCTGGATTCCTCCTGTCGCGGCGGCCCGGGCCGCCGCTGGATGAGATATATCTTTATATTTGCGCCGCCCCGGCCCCTGGGCCAAGGGCATGTGGATTCACATCCTGACGTTTCTCGAGGCGGAGAGGACGACGCCCATCTCGGCGAGCTGTATCAGCAGCGCCGTGCCGCCGTAGGAGAAGAAGGGCAGGGATATGCCCGTGCAGGGCACGAGGTTCGTGACGACCGCGACGTTGAGTATGATCTGTATAGCGAGCAGCGTGGTTATCCCGGCCGTGACGAGGAAGCTGAAGCGGTCGCGCATGTGCAGCGCGAGCAGGTAGCCGCGCACGATAAGCGCGGCGAAGAGCAGCAGTATGGCTATCGCCCCGGCAAAGCCGAGCTCTTCGCAGCAGACGGCGAAGATAAAGTCGTTATGCTCCTCGGGCAGGTACATATAGGTCTGCCGCCCCTGGCCCAGCCCGAGGCCGAACAGTCCGCCCGAGCCTATGGAATAGAGCGACTGGACTATCTGGTACCCGTCCCCGCTGGTGTTGGCAAAGGGGTCGAGCCAAGTGGCGATGCGCCCCGAGGCGTAGGGGAAGAACAGCATTATGACGGCCAGGCCCGCGAGCGCGGTCAGGCCCACGGCGGCGAACCAGTAGAGCCGCGCCCCGCCCAGGAAGAGCATTACCCCGCCTATGGCGATTATTATCACCGCCGCCGAGAAGTGCGGCTCGAGCACCAGCAGCCCTATGACCAGGGCCAGCACCAGGGCGAAGGGCAGCAGGCCGCGGAAGGTGGCCATCTTTTCCCTCTGCGTGCATATAAGGGCAGAAAAATAGAGAATAAGCGAGATTTTCGCCGTCTCCGAGGGCTGGAAGGTGGTAAAACCTAAATCTATCCAGCGCCGCGCATCCCCCTCCGCCACGCCGATTACCGGCACCAGCGCCAGCAGCGCGAGGCTTACGGCCAGGGCGGGGAAGCTCATCCGCCTGTAGAAGCCCATGGGCAGGCGCGAGAGCGCGAACATGAGCGCCGTGCCTGCGGCGGCGAAGCCGAGCTGGCGCAGGAAATAGTATGCGGCGTTGTGCCCCGTGGCCGCCGAGTAATAGGCCCTGGCGTAGCTGGCCGAGAGCACCATCACGACGCCCATCGTGAGCAGGAGCAGCGTCAAAGCCGCGAAGGGCAGGTCTATCCTGCCGGGCCGGGAAAGGGTGTTTTCTCTCTCTCTGACAACACCCCGGCCAATTTGCGTACCGGCGTATTGCATTGGAGGACCCCCATGGTTTTATTTTACGAAGGGTTTGGGCGCCTGCGGGTTTGCCGTACCTCAGGCGGCTTAAAAGCTGTAGCGGTTGAAGATGCCTATGAAGGAAACCACGGCGCAGGCGGCGCTCACCAGGAAGTAGAGCGCGAAGAGCTGCCTCTCCGTCCACTTGTGCCCCGACCAGCCGCCGAGCTCAAGGTGGTGGTGGAAGGGGGCCATGCGGAAGACGCGCTTGCCGCCGCTCAGCTTGAAATAGGCGACCTGGATTATGTCCGAAAGCGTCTCTATAATGTACAGAAGGCCGAGTATTATAAGTATCAGCGGCATGTCGTAGGCAAAGGCCATCGCAGCCACGGCCCCGCCCAGGAACAGCGAGCCCGTGTCGCCCATGAAAACCTTTGCCGGGTTGAAGTTGTAGACAAGGAAGCCGAGCAGGCCGCCGGCCAGGCCGCTTGCGAACACGCCCAGCGAGAGGAACTGCTCGCCCCAGATGAAGGTGACGACGGCGAAGAATATGCACACGGGTATGCTCGTGCCCGCGGCCAGGCCGTCCACCCCGTCGGTGAGGTTCACGGCGTTTACCGTGCCCACAATGACGAAGGCGGCGAAGACGAAGTAAATCCACTCGGGTATGGGGATTATGTGGTTCCAGAAAGGGATGTAGAGGTTGGTGGTCACATAGCCGAACTCGCGCATTAGGAAGATGAAGACCAGCGCGGCGGCCAGCTGCAATATGAACTTGGCCTTGGCCGAAAGGCCGAGGTTCTGTTTCTTCTTGAGCTTCTCGTAGTCGTCCAGGAAGCCTATCGCGCCGAAGATGAGCGCGAAGAGCAGGCAGAAGATGTGGCCGTATTCGCCGCGCATCATCGGCTCGAAGCCCACGGAGAGGCAGACGGCGGCCACGGCGGCTATGAACATGAGCCCGCCCATGGTGGGAGTGCCCTCTTTGGACTTGTGCCAGGTGGGGCCGTCCTCGCGTATGGACTGCCCGGCCTTAATCCTGCGCAGCCAGGGCACGAGGAAAGCGCCCACGCCGCTCGCAATGAAAAAGCCTATAGCGAAGGCGAGTGTCAGTCGTATCGTCATCTGTCTCTCTTCCTCTTTTCCAGTATCTCCGCGACTATCTCGCGCTCGTCCATGTGCCGCTTTTCGTGCCCGACTATCTGATAGTCCTCGTGGCCCTTGCCGGCGAGCACTATGACGTCGCCCGGCTCGTGGTGCTCGATGGCCCACTCTATGGCCTCTGGCCGGCCGCATATGACCTTATACGGCGTCCCGGCGCCCTCCATGCCGGAGAGTATGTCTTCTATAATCGCCTCCGGCCTTTCCGTGCGGGGGTTATCCGAGGTGACGACCACAAAATCCGCGTTCTCCGCGGCGATGCGCCCCATTATGGGCCGCTTGCCCCGGTCGCGGTCGCCGCCGCAGCCGAAGAGTGCGACAAGCCGGCCGCGCGCCACGGCGCGCATGGACTTGAGCACGTTCTCAAGCGCGTCGGGCGTGTGCGCGTAGTCTATGAGTATGGTGTAGTCCCCGTCCGTGGGCACTACCTCCACCCTGCCCTTGACGCCCCTGCCGCTCGCAAGGGAGTCCGCGCAGCCGGCGAGGGAGACGCCCAGCGAGAGGCCGCAGCCTATTACCCCCAGGGCGTTGTACACGGAAAAGAGCCCGGGTATGCCGAGCCTCACATGCTCCCGCGCGCCGGCATACTCCGCGTCGAACTCCACGCCAGAGCTGGAGAGGGCTATGTTAGAGGCCTTCAGGTCGCCCTCCCGCTCCGAGAAGGTTATCGCCGGGCATTTGCAGCGCCCGAGCATGAAGCCGCTCCAGGCGTCGTCCGCGTTTATAACGGCCCGCCCGCACATGGGGAAAAACATGGCCTTGGCCTCGGCGTAGTTTTCCATGGTCTTGTGGAAATCCAGATGGTCCTGCGTAAGGTTCGTAAATATGCCGACGGCGAAGCGCAGGCCCGCGACGCGGTGGAGCACCAGCGAGTGGCTGGAGACCTCCATGACGGCGTGGGTGCAGCCCGCGTCCGCCATCTCGCGCAGGAGCTGCTGCAGCTCGCGGCTCTCGGGCGTGGTGCGCTCGGTGTGGAGGAACTCGCCGCCTATCATGTTGCCGTTCGTGCCGATAAGGCCGACCTTCGCGCCCAGCTTCTGCTCCAGGAGGTGCTTTACGAGGTAGGTGGTGGTCGTCTTGCCGTTCGTGCCGGTTACGCCTATCATGACCATCTCCCCCGCCGGGTCATGGAAGAAGTTCCGGCTCATAATGGCGAGGGCCAGGCGGCTGTCGCGCACTATGACGTAGGGGAGCTCCACGCCGGGTTTCTCCTCGCAGACTACGCAGGCGGCGCCCTTCCCAGCCGCCTGGGGTATGTATTTATGCCCGTCGGACTCAAAGCCGCGTATGGCCGTGAAGGCCGCGCCAGGCGTCACGGCGCGCGAATCGTAGGCCACGTCGCTTATCTCAAGCTCCGCCGGGGCGTGGTTTTCCAGGACCTCCACGTCCCTGAGCAGTTCTACAAGTTTCATCAGAACATCTCCAAATATCCTTAGTATATGCCAAGAAGGGCCTCGTCGTTGTCGTAGAGCGTCAGCGTGACCACCGTGCCCGGCGGGGCTTCCGCCCCGGGCGCGACGCTCTGGCCTGAGACTATCTGCCTCCCGTCCGCGGCGGCGGTGTTCCCGCTGGCGGCGAAGAAGCCGGCGGCTTCAAGCGCCGCGCGCGCCTCCCCGTAGCTCATGCCGGCCAGGTCGGGCACCTCGCCGCCCCCCGGCACCTCAGCACCGGCGTAGAGCAGCACTTCGCTGCCCGAGGCTATCTCGCTGCCCGCGGAGGGGAGCTGGGCGGTGACCGTGCCGCCCTGGCCGATGACTCGGCAGCCGAAGCCGGCTTCGGCGAGCCCGGAGCGCGCCGAGGCGACGTCCATACCCGTCACGCCGGGTACCGGGCGGTCGATCGCCGCGAGCTCGGAGTCGCTGTACTCGGGCTCATAGCCCAGGTAAGGCAGGACGTCGGCCATTATCTTCCCCACCACCGGCGCGGCCATCTGGCCGCCGGAGACGTACACCCCGCTGCCGCTGCCGGGGTTATCCAGCAGCACCAGCACGGCTATCTCCGGGTCGTCCGCGGGGGCGAAGCCTATGAAAGACACTATATATTCCTTTGTGCCGGCTATCTCCTGCGTCGTCTTGGTCGATGTGCCGGTCTTGCCGCCTATGCGGTAGCCGGCCACGGCGGCGTTGCGGCCGGTGCCCTCGGCGCTGTCGCCAACCACCTGCTCGAGTATGGAGCGCACCTTGGCGCTCGTCTGCTCGCTTATGACCTGGCGAATGAGCTCCGGCGAGCGTTCCGTCCTCTCCCCGGACGGGCTTGTGACGCTCTGCACCAGGTATGGGCGCATCAGCCGCCCGCCGTTCACGCAGGCGGAGACGGCGGTTATGAGCTGTATCGGGGTTATGTTGAAGGTCTGGCCGAAGCTGGCGGCGGCGAGCTGGCTCAGGTTCTCCTCGTTGCAAAACACGTCCTCGCTCCACCAGATGCTGCCGCTCTCCCCGCCCAGGTCTATGCCCGTGACGCCGGTGAGCTGGGCGCCGCCGCCCGCGCGCTCGAAAAAGCCGAAGGCCTCGGCGTAGTCGTAAAAGCGTTCCGCGCCGACGAGGCGGCCTATGTTGACGAAGGCCACGTTGCAGCTGTGCTGCACGGCGGCCGTCAAGTCCTGGGCGCCGTGCCCCCCGGCCTTCCAGCACTTGACCGGGGTGTTGCGCCCCGGCACGCTCACGCTCCCGCCGCAGTAGAACTGCGAGCCGGTGTCCACGGCGCCCTCCTCGAGGGCCATGGCTAGGGTGATTATCTTGAAGGTGGAGCCGGGCTCATATGTGTCGGAAATGGCCTTGTTCCGCCACTGGCGCTGCTGGGCGGCGGCGAGCAGGCCGGCCCTCTCGGACTCGGGCGCGGCGTCTATCTCCGCCCTCGCCTTCTCGCTCACCGCCTGGTAATCGTTCAGGTCAAAATTGTCCAGCGAAGCCATAGCCAGTATAGCACCCGTGTCAACCTCCATACATATGGCCGCCGCGCCGTTTTGTATGTCGTAGTCCTCGACGGCCTGGGTCAGGTGCTTTTCTATATAATACTGTATACCGGCGTCAATAGTCAACTCCACATCGCTGCCTGGCACGGCGTCGGAGTAATCTTCCCAGCTCGTGAAGAGCATATCCGTGCCCGCGGCGGTGGTGGAGCGCATTATATATCCGTCCGCCCCGGCCAGGACCTTGTCGTATTTGGCCTCAATGCCGCCAAGGCCGGTATTGTCCGTGCCCGTAAAGCCTATGACATGCGCGGCGAGGGCGCCGTTGGGGTAATAGCGCTTGGTGTCGGCCTCTATCTTGAGGCCGTTGTAGCTGCCCTCCTCCTTGAACTCGCGCACCCGCGCGGCGAGCTCGGGCTCTATCCTGCGCGCGACCACCTCGTACCAGGAGCCGGAATTCTGCGTCTTCCCATAGACCTCGCCGTAGTCGAGGCCCAGGATCTCCGCAAGCCCGGCGGCAATGGCCGAGGCGTCCTCGCCGTAGAGCTCTATCTCCGCCGGGCTCAGGTATACCGTGTCCACCCCGGCGCTCATGGCGAGCACCGCGCCCTTGCGGTCGTATATGGTCCCGCGCGGCGCGCCGACCGTGGTCTCCCGCACCTGCTGGGCTATGGCCCGGCCCTCCAGCTCGTCGTGGCGGACTATTTGCAGCCAGTAGAGCCGGGCCGCAAGCACGGCAAAGGCGGCAACGCCGCACACCGAAAGCAGGAACAGTGTGCGGCGGAGCATCATTGAGTTGGGCGCGCCGTCGCGCGGCCTAGCGTTTTTATTCCGGGCCATAAGCGCCTCCGCATCTGGATTGCGGCCATACGCCGCAATAACAGCATACTACGCTTTGGGCGCGAAATATTCCGAACCCGGGCGTGGATTTCAGCTTCGCGCGGCCATGCCCAGCACGTTCCTCGCGTAGTCCTCCACCTCTTCAAGCGAATAAAGCCCCTCGTACTCTATGCTCAGGCGGGCGTTGGCGTCCTCGAGCTCCGCTATGCGGCCGGCGAGCTCCTCGCACTCTGCGCGAAGGGCCGTAACGCGCGCGTTGGCTAGGAGCAGCATGACGCAGAGCGCCGCGGCGGCAAGCAGCGCAAAGGCCGCCGCCGGGGCGGCGGAGCGCCTTCCCCGGCGGGTATTCACCTGGACGGACGCGTACTTCATACCCGCGCGGCCACGCGGAGCTTGGCGCTGCGGGAACGGGGGTTGAGCTCCAGCTCCTCGCCCCCGGCCGTTATGGGCTTGCGCGTGACGCTCCTGAGCGTCTGGACGAAGCCGCAGGTGCATACGGGCGCCTCCCGCGCGCAGGTGCAGCCGGCCTCGCGGGCGTGTATGGCGTGCTTGACTGTCCTGTCCTCCAGCGAGTGGAAACTTATGACGCAGAGCCGGCCGCCCGTCTTGAGGCGGTCGGGCGCCGAGTCCATCAAGGCGTGGACGGCGTTCAGCTCGTCGTTCACGGCTATGCGTATCGCCTGGAAGCTGCGCTTGGCCGGGTGCTGCTTCTCGCGCAGCGCGGCGGCGGGCATGGCGCTCTTGATGACCTCCACAAGCTCAAAGGTGGTCCGTATCTCGCGCTCGGCGCGCACGGCGGCTATCCTGGCGGCTATGCGCGCGGCGCAGCGCTCTTCCCCGTAATCGCGCAGTATGCGCTCGATCTTCTCCTGCGGCCAGCGGTTCACTATGAACCAGGCGTCGATATTGTCGCTCGAATCCATCCGCATGTCCAGCGGGGCGTCGGACATGTAGGAAAAGCCCCTGTCCGCTTCGTCGAGCTGGGGCGAGCTCACGCCCAGGTCGAAAAGCATCCCGTCCACAAGCCGCTCGCCCTGCTCGTCGAGTATGGCGTCCAGGTCGCGGAAGTTGCCGTGGACTATCGTAAGCCTGTCCGCGTATGGCGCCAGGCGCTCCCTGGCGCGGCGTATGGCCTCGGCGTCCCGGTCAATGGCGATCAGGCGGCCAGTCGTCAGCCTCTGCAAAATGGCCTCGGAATGCCCGCCCATGCCCAGCGTCCCATCCACATAGACGCCGTCCGGCCTGATATTCAGATACTTTATGCACTCGTCAAGCAGTACAGGTATATGCCCGCTCATCAGAAATTTAGCTCCTTCATTATGGACGCGATGTACTCCGGGGTCGTCTCATCGGCGTGTATGGGCGTCCAGGTCTCGCTGTCCCACAGCTCGGCGTGGTCGTCGCAGCCGACGACGGCGACGTTCTTCTTGAGCCCCGCGAACTCGCGCAGCGGCGCGGGCAGCAGCGCCCTGCCCTGGGCGTCAAGCTCGCATTTGGCCGCGCAGGCAAAGAAGGGCCGCATCTTCTTGCGGTCCACAAACGGCAGCGAGCGCACCTTGTCCAGGAAGGCCTGCCAGCTCCCGGAGCTGTAGGCCCTCAGGCAGCGCTCGTCGGAAACGGTGAGGTAAAAGGTGTCCCCCAGCTCCTCGCGGAGCCGGGCGGGGATGAAAAGGCGGCCCTTAGAGTCCAGCGTGTGCTGATATTCACCTGTCATGCCGCCTCACCGCCTTACATTTATTAGCAAAGCGGCGCGCATCAGCCTCCACTTGGAGGTACTATTAAACACTTTCCACCACTTTGCCCCACCGAGGTGCTTATATTATATTTAGCCCGGAGAGAAATTGCAAGCGGTTTTTTCTATAAAATTCTGAACATTTTCGCCATTTGTGCGCGTGAGGCGGACAAATCCGCCGCTTAGCACAAAATAAAGCGCCCGCCGTGGACAGCGGGCGCTTTTGCGTCAAGATATTGAGGTGAAAAAAAGACAGCGCTAACAGGAAGCAAATTGGAAAATCACTCGGCTTCCTCTTCCTGGGCTTTGCCGGCGGCCTGGGGCTGCCTCTGGCTCTGGGCGGCGCGCAGGTCCTCGTTCACGCCGGCGGCGCCGCGGAAGCGGGCGCGGGAAGAGTGCAGCTCGCCGAGCGCGGCGGAGGCGCTCTCCTCGGCGCGGCGCAGGGCGTCGTCAATGAACTCCATGGCGGCCTGGCGCAGCGCGGTGGCGCGGCTGCCGGCGGTGGACTCTATCTCCGCGGCCTTGGCGCGGGCGACGCGGACGACCTCCTGCTCGTCGACCATGGCGCGGGCCTTCTCCTCGGCGGCGCGGCGTATGCTCTCGGCCTCGCGCTTGGCGTTGCCGATGAACTCGTCGCGCGCGGAGACAAGCCTCTTCGCCTCGGCGAGCTCGGAGGGGATGCGGTTCTTGATATCCTCTATGACGGACAGGACCTTGTCGCGCTCCACGATGCACTTGTCGTTGCCCAGGGGCACGCCCCAGGCCTCGCTGACCATGGAGTAAAGGTCGTCTATCAGCTGCATTACCTCGTTATCCATTGTAACTACCTCCCCGGGCCTTTGCCAGCACCTCGTCTACAATCTCCCTCGGTACGAATTCCGAGAGGTCCGACCCGTAGCTGGCCAGCTCGCGCACAACGGACGAGCTCAGGAAGGTGTACTTCACGCTGGAGGTGAGGAACATGGTTTCCAGCTCCGGGTTTATCGTCTTGTTTATCTGGGACATCTGGAACTCGTTCTCGAAGTCGGTCCCGGCGCGCAGGCCCTTGACTATCACGGGCCTTTCAAATCGGCGGGCAAACTCGGCGAGCAGCCCGTCGTAGCTTGCGACCTCGACGTTTTCAAAGGGCGCGACTATGCGCTTTATCATATCCACACGCTCGTCGATCGTAAACATGGGCGAGCGTTTGTTGGCGTTTACCAGCACGAGCACGACGACGCGGTCAAAGATGCGCGAGGTGCGCCTGACGATGTTGAGGTGGCCCAGCGTCATGGGGTCGAAGCTGCCCGGGCAGATTGCAGTTTTCATAGTTCAGGGTTCCTTTTTATATACTGTGAGCGCGACCTTGCCATACCTGCGCGAGAGGGCCTTGCGGTACGGCGCCTCAGGCTCGGGCATGGGCTTATCGCTCCTGCTTTCGCAGACAATTATACCACCATCGTTCAATATGTCAACATTTCGGATGGCTTCAAGTGCTTTTTCCAGCAGATTCGTGTCGTAGGGCGGGTCGAGGAAGACAAGGTCGAACTTCCCGGCGCGGGAGAGGTAGGCGATGGAGTCCGTCTGCTCCACCCTGCCCTTGAGCCCGCAGCGCTCCAGGTTTGCACGCACGAGCTTCACGGCCTGGCGGCTCTCGTCGCAGAACACGGCCTCGGCGGCGCCTCTGGAGAGGGCCTCTATGCCCAGCTGGCCGGTGCCGGCGAAGAGGTCCAGCACCCGCCGCCCCTCGATATCGAACTGGATTATGTTGAACATGGCCTCCTTGACCATGTCCGTGGTCGGCCTTACCGCCATGCCTTCCGGCTCCAGCAGCTTCCTGCCCCTGGCGGCGCCTGTAATGACTCTCATATCTGTCCCTCCTCGTCCGGATGGAAATAGCCGTATACCGCGCGCGCGGCGTTCTTGGGCACCACGGCGCAAAGCTGCTCATAGCCCGCGGCCTTCACGGCCTTCACCGTGCCGAAGGAGCGCAGCAGGTCAGCGCGCCGCTTCTCGCCGACGTTCGGTATATCCTCCAGGCCCGAGCGCAGCGCGGCGGAGCGCAGGGAGCGCTGGTACTCTATGGCCGAGCGGTGCGTCTCCTCCTGTATCGTGCCCACAAGCGCAAACACGGCGGGGTTCCCCGAGATGCCTATCTCGCGGCCGTCCGGGGCCTCCAGCGCGCGGGTCCGGTGCCTGCCGTCCTTCACCATGCCGAAGACGGGTATATCGAGCCCGAGCTCCGCGAGCACGCCCGCCGCCGCGGCGGCGTGGGCCGCGCCGCCGTCTATGAGCAGCAGGTCGGGGAGCTCGGAAAACTTCTCGTCCCCGTCCCTGAAGCGGTTAAAGCGCCGGGATACGGCCTGGCGCATACTCTCATAGTCGTCCGGCGCGTCCAGGCCGCGTATCCTGAACTTCCTGTAGCCGCTCTTGCGCGGCTTGCCGTGGACGAAAACGGTCATCGCGGCGACTATCCCGTCCCCGCCCAGGTTGGAGAGGTCGAAGGCCTCTATGCGCTCCGGCGCCGCGGGCAGGCCCAGCGTCCTTTGCAGCCACTCGAGCGTCTTGAGCTGCTTCTGCGCGGCCGTGGCCGCCCTTTCGCTCTCCTCGCGGGCGTTGGCCATGGCGGTCTCCAGCAGCTGCCTGCGGTCGCCGCGCTGCGGTATCTCCACGCGCACCTTCTTTCCCGAATCCCGGGAAAAGAGCTCGGCGAGCGCGTCCAGGTCCTCGCCCGAGCAGCACTCGGGCAGGAACACGAACTTCGGCCAGGCCCCGCGGGCGGCGTAATACTGCCGGACTAGCCCGCTTACCGCCTCGCCGTCGGGCTCCATCGGCTCTTCCATGAGCTCAAAGTCCTTGTCCACAAGGTCGCCGTTGACGTAGTGCAGCACGGTGAAGCAGCTCTTGGCGCCGCGGAAGAAGCCCACGGCGTCCGTGTCCGCGTATACGGCGGCGATTACCCTTTGCCTGTTGGCTAGGCCCTCAATGGCCTTTATCCTGTCGCGCAGGGCCGCCGCCTGCTCGAACCTGAGTTCCTCGCTCGCCGACTGCATCTGCTCCGTGAGCGAGGCGGCCAGCTCCTTCGTGCGGCCGGAGAGCACGAGCTCGGCCTCGCCTATCGCCGAGCGGTAGTCCTCCTCGGACGGCCCGCCCGGGCGGCACCAGCCGGCGCATGCGCCCATGTGGTAGTTGAGGCAGGGCCTCTCCTTGCCAATGTCGCGCGGGAAGCGCCTGGAGCAGGTGGGCAGGCCCAGGGCCTTGAGCACCGTGTCTATTATCTCTTTCGTCTGCGCCCTCGCGCCGAAGGGGCCGAAATACTTCGCGCCGTCCTTCGCCGTCCTGTTCGAGAGCGTGAAGCGCGGGTATTCGCTCTTTACGTCCAGGCGTATGAAGGGGTAGCCCTTGTCGTCCTTGAGCAGGATGTTATAGCGCGGCTTGTAGCGCTTTATGAGCGAGTTTTCCAGCACCAGGGCCTCGAACTCCGTCTTGACGACTATGACGTTGAAGTCGTCCACCTTCGCCGCCATGGCCGCGACCTTGGGCAGGTGCTCGCCCCTGAAATAGCTGGTCACGCGCCTCTTCAGCGCCTTGGCCTTGCCGACATATATGACCTCGCCGCGCGCGTCCTTCATTATATACACGCCCGGCAGCAGCGGCAGGCGGTTGGCCTTGTCGCGCAGCTCGTCAATTTTCATCCGCCTCCGCCTCCTTTGGAATATGCGCACAATACGCGCGGCCATGCAAAAGGGCGTGCATCTGCTGCACGCCCTTTGTGTATTGCTTGTCTGGGATTACTCGGAGAAGTCGGAGTCTATGAGAGCGGAGAGCGTGGCAATCGCCTCGTTCTCATCGACGCCGTCAGCCACGATGTTCACGGCGGTGCCCTTGACTATGCCGAGGGAGAGCACACCGAGAAGGCTCTTGGCGTTCACGCGCCTGTCGTCCTTTTCAATCCAGATGCTGCTCTTGAACTCGTTGGCCTTCTGGATAAAGAAGGTGGCGGGCCTGGCGTGAAGACCGACCTGATTGTTTATTATAACCTCTTTGGATATCACAAAAGACACTCCTTCCACAACCCAAAGCCTGCGGATTCAGGCTTACGCTATAACTTTATCAAATCTGGCGTGAAACGTCAACGGGGGTTTTCCCGATTTGGCTTTTTACACAAGTATTACGCCGCCGGTGCTCTCGATTTTATTTCAGTTCGACCACGGTGACGCCCGATTCGCCTTCGCCGTAGCGGCCGAGGCGGTAAGACTTTACAGCCTTGTTGCGCTTGAGCGAGAGCTGGACGGCGCTCCTGAGCGCCCCGGTGCCCTTGCCGTGGATAATGGTGACGGTTTTGAGCTTGCCCATTACCGCGGAATCTATGTACCTGTCCAGGACGGGTATGGCCTCCAGCGTGTCGTAGCCGCGCAGGTCGAGCTCCGCGGGCACCGCCGCCGCGCGCAGCGCGGCGCCGCCCGGCGAGGCGGCCGGCTTCTTTTTCTTGGGCTTATCCAGCGCACGCACCTCGTCCTGGCGCGCCGTGATGTGCATCGCCCCCGCCTGCAGCGAGAGGCTGCCGTCCCGGTTTACGGCTATGACCTCGGCGTTTACGCCCATGCTCAGCAGCTCGACCGTGTCACCCGCGACGGCCGGGCGGCCGGGCTTTTTCTCCTCGGCCGGCATTGCAGGGCGCTGGGCGAAGCTCTCCTCGGCCTCGTTCAGGCGGCGGCGCAGCCCGGCGCGGGCCTCGTTGGCCGCGACGTGGTCGGCCTTGGCGTCAGCCTCGGAGCGCATACGGTCTATCTCGGCGAAGGCTGCCTCCGCCGTGGCTCGGGCGTTGGCGATTATCCGCTCGGCGTCCCGGCGGGCCTTTACCTCGGCCTTGTCCAAGCGCATCTCCAGCTCTACGCGGATCTTCGCGCTCTCCTTGCGGTTCTCCTCGGCCTCCCGGAGCTTGGCCTGGGCCTCCTCCCTGTCCCTCTCAAGGGCCTGGCGCACCTCCTCCAGCTTCTCGATAGTCGCCTCGAAGCTCGCGCTCTCCACGCCCACGCGGCCCCTGGCGTCGGAGATTATCTCCTCCGGCACGCCCAGCCGCTCGCTGATTGCGAAGGCGTTGGACTTGCCAGGTATGCCGACCAGCAGTCGGTAGGTGGGCTTGAGCGTGGCGACGTCGAACTCGCAGGAGGCGTTCATGACCCCCTTTTCGGTCGTTGCGTACACCTTCAGCTCGGCGTAATGCGTCGTGGCCGCGATAACCGCGCCACGGCGCCTGGCGTACTCGATTATGCTGATTGCGAGGGCCGCGCCCTCCGTCGGGTCCGTGCCCGCGCCCAGCTCGTCGAAGAGCACCAGGGAATTCTCCCCACATTCTTCAAGTATGCGGACGTTGTTCGTCATGTGCGAAGAAAAGGTCGACAAATTCTGCTCTATGCTCTGCTCGTCGCCTATGTCGGCGTATACGCCCGAAAAAACGGGCACCGCGCTGTCGCCCGCGGCGGGGATATGCAGCCCGCAGGCGGCCATAACGCACATCAGGCCTATGGTCTTGAGCGTGACGGTCTTGCCGCCCGTATTGGGGCCGGTTATGACCAGCGTGTCGAAGTCGCCGCCGAGCGTGAGGTCGATGGGCACCGCCGTCTCCCTTGCCAGCAGCGGGTGGCGCGCGCGGCGGAGCCTTATGACGCGCCCGGATATCTCCGGCTCCACGGCGTCGAGGGCGTAGCTGAGCCGTGCCTTTGCGAAGATGAGGTCGAGTTTTACAAGCAGGTCGAAGTCCAGGCTTATCCCCTCGGCGTGCGCGGCGCAGTCGGCGCTCAGCTCGGCGAGTATGCGCTCTATCTCCGCCTTCTCACGCGCGCGCAGCTCCCTGAGCTCGTTGTTCGCCTTCACGGCGGCCATGGGTTCTATAAAGAGCGTGGCCCCGGAGCTGGACACGTCGTGCACCAGGCCGGGCACGGCGTTTTTGAACTCCGCCTTCACAGGCACCACATAGCGGTCGGAGCGCGTGGTGATTATGGGGTCCTGCAGGGCCTTGGCGTAGCTGGGCGAGGAAATTATCTTCTGCAGCGCCTCGCGCACCCTCGCGCTCGCGGCGCGTATCAGGCGGCGTATGTCCGCAAGCTCGCTGCTCGCGGCGTCGGCTATCTCCTCCTCGCCGGCTATCGAGCTCGTAATCTTGTCCTCCAGGAAGCGGTTCGTCTGTATCGACTGGAAGAGGTAGTCTATGCAGGTCTTTTCCGTGCCCCTCCCGTCGCCGGCGGCATAGCTCTTCGCCGCGCGGGCCGCGGCGAGCACGCCGGCTATGTCCATCAGCTCGCGCGTATTCAGCACGCCGCCCATGTCCGCCCGCTGAAGGCTGGGCCTGACGTCCTTCAGGCCGGAAAACGACGGGCCGCCGCGTTTAACCATCATCCCCCTGGCGGCCGTCGTCTCGGCCAGGCGGCGCTTGACCTCCGCCTCGTCGGCGCTCGGCGCAAGGGCGCGCGCCCGCGCCTTGGCGGCCTCGCTCACCGCCTCGCGCTCCAGCATGGCGAGCACGGCGGGCAGTTCCAATATGGCGCAGCTTCTATCGTACTGTGTCATTACGGCTTTATCCTCAGTTTCTTCAGGTAATCAAGGCTGCCAAAGCTCCGGTCGAGCTCATAGAGCATGTAGGCCTCGGTGACGGCCGCGAGCTCGTCCAGGCTCTCCGGGGGCAGTTTAAAGGCGAAGACGCGCCTGGCGTCCGCCGAAACGATATAGCGCATCGCGTCTATGACAGGGCGCGAGGCGGCGAGCCCGCCAACGCTGCGGCAGCCGCCGCAATAGAGCTCCCCGTGCTCCGGGAAGAGCCGGGCCGAATCCATGTCAACCCTGCCGCAGCCGGCGCACTCGCCCAGCTCCGGGCGGTAGCCGGCCAGGCACATCAGCCTCAGCTCGAAGGCGGCCTTGACGAGCTTTGGGCTGTAGTTCCGGCTGGCGAGGGCGTAGAGCGCGTTCAGCCCGAGCTGCAGTATCTCCGGCTCCGGCACGCCCTCCTCGCTGACGGACTCCAGCACCTCGGCGATATAGCTGCCCATGGCCAGCAGCCCGATATCCCCGCGCAGGCCGCGGAACTGCTCCACGCTCTCGGCCTCGTTTATGGTCCAGCGGCCGCGGCTGCCAAAGAGCGTGAAGTCCGAAAAGGTGAGCAGCTGCGAGGCGGCGGATATCTTGCTCCTCGCCCGCGCCACGCCCCTGGCCTTGACCGTCAGCTTGCCGTCTGTCTCGGTGAGCAGGGTCAATATCTTGTCGGTCTCCTTGTATTTCGCCTCGCGCAGCACGAGGCCCCTCGTCGTAAGAAACATATGTATACCTCCGGCTCAGGGCGGCCCGGCGGCCGCCCGGTCCTCGTCGCCGCGCTGCCTGTGGCAGAGAAGCCAGCACAGCGGGTCTCCGGTTTCAAGAAACAGCTCCCAGAGCTCTTCGCAGGACATTTTATCACCCCGGCTTATTATGCGCCGTTTGCCCGGCGCCGCGCCTGGGAATATTTCCGTCCGTCCCGCCTTGATTATATACCAACGCAGGCGGCTTTACAAGCGAGTTGTGAATTAATTAGCAATATTCCTCGGGCCGCGCCCACGGCGGCGGGCGGCGTCACTGCTCCGTGAAGCCGAAGTTGCGCAGCAGGCTCATGGAGTCGCGCCAGTTCTCCTTCACCTTCACCCAGGTCTGGAGATAAACCTTAGTGTCCAGCAGCGTCTCCATATCCTTGCGCGCCATTTCGCCTATTTTCTTGAGCATGGCCCCGTTTTTGCCGATAATTATACCTTTGTGGCTGGATTTTTCACAGTATATCGTGGCGTCTATCTCAACTATGCCGTCCTCGCGCTCTTCGAAGCGCGTGACCACGACGGCGGTGCCGTGCGGCACCTCGCGCTCAAGGCACCAGAGCAGTTTTTCGCGTATGATCTCGGCGCAGAGCTGCTTTTCCGGCTGGTCGGTGAAGACGTCGTCCGGGAAGAGGTGCGGGCCCTCTTCGGCGAATTTCCCGAGCTCGTCCATGAGCTCATTCAGGCCCTCGCCGGTCTTGGCGCTTATGGGGATGATGGCCTCGAAGCCGTGCGCCGCGGCGTAGGCGGCTATGACGGCGAGCAGCTCGGGCTTTTCGACCGTATCTATTTTGTTGACAGCCAGAACGGCGGGCACGCCGGAATTCTTAATCTGGCCTATGAGCTCCGCCTCCTGCCGGCCCACGGAGGGTATCGGCTCCACGACGAGCACTACGGCGTCTACGTCCGCGACGCTCTCGCGCACTACCTTGTCCATGTACTCGCCCAGGCGCGTGCGCGCGCGGTGGAAGCCCGGCGTGTCCATAAACACGAACTGCGTCTCCCCGCGCGCCACGACGCCGGTGATGCGCCCGCGCGTAGTCTGGGGCTTGTTTGAGACGATGGCCACCTTTTCGCCAACGAGGGCGTTGGTGAGGGTGCTCTTGCCGACGTTCGGCCGCCCGGCTATTGTAATCATTGCGTTTTTGGTCATATTAGTCCTCCAAAGCGGCGGTTTGCGCCGTCTTTTTTCTCTGTTTGATCCCGCTTATCAGATATATTGCCGTCGCCGTCCACACGCAGGCGAAGGTGACGAGCATGTCCGCGCCCAGCTTCTCGCCATAGAGCAGGCCTATGAGCAGCTGCAGCGTGGGGTTTATGTACATCAGCACGCCAGAAAGCCCCATACTGGTCCCGGGTATGCCGGCCGAGTACAGAAATACCGGAAGGAAGGTGACGGCGCCCGCCGCGGGCAGGAGCAGCAGCCGCCAGCCCTGCAGCGCGCCGCTGGAGACAGGCCCGCCGTTGAGCTCGCAGTAAACGATGAAGGCCAGGGCGAAGGGCGTCACCAGCAGCGTCTCCATGAAGGTGGATATCTCGCCGGGTATGCCCGCTATTTTCTTCACCGCGCCGTATACCGCGAAGGAAGCCCCGCAGAGCACGGCCAGCCAGGGGAACTCGCCGGCCATGACCATGGGCGCGGCGACGCCCGCGGCGGCTATGAGCACCGAGGCCCACTGCGCCGCCGTCAGCTTCTCCCTGAAGCAGATGAAGCCGACGAGTATGGCGAGCAGGGGGTTGATATAGTAGGCGAGGCTGACGTCCAGCACGCGCTCCGCCGCGACGCAGTAGATCAGCACGCCCCAGTTAAAACTTATGAGCGCCCCGCAGGCGAACATCAGCGCCACGGAGCGGGCGTCCCTGAGCGCCGCGCGGGCCTTGCCCGCGGCCTTGAAGGCGGGCAGCAGCGCCGCGCTGACGGCGAGGGAGAACACCACGCGGCAGGCGAGCACATAGAAGCTGTCCACGTCGGCGAGGAGCTTCCAGAATACGGGCAGCACGCCCCAGAGCACATAGCTCAGCAGTACAAATAGCGGCCCCCTCTTCATTCCGCCCCCGCGTCCTTAGCGTCTAGCGCTGACATTATAGCCTTCTCCCGCGCGCGCATCTGCCTTTTCATCGCGCCCTCGTCGACGTGGTCGTAGCCGAGCAGGTGCAGCACGCTGTGCACCGTGAGGTACATCAGCTCGTGGCCGAAGCCGTGGCCGAACTCCTCGCCCTGGCGCTCGCAGCGTTCGAGCGAGAAGGCCATGTCCCCGAGCAGGATACAGCCCGTCTCCGGGTCGCGGTCGCACTCGTCCGGGTCGAAGCCGCCCGGAGTGAGCTCGTTCATGGGGAAGCTGAGCACATCGGTGGCGGAATCTATGCCGCGGAACCCGGCGTTTATGGCGCGTATGCCCTCGTCGTCGGTGAGCAGGGCGCTGAGCGCGCAGGGCTCCTTCACGCCCTCGGCCTTGAGCGCGGCGCGGGCGGCGCGGAGTATGAGCCCGCGCGCCTGTGCGTGCCCCAGGCCCGGCTTTTCCCGGGAAAGGCTTAATTTAAGCATTTGCATCAGCTCCTGTGCCGTAGACCTCGCCCATACGCCTGGCGAGGTGGCCGGCATAATATTTGACGTCGGCCAGACCGCCCAGCGCGCGGGCCATGAGCTCGCGCGGCGGGTAGAGCGCCCCGTGCCGCCATATGTGTTCTTCCATCCAGCTGTTGACGGGCGCGATGTCCCCGCGCTCTATACAGCCGTCTATGTCCACGCTCTCGCTTATCCTGGCGTAGAGCTGGGCCGCGCCCACGCTGCCCAGGGCGTAGGCGGGGAAATAGCCTATCTGCCCGCTGGCCCAGTGCGGGTCCTGCAATATGCCTTCGGCGGCGCTCCCCGGGCGGAAGCCCAGGAGCTTTTCGGAGAGCTCGTCCCAGCGCGCCGGCGCGTCGTGCACGCTGAGCTCCCCGCTCATAATATCCCTCTCGAGCGCGTACCTGAGCATTATATGGAAGCAATAGCTGAGCTCGTCCGCGTCCGTGCGCAGGGCCGAGGGCCGGAAGGCGTTCGCCGCGCGGAAAAACTTCTCCGGCCCGGCGGAGCCAAGGGCGGGTATGTTGCTCACGAGGGCCGGCCACATGAGCCTTGTCCAGGCCGGCGAGCGGCCTATCATGTTCTCATAAAAGCGCGCTATGCACTCGTGTACGCCCATGCTCACGCCCGAGCCGAGGCTGGTAAACTGGAAGTCCCCGGCCGTGTTGAGCTCGTAGAGCGCGTGCCCGCACTCGTGGATTACGCCGTAGAGGCTGGTGGTAAAGCTCTCGGGTATGTAGCGCGTGCAGACGCGCACGTCGTATTTGGAGAAGGCCACGGTGAAGGCCCGGTCCGAGAGCGCGAGGCGGCAGCGCGACATGTCCACGCCCAGCGCGGCCATATTGGCGTGGGCGATGCGCTGCTGCGCAAGCGGCGGCACGCGGACGCAGAGCAGCGTCCTGTCCGGCGCGGGGAGCGAGCGGGCCCGCGCGAGCAGTGGCGAAACCGAGGCGAGCACGCCCGAGAAAATCTCATCGCAGCGCTGCTGGCTGAGTCCCTCCTCGTAGTAGTCCAGCCAGAAGTCGTAAGGCTGCCCGTCCGGCCGCGTCATCGCGGCTATGTGCCTCGCCGCGGCGAAGAGGCGCGAGAGCAGCGGCTCGAGCTCGGAAAAATCCCCGCTCCTCCTGGCCCGCCCCCACTCGTGCGAGGCGGCGGAGGCGAGCTTGCGGAAGAAGTTATAGCCCTCGAGGGTTATGGAACGGAGGATTTCCCCCTTGCGCAGCAGCAGCCGGAGCTCCCGCGCCTCTCCGGGCGGCAGCTCTTCAATATTGTCCGCTAGGAAATCGAGCAGGAAGACGCCCTCCGAGGAGGAAAGCAGCTCGAGCGCGGCGTCGCCCAGCGCGCCCTGCGTCACGGCGCGGGCGGCCACGCTCCCGGGCGGGGCGGTGGTGGCCGCGTCAAACTCCAGCGCGCCCGAGGCGTGCTTCAGCGCGAACTCCTTCCTCTGCAGCTCGGCCAGGCGGCGGCGGGCGGAGTCCAGGGAGTAGCGCGGCGTGCTCAATTCTTTCTCCTGAAGGTCTTGACGCCGTCCTTCGCCTTCTCGGCGCGGCGCTTCTCGTCGCGCTCGTAGGCCTCGATTATCTTCTGCACCAGCTCGTGGCGGACGACGTCCGCGCCCGTCAGCCGGCATATAGCTATGTCGTCTATGCCCTGCAGCACGCGCATGGCCTCCTTTAGGCCGCTCACCTTGTCGCGCGGCAGGTCGATCTGCGTGACGTCGCCGGTTATGACGACGCGCGAGCCGAAGCCTATGCGAGTGAGGAACATCTTCATCTGCTCGCGCGAGGTGTTCTGCGCCTCGTCGAGGATAATAAAGCTGTCGTCGAGGGTGCGCCCGCGCATATAGGCGAGGGGCGCGACCTCGATATTGCCGCGCTCGAGGTATTTGTTATAGGTCTCCGGGCCCAGCATTTCGAAGAGCGCGTCGTAAAGCGGGCGCAGGTAGGGGTCGACCTTGCTCTGGAGGTCCCCCGGCAAAAAGCCCAGCCTCTCGCCCGCCTCGACGGCCGGGCGGGTCAGTATGATGCGGTTGACCTTCTCGCTCCTGAAGGCGGCGACGGCCTCGGCCACGGCGAGGTAGGTCTTGCCGGTGCCGGCGGGGCCTATGCCGAGGGTTACCGTGTTCTTGTTCATCGCGTCGACGTATGCCTTCTGGCCCAGGGTCTTGGCCTTTATCGGCTTGCCCTTGGCCGTAATGCACACCACATCCCCGCCGAGCTCGCCTATCTTGGCCTCGCGGCCTTCCCTCACGAGCTTGAGGATATAGCGCACATTCTGCGCGTCGATGGCCTCGCCGCGGCTGGCGAGCTGCAAAAGCCCGTTTATGGCCTTCTCGGCGGCCATGACGTCCTCCGCCTCGCCGGAGATGCGGAGCTGGTCGTCGCGGTCGGTGACCGAAACGCCGAGCTCTCCCTCGATTATCCTGAGGTTCTGGTCAAAGGAGCCGAAGACGCTGATTATATTCTCCATGCGGTCTATCGGCATAGTCCTCTCTATCATTCGTATCCTTCCTTACACCTGATTGCGTATACAGTTATTCCGCCGGGACAAACCCGGCTATGTCCTCGCGGCACTCGGCGCGCACGGTGACGTACAGCCTGCCGCCGCTCTCCCGCGCCGTATACTCCGCGCTTAGCACCTCGCCCCTGTCCCCCAGCCTCCGCTCAAGCGTCCGGGCGAGGAAATCCACAAGGCGCTCCTCCGTCGCGGCCCTGCCCTCCCCGGCCGCGCCGGGGCCGTATGCGGCGACCGTCTCGCGCAGGAGCGTCACGGGCAGGGTGAAGACCCCCTCCACGGCGAGCGGGTACTCCGTAATGATTTTACCACAGCCGGGCGGCGTTTGGCTACTACCCGGGAAAAAATTAAAGCGCCTTCCGCCGACGGCCACCGCCCAGCGCGTGCGCGCCGGCGCGTCCGCGGCCTCCCGGGCCTCCAGCGGCGCGCTGACGGTGAGCTCCGTGAAGCTGCGCGCGATCACGCGGGCCGAGGCGTGCACCTGGCGCGTATTGCCGGACGCGCCCGTCACCGAGCCGGAAACAAGCGTCTCGCCCTCGGCCACGGCGTCGCCCACGGAGACCAGCGGCGCGCCCGAGAAGACCTCCATGCTCTCTATTATGCCCGTGGCGCGCGCCGCGACGCTGCCAGGTACGTCCATCAGCTCCGGCGGCGCCGTGCGCTCGCGCACCTTCACCTCGGCCCTGGAGCCGGAAACGCTCACCCCCGCCCAGGCCAGCTCCGGCACGGCCAGCAGGACGTGGTTGGCTATCGCCCCGGCGTCCCAGCCCGGCCAGAAGGAGCCCGGGCGCGCGCCCGCCTCGGCCAGGGCGCGGAGCACCTCGCCCTCGCTCACGCTCTCGCAGCCCGTAACCTCTATGTCCCAGACGAAGAGCGAACTCGCCGCCAGCAGGGCGAAGCATATGACCCCTGCCGCGAGCAGGGCCATGCGCCGCCTGAGCCGCCGCCCGAGCGCCGGGGCCCCGCGCTCGCGCACCACTCGGATATCGCACTGGCTCCTGGCGGCGCAGCTGCGCGCCCGGCCCAGGTCCCGCCGCCGCAGGCCCGCAAGCAGGGTGAATTCGTCCAGCGGCTCGGTGTCATAGCACTCAATCCCGGCCTCGGAGAGGCTGTTAAGGAATTTTTCCGGCGCCGCGCCGCTGATCCTCACGCGCACGCCGCCCCACAGGAATTCGTCCAGCCGGGTCATGACAGCGTCACCGAGAGTATGCGCCCCGTCACCAGCAGGGCGTCGCGGTCCATGGCCGCGAGGCGCAGGCCTTCGCCGTCTATGCTCAGGGCGCCCAGGGCCGTCCTCACCTCCACGCGCTCGCTGGTGTAGGCGGCGAGGCCGCGGTGCTCCTCTATCAGCGCCCTGCCCCGCCCCGAGAGTGTGACGCGGGTCACTCCGGCCGGCAGGTCCAGCCTGTCGGCTATGTCGGCTGCAGCCCTCCTGGCTATTTTCATGCGCTCACCTCCGGCTGAGTAGATTATACGGCGGGGAGCGCGTATAAATGCGAAGAGTAATTTTCCGCGGCCCGGCGGCGTATCCTCTGCGGGGGTGAACGAATGTACAGGTATATTTCCTCCCTGGCCTGCGCCGCGGCGGCGCTCGCGGCGCTGCTCGCCTGGCCGGAGGCGGCCGCCGGAGGCATACGCCAGGGGCTCGGCGTCTGCGCCGAGGTGATAATCCCCTCGCTATTCCCCTTCTTCGTGCTGGGCTCGGCCCTCTCCGAGCTCGCCGTGCCGGAACGCCTGGGCAGGCGCCTGGCGCCGCTCATGCGCGCCTTCGGCGCGCGCGGCGAGGCCGCCGCGCCGCTGCTCATGGGCCTGCTGGGCGGCTATCCCCTCGGCGCGGCCGGCGTGGCCTCCCTGCGGGCGCGTTCCCTCGTCTCGCGCGGGGAGGCCGCCCGCCTGCTCGGCTTCTGCAACAACTCCGGCCCCGCCTTCCTCATAGGCGCGGCCGGCGCCGGCGTATTCGGCTCGGCGCGGGCGGGGGCGGCGCTCTACGCCGCCCATGTCCTCGCGGCGCTGAGCGCCGGGATTGTGCTGAGGGGCGGGAGTAAATATATTATGTCAACCAATCCCCCGCCGCCCGAGCCCCGGCCCGGGGCCTTCGCCAGGGCGGTTACGGCCTCTGTCGGGAACGTGCTCAACGTCTGCGGCTTTGTGCTCGTCTTCTCGGCGGCCACGTCCGCCCTGGAGTCGGCTGGCGTCCTGACGCGGCTCGCGGGGGAGCTTTCGCTGCGCACGCCCCTGGAATTCGGCCCGGCGCGGGCGCTGCTGCGCGGCTTCTTCGAGCTTGGCGGAGGGATAAGCGCCCTGCGCGGCTGCGCGCCCACGCGAGGGAACTTCGCCCTCGCCGCGCTGCTGGTGGGCTGGGGCGGGCTCTCCGTGCACATGCAGACGGCCGCGGCCGCCGGGGATGTCGGCATGGGCAGGCACGCCCTGGGCCGCTGCCTGAGCGCGGCGTTCGGGGCGCTGTACGCCTATATGCTCTGGCCACTCGCCGGCCTGGGCTGACGCAGGAATTATTTTTACAATATTATCGAATTTTAGCTTGACATCAGGTAAGTTTTGTCGCATAATTCAATTAATATACAATCTGCTAAACAGGTGAAGCGCGCAATTCCCTCTGGACCGCCGAAAACGCAAAAGCGATTACATAAACAAAGGACAGAAAGGAAGAAACAACATGAAACGTCTCGTATCCGTCATCCTCACGCTGCTTCTGGTCTTCTCCCTGGCCCCCTTCGCGCTGGCCGCCAGCGAGGAAGCCGAAACCGCCGCCAACGCGCTCTACGAGCTGGGCCTGTTCCAGGGCACGGCCGAGAACGAGGACGGCAGCCCGGTCTTCGACCTTGACCGCGCGCCCAACCGCAACGAGGCCGTCACCATGCTCGTGCGCCTGCTCGGCGCCGAGGAAGAGGCCCTCGCCGGCGAGTGGGAGACCCCCTTCACCGACGTGCCCGAGTGGGCCGCGCCCTATGTCGGCTACGCCTTTGAGAACGCCCTGACCGACGGCGTGAGCGAGACCGAATTCGGCGGCTCCGCCAATGTCAGCGCTGCCCAGTACCTCACCTTCGTCCTGCGCGCCCTGGGCTATGTCAGCGGCGAGGACTTTGAGTGGGACGCCGCCTGGGAGCTCAGCGATGAGATCGGCCTGACCGGCGGCGAGTACAACGCCGAGACCGAGTCCTTCACCCGCGGCGACGTGGCCGTCGTCTCCTACGCCGCCCTGTCCTGCACCCTCAAGGACAGCGAGGTCACCCTTCAGGAGAGCCTCGAGGCTGAGCCCGCCGGGGAGCCCGAGGAAGAGGAACCCGCCGTGGAAGAGCTCGTGGCCTATGAGATAGAGGGCGTCGGCACCGTCTACCTGCCGGCCGGCGGCGAGATCTACTTCGACGAGCAGGCCGAGCTGCCCGTGCCCACCACCCAGTGCGGCGTCAACTTCGGCGACGCGACGCTGCATGTGTCCGTCATGGGCCCCGACGCCTATGAGGCCGCCGGCGTGCCCCTGCCCGAGTCTGCGGAGGAATTCTCCCAGCGCAGCGGCCCCCAGGCCGACGTGCCCGAGGGCTCCGTCTTCGCCTATGACGATTTCGGCAACTATTTCGTCCAGTTCACCCGCGACGGCAGGGACTTGTACTACACCCTCCGCGTCAGCGAGACCACTGCCTACGTCGTCACCCTCTTAGTTCCCGAGGGCACCATGGCCGACTACAGCGCCGCCGAGTGGATAAGCATGGTCGAGCTCGACGCCTGACCCGCCGCGGCCCCGCGGCCATATACCAAAAACCGCCCCGTATGGGGCGGTTTTTTACATGTCGGGGCGTTATGCCCCGCCGAGCTTGAAGGCTATGCCTATAACCGCGCTGGCGGCGATATATATGACCGGATGCCACTTCTTTGTGGGCTTTATGAGGTTCGTCATGACCCATATCACGGCGGCGAGGGCGATCGGGCCCCAGCAGAAAAAGTCGGCCAGGTTCCCGCTGGCCTCGTAGGCGCTGACGCTGAAAAGGCTCTCGCCGAGCACGCCCACCCCGGCGGCGGCTATCAGCGCGGTGGAGGCCGGGCGCAGGCCGTAGAAGGCGGCGTTCACATAGCGGTTGCCGCGGAACTTCTCGAGGAATTTGGCCAGGACGATGACGAGGATTATGCCGGGCAGTATGGTGCCGAGCGTCGCCAGGACGGCGCCGGGCAGGCCTCCGACGGAATAGCCCACATAGGTCGCCATGTTTATGCCTATGGGGCCCGGCGTGCTCTCGCTGACGGCCAGCATGTCCAGCACCTGGGCCGAAGTGTACCAGGCCGTCTTCTCGCCCAGGTCGTAGAGGAAGGGCAGCGTGGCCATGCCCCCGCCGACGGCGAAGACGCCTATCTTGAGGAACTCCCAGAAAAGCTGCAAAAGCGTGAGGGCGTAAGTCATCCCGCCTCGCCCCCCTTCCTGCGCCCGCCGGACGCAAGGGTGATTATAACGCCCGCCGCGGCGGCGGCCACGACCAGCAGTATTGGCGACACGCCGGTAAAGGCGCTGAGCAGGAATATGGGCGCGAAAACGATCACGAGCGTCTTCCAGTCGACTATCGCGCTCTTCCAGAGCTTGACCACGGCGTTGATTATCAGCACCACCACGCAGGCGCGTATGCCGGCGAAGGCGTTCTGCACCACCGGGTACTCGGCGAAACGGGTGAGGAACATGGCGATAACCGTGATTATGACGAGGCTGGGCACGGTGGAGGCGAAGCCGGCGATGAATCCGCCCAGCGTGCCCTTCCGGTGCTGGCCTATAAAGGTCGAGGTGTTGACCATTATGATGCCGGGCAGGCACTGGGCCATGGCGTAGTAGTCCATGACCTCCTCCTCGCTCGCCCACTTGTAGTGCTCGACTATGTCGCGCTGGAGTATTGGCAGCATGGCGTAGCCGCCGCCAAAGGTCAGGGCCCCCACCTTCATGAGGGCCCAGAAAAGCTGTAAGTATTCTTTCATATGGCTGTGTATCCTTTACGCGGGTTTGGCCGCCGCGGGCGCGCGGGCGGCTTAGAGCCGGGGCGGCTCGCGCCGCCCCGGCCCGGTTATCGGCTGGGTTAAGTGTTTACGCCATGTTGGGGATGGTCTCGGCATAGGCCTTGTAGCGGGCTATGCGGCCGTCGCAGTCGGCGTGGCTCTCGCCCTGGGCGAGGATATAGACCTTGATCTTCGGCTCCGTGCCGCTCGGGCGGACGATGAAGGCGGTGCCGTCGTCCAGCTCGAAATAGAGCACGTTGCTGCCCGAGATGGGCGTCTTGCCCACGACGCCGAGCTCGGCGACGGAGACGGTACCGTTCTGGTAGTCGCGCATACCCAGTACGGCGGCGCCGCCGATATCGCGGGGCGGCTCGGCGCGGAGCTTGGCCATTATGGCGCGCATTTTCTCCAGCCCGTCGAGGCCGGGCATGACGAGGTTCATGGTGAGCTCGCCGAAGTAGCCGTACTTCTCATAAAGGGCCTCAAGGGCGTCGGCCAGGGTCATGCCCTTTTTGAAATAGCTCGCGGCCATCTCCGCGATGAGCATACTGGCCGTGACGGCGTCCTTGTCGCGCACATAGTCGCCTACCATGTAGCCGTAGCTCTCCTCGTAGGCGAGCAGGTAGTTGTAGGAGCCCTCGCGCTTGTACTCGGCGAGCTTCTCGGCCATGAACTTGAAGCCGGTGAAGGTCTCGTCCACATGCACGCCGTTGCGCTCGGCGACCTCGCGGCCCATGTTGGTGGTGACGATGGTCTTGAGGAAGGCGGGGTTGGCCGGCATGGTGCCGGTCTCCTTGCGGGCGTTTATGATGTAGTCGAGCAGCAGCACGCCCATCTGGTTGCCGGTTATCGTGCGGTACTCGCCGTCCGCGCCGCGGACCATGGTGCCTACGCGGTCGCTGTCCGGGTCGGTGCCTATGATGAGGTCGCTGCCCACCTGCTTGGCGAGGTCGACGGCGAGATAGAAGCCCTCGGGATTCTCCGGGTTCGGGCTCTTGACGGTCGGGAAGTTGCCGTCTATCACCATCTGCTTGGGCTCGGGGAAGAGGTGCTTGACCCCCAGGCGGCGCAGCGCCTCGGGCACGAGCTTGTGGCCGGCGCCGTGGAAGGGGGTGTAGACTATCCTGAAGTTGCCGGCCACCTCGCGCACGACGTCGGAGTTGACGGACATCTTCATGACCTCGGCGAGGAAGGCCTCGTCGGTCTCGGCGCCGATAACCTCAACCATCCCGGCCTCGACGGCCTCGTCGAAGCCCATGCGCTTGACGTCCTTGAAGAGGTCGATGCGCGCCATCTCGTCCGCCACGGCGGCGGCGTGCTGCGGCGGGAGCTGGGCGCCGTCGGACCAGTAGACCTTGTACCCGTTGTACTCGCGCGGGTTGTGGCTGGCGGTTATGTTGATGCCGGCCTGCGCGCCGTAGTGCAGCACGGCGAAGCTGAGCTCTGGGGTGGGGCGCAGCTCGTCGAAGATACGCACATGTATGCCGTTGGCGGCCATGACGCCGGCCGCCTCGTGCGCGAAGCGCTCGCTGTTCAGGCGGCAGTCGTAGCAGACGACGACGCCCTTTTTCATGGCCTCCTCGCCCTCGGCCTTGACGACGCTGGCGAAGGCCTGCGTCGCCCAGCGGATAACGTGGACGTTCATGCGGTTGAGGCCGGTGGCCATCACGCCGCGCAGGCCGGCGGTGCCGAATTCGAGCGGGGCGTAAAAGCGGCTCTCGATTTCCTTTTCGTCGTCCGCGATGGCCGAGAGCTCTTTCCACTCCTCCTCGTCCAGCGCGGGGCTGTCCAGCCAGTACTGGTATTCTTCTTTATAGCTCCTCATCTTCGGACTCTCCTTCGATTATATTCTTTGCTTCTTCAAGCATGGTCTCGGGGACGAAGATATCCACGCCCTCCGCGCTCATGCCCAGCATCAGGTTCCCAAAGCCGCCGTAATGCGGGAAGCGCTTGTAATACGGTATGCCGCAGCTGTCCAGCACGCCGGTCAATATGGCGTCGCCCAGGTCGAGCTGGGCGCATCTAGTGAGCCAGGCGGCGGGCACGAAGTCCCCATTCTCATCCCTGGGCCATTTCTCGGCCAGTTCGCCGGGCAGGTCCCTGCCCCATTCAAGTTTATGTTCGTCCATATCGCGTCCCCCTTTTAGGCCCGTCACTTGTGATAGCGGGCTCCGGCATTGATTGTAAAGGCCCTGTACACCTGCTCGGCGAGCATCACCCGCGCGAGATGGTGAGGGAAGGTCATCCTGGACATGGATAATCTCAGGTCGGCCCTCCGCTTCAGCGCCGCGTCCAGGCCGAAGGAGCCCCCGACGATAAAGCACACGCGCCCCGCCCCGCGCGCGTCCAGCGCGGCCAGGCGCTCGGCGAGCCGCTCGCTCGAGCACTCCTCGCCCTCGACGCACAGCGCGCACACATAGGCGCCCCTGGGTATCGCCCGTTCTATCTCCCGGGCCTCTCGCGCGAGGGCCGCGGCGATTTCCCGCTCCGAGGGCCGCTCGCCCAGGCGCTGCTCCGGTATCTCTCGCAGCTCGCACTTCGTGTATCCGCCCAGGCGCTTCATGTACTCAGCGAAGGCGGCGGCAAAGTGCGCCTCCTTCATCTTCCCGACAAAAACAAAACTCACGCCGGGCATTTTTCCAGGAGTTCCGCGCTAAGCGGCCCCAGCGGCGGGGCCACCAGCAGCCCGGCCGCGGCCCCGGCCGCGTCCAGCGCGGCCTTCACGGTGCCGTAGGCCAGGTCGGGGCTGTTGTTCTCCCGGCTCAGATGGCCGAGTATGATGGTGTCCGCCCCGTTCGCCGCGAGGAAAACGGCGAGGCGGGCGCTGTCCGCATTGGAGAGGTGGCCGCGCTTCGAGAGTATGCGGCGCTTGAGTATCGCGGGATAGGGTCCGTAGCGTAGCATTTCCTCGTCGTGGTTCGCCTCTATGAGCGCGGCCTTCACGCCGCGCAGCGCCTCCTCCACAGTCCCCGTCACCTCGCCGAGGTCGGTGCAGAAGCCCATCGCGCCCTCGCTGGTATCTATGCGGCAGCCGGCGGAGGCGGGCGTATCATGCTCGGTCTCAAAGGGCGTCAGCCGGGCCCCGGCCACAACGGCGCTCTCCCCCGGCCGTATCGGGCGCACGCAGCCCGCGAGCTCCGGCAGCATGTACTCGAGGCGGCGGGCCACGCCGCCCAGGGCGTAGGCCGGCAGGCCGTGGTACTTCTCAAGCATGGGGAGCCCGCTTATATGGTCGCGGTGCTCGTGCGTTATGAACACGGCGTCGATATCCGCCGGGCGCAGGCCGTCCATGGCGAGGAAGGCCTTGAGGCGGCGCAGGGACAGCCCGGCGTCCACAAGTATCCTGGCGCCGGCGGCCTCGGCGAGGGCGCAGTTGCCCGACGAGCCGCTGGCGTATACGGTTATGCGCATACTCAGCTCACAAGCTGGGGCTTTGCGGCCTCCGGCCCGTCGGGCTCGTCCACAAGCGCGATATCCGCGCCCAGGGCGCTCAGCTTGCCCACAAAGTTCTCGTAGCCGCGCTCAATATAGTGGATGTCCACCACCTCGGTGGCGCCCTCCGCGGTGAGGCCGGCTATGACCATGGCCGCGCCCGCGCGCAGGTCGCAGGCCGCCACGCTTGCGCCGCACAGGCGCTCCACGCCCTCTATGCCGGCCACGCGGCCGTCGACCGCGACGTTCGCGCCCAGCTTGCGCAGCTCGGTCATGTACTTGAAGCGGTTGTCGTATATGCCCTCGGTTATGACGCTCTTGCCCCTGGCGCGGCAGAGCGCGGCGGCGAACTGCGGCTGCATGTCCGTCGGGAAGCCGGGATAGGGCATGGTCTTGATGTTGACGGGGCGCAGGTTCCCGCTGCTGCGCACGGTGACGGAGTCCTCGTCGGCGATGACGGTGACGCCCATCTCGCGCAGCTTCGCGGAGATGCTCTCCAGATGGCGGGGTATGACGTTCTTCACGCGGACCTCGCCGCCCGCCGCGGCGCAGGCCACCATATACGTCCCGGCCTCTATCTGGTCGGGGATAATCGTATAGCTCCCGCCGTGGAGGGAGTCGGTGCCGTTAATCTTGACGGAGTCCGTGCCCGCGCCGCGCACGTCCGCGCCCATGGAGTTCAGGAAGTTGGCGAGGTCGACGATGTGGGGCTCCTTCGCCGCGGGCTCGATTATAGTGCGGCCGCGGGCCATGCTGGCCGCGAGTATGATGTTCATTGTGGCCCCGACGGAGACCTTGTCGAGGTAAATCTTAGTGCCGTGGAGCTTGCCGTCGGCCGCCTTCGCATAGACGAAGCCGCCTTCGACGTCCACCTCGGCGCCCAGCGCCGTCATGCCCTTTATGTGCTGGTCTATCGGCCTGACGCCGAAGTTGCAGCCGCCGGGCATGGTGGTCTTGGCCGCCCCGAAGCGGCCGAGCATGGCGCCTATCAGGTAATAGCTGGCGCGTATTTTGCGCATGAGGTCGTAGGGCGCGTCGGTATAACGCACGTTAGTGCAGTCTATCTCCACAGTGCTGCGATTCACCGTGCGGACCTTTGCGCCCAGATGTTCAAGTATGGTCATGAGCATGTCGGCGTCGCTTATCTGTGGTATATTCTCCAGACGGCATACGCCGTTCACCATGAGCGTGGCGGGGATGATGGCTACCGCTGCGTTCTTGGCCCCGCTCACCTCCACCTCGCCGTAGAGGGGCTTACCGCCGTGAATTACATATTTCTGCAATATAAAGCACCTTCCAGACTCTCTTGGCCCGGCGCGCCTGCGCCATGGCCGTATCGGCAGCGCCGCCCCGGGCGGCCGCTGCAAAGCGTAGTCAAAGGGGCGCGCCGCGCACCTTTACAATTTATATATTAGCACATCCCGGCCGATTATTCAACCTCGCGTTGAGCGAAACTCACACGTTCTCCTCAAATCCTGTGACGGCGTTTATGTAAAAGTCGCCCGTGTCCGTCGCAATGCGCCACACGGGTATGAGCTCGGCCTCGCCCGCGGCGTTGGCGCGCATACTGTAGCAGAGCTCGAGGCTGTCAACGCTCGAGCAGATCCTGCCCCCGTCCAGCACCAGGCCGAGGAAGCGCATGAGCACCGTCGGCACGTCCAGGGTGTCGCTGTAGCTCTCGCTGACCACGGTGTCCAGCACGCGGGTGCCGAGGACCATCTTTATCTCCCCGCCGCCGAAGGTGAAGCTCAGGACGCAGTTGGCCACGCGGGCCCCGCCCGCGGCGCAGGTGAGCTCCACGGTCCCGTCCAGGCTTTCCGGGTCGATGTCGGAGACAAGGCCGCCGCGCCCGGCCTCGAGGCCCAGGTCGGCGGCGAAGCGCAGGGCCGTGGTCTCCGGGTCGGAGCTGGCGCGGCCGTAGTCGTAGACCAGCATCTCAAAGCTGCCCGTGCCGCGGAAGTTCGCCTCCCCCTTCTCGCTCGAGTAGCGCAGGATATTGCCGCCCTCGTCCGTCACATTCACGCTGCCCAGGACCTTCTCCACCTTGTCGCGCTCAAGCCCGGTGTCCCTCCGCATCGCCACGACGGGCAGGCTCTGTTCGTCCAGGCCGGCGCCCTCCGCCACGGTTATGCCGTTTTCGGCGAGTATGGCGACGGCGCCGTCCACGGCGTCGCCGGCCATGCCGCCTTCGCGCACGGTGTCCAGCACAAAGACGCTGAAAAGCACGGCGTTCACTATGAGCAGGACTATGATTATGAAATTCTTTACCTTGATCGAGTCCATAAGCTATATCACCACCCAGTCGGCGGAGACGGAGCCGTAGCCGTCCATGTACTCAAGCCTGGGCTCCCCGCCCTCCCCGGCCTCGGCCAGGGCGGCGGCTATGCGCGCGGGCAGCGGCCTCTCGCTCCCGCCCGTGTAGCTGTAGGAGCGGAAGGCTATGTCCGCATAGGCGACGGCGGGCCCCGCGAGGCGTATCTCGGCCGCGCACTCGCGCCCGGCCAGGCTGACGGGCAGGCCGTCCACGGCGTAGTCGAAGCGCAGGGTGTATTCGCCGGACGCGGAGTCGAAGAAAATATAGCTCAGGCGCAGCTCCGCGACCCCGCTCACGAGCCCTACCGTCTGCTCGAGCACCTCCCGCGCGCGCTGCACGGCGTCGGCCGGTGAGATCGCGGACGTGACCGTGGCGCCCGGCCGCGTGAAGCGGACGGTGCCGTTCGCGCCCAGGCGCAGCGTGGTGGTGCCCTCCAGGTATACGCCCGTGCCGTCGGCCTCGGTATAGCTGCTCACGAGGTCGCTGTTGAGCCCGAAGGCGGACATGAGCGCGTCGCTGTCCGCGGCGTCGAGCGAATTCTCGCCCGCGAGCGTGCGCACCTCTATGTCCCCGGAGACGAGCACGGCGTAGGGGTCGACCTTCTCGAGCGGCTCGTCGAGCTCAAACACGAAGCGGCTCCCGTCCGGCTCGCTCTCCATTATCCGCTCCGTCAGCTCCGTCACTGAGAGGCCGGTCGAGCAGCGGTAGGCCGCGCTCACGCCGCGCACGCGGTAATAATAGAGGGTGACCTCCTCGCCCTCCAGCGAAAGGCAGAGTCTGCGCGCGGTATGCCCCGCCGCGCCGCCGTTCATCTCGCTGCCGAGCCAGATGGCGAGGCTGGAGAGCTGGCAGTCCGTGTAGTAGTCGAAGTATACGCCCGGGCCGTGCAGGGCGGAGACCCACTCGCTCTCGCCCACCTCCTCCGGCTCGCCGGCGGAGCCCAGGGCCTCGGCGAGGGCCGCGCTGTAGCGCGAATAGGCCTCGTCCAGGGCGCGGGAATCGTACATCGCCGCGTCGTGTATGCCGTCCTCGGGCGTGACGACTATGCTCATCGGCTCGGCCGCCGCGCCGTACTGCGGGCCCTGCTGCGCTCCGTCTGACCTCGAAAAGGCGCCGTAGCCGCTTATGTTTTCGCGCAGGCTGAAGCCGGCCCTGCCGCCGGCGAGCAGCACGGAGCTTATAACGAGCAATATTATAAGCGCGTTCTGCGCCGCGTTGATTGCCCGGCGCCTGTTTTTTATCCACGGGAGGCGCGGCCGCCTCCGCTCCTTACTGCGCATCCTTAGGCCCCTCCACGGGCAGCCAGACGGTGATGGCGGTGCCGTGGCCCAGGCGGCTCTTGAGCTCTATCCGGCCGCCGTGGCGCACGGCTATCTCATGCGCTATGCTCAGGCCGAGGCCCGTGCCGCCGCTCTCGCGCGAGCGGGCCTTGTCCACGCGGTAGAAGCGGTCGAAGACCTTCTGCACGTCCTCCTTGGGTATGCCTATGCCGTTATCCTTGACGGTGCAGAAGACCTCGCCGCCGCGCAGCCCGGCCTTTATGGCTATGCGCCCGCCGTCCTTCGTGTACTTTATGGCGTTGGAGACCATGTTCATGAGCACCTGCTCCACGCGCGCCTTGTCGCCGCGTATGCGCGGTATGCCCTGCTCGCACTCCAGCGTGAACTCGTGGTGATGGGCCAGGGCCTCCATGCGCACGGCGTTATACACGTCGCGCACAGAAGTCTCAAAGGAGAACTCGTCAAATGAGAACTCAAAGCTGCCCGCGTCGAAGCGCGAGAGCGTCAGCAGGTCCTGGACTATCTTCGTCATGCGGTCCGACTCGTTCAGGATTACGTTCAGGAACTTCTCGCGCATGGCGGGCGGTATGTCGGGGTCGTTGGCCAGGGTCTCCGCATAGCTCTTTACGCCGGTTATGGGCGTGCGCAGCTCGTGCGAGACGTTGGCCACGAACTCGCGGCGCATCTGCTCGCTCTTCCTGAGGTCGTCAAGCGTGTTCTCAAGCTGCACGGCCATGTCGTTAAAGGTCCGCGTCAGCACGCCTATCTCGTCCTTGGAGTCGTTCGCCACCTTGTCGGAGAAATCGCCGCCCGCGACCTTCTCCGCCGCGTGCGTGAGCTCCTGGATCGGCGCTATCATCGTCTTCGCCAGCAGCAGGCTGAGGAAAACGGATATGACAAGGCCGACGCCCATCGCCTCAATGATTATTTGCAGGAGCTCCGCATTGAGGCTGCGCATCGTCTCACGGTTGTCAATTATGTAAACTATATAGCTGGAATCCCCGCCCTCGAGAGGCAGGGCCACGTCCATATAATCAGCGTTCGGGTCGCTTGCGTCGCCGTTCTCGCCGCCGAGGGCCGTGACAATGTTTGGAGTTATGTCAACCCCGTTCTCCAGGGTCACGCTGCCCGCGAGCCACGCGCCGGTGGCGCCGTCGAGGATGTGGTAATTCCTCGTGCCGCGGTCTATGCCGAGCGGGCCCTGGTACGCGCCGAGTATCTCGCTCATGTAGTCCGGGTCGTCCTCGGCGGCCGCGCCGCGCAGGGCGACGGCGAGCTCGTTGTCGGAGAAGGCCTCGGCCATAGAGTCGTAAAAATCGTTCAGGTAAAAGCTGCGCACCCCCCTCGTCAGGAAGACGCCGGCGACGAGCATCAGCGCCAGGATGAGGAAGAGGATTATCAGCACCAGCTTAGTATACAGCGAACGGTTCATACCCTGTCAGCCCGCAAAGTAGTAGCCCGCCCCGCGCTTGGTGAGGACATAGCGCGGCTCGGAGGGGTTGGGCTCGATCTTCTCGCGCAGGCGGCGCACGGCGACGTCCACGGCGCGCAGGTCGCCGAAGTAGTCGTACTGCCAGACGGCGGCCATGAGCTCCTCGCGGCTCATCACCTTGCCAGGGTTCTCCGCGAGGTATTTAATAAGCTCATACTCCCGGCCGGTGAGCTCGATCTCGCGCCCGTCCTTGCTGACCGTGCGGTTGCCGCGGTCGATCACCAGGTCCTTGGCCCGCAGTATGTCGTCGTCCGATGCGGGCTGGCGCGGGGCCATGCTGGCGGCGCGGCGCATGTTGGTGCGCACGCGGGCGATGAGCTCGCGCATGGAGAAGGGCTTGGTGATATAGTCGTCCGCGCCCAGCTCGAGGCCGAAGACCTTGTCCGTCTCCTCCTCGCGGGCGGTTATCATGATGATGGGCACGTTGTTGCCCTCGGCGCGCAGGGTGCGGCAGACCTCGAAGCCGTCCATCTCCGGGAGCATGACGTCGAGGAGTATGACGTCCGGGTCCTCCGCGCGCGCGAGGCGCAGGCCCTCCGCGCCGTCGTAGGCGCAGACGGCCTTCGTGCCGTCCTTCTCAAGGTTGTACTTCAAAATGTCGACAATAGAGCGTTCGTCGTCGACTATCAGAACTTTTCCCATCCTTCAGCCTCCAGGAAGCGCCGCGCCTTCAGCACGGCGATAATGGTTTTAGCGTCGTCGATTTCCCCGTTCATGACCATGTCGGTCAGCGTGGCGAGGGAGTGCTTCTCCACATTCAGGAATTCGTCCTCGTCCGGGTGCGCCTCGCCGCGCTTGAGCCCGAGCGCGAGGTATATGTGCAGCACCTCGGTGGAAAAGCCCGGCGAGGTGCAGCACGAGCCGAGGTATACGAGCCTCGAGGCCTCGAGGCCGGTCTCCTCGCCCAGCTCCCGCACCGCGGCGGGCAGGGGCTGCTCGCCTTTTTCCAGCTTGCCGGCCGGGGTCTCCAGCATCTCGCGGCCCATGGGATAGCGGTACTGGCGCACGCACCAGACCGTACCGTCCTCATCGACCGGTATTATGGTTACGCCGCCGGGGTGCTCCACCACCTCGCGGCGGACTATATCGCCGTTTATAAGCTCGGCCCTGTCGAGCCGGACGTCAACAATTACGCCGTGATACTTGGTTTCGCCGTCAATTTTCTTCTCTACAGGCATGGCACTGTCCTCCATGTGCGCGGTAATGTGCGTCTATCATATCACATTATTTACTATATTTCCAGCCCCTTTAGGTCCAGGCGGCTCAAAACTGAAATATTATTGTAATACTACCACGGTTTATTTTTCCCCCCGCCTGTGGTATACTCTATTGGTCACACGGGAGGTGAGAGCGCGTGGCTCGTGCTTCAGGCATCAAACAAATAGCGCAGAACCGTAAGGCCTTTCACGATTACTTCGTGCTCGACCGTTACGAGGCCGGGATAGAGCTTTTCGGCACAGAGGTAAAGAGCATCCGCGCCGGTACCGTGAACCTTAAAGACAGCTTCTGCACGATAAAGGGCGGGGAGATCTTCGCCCGAGGAGTACACGTCAGCCCCTATGAGAAGGGCAACATCTTCAACCGCGACCCGATGAGGCCCAAGCGCCTGCTCATGCACAAGCAGGAGATACGCCGGCTCAACGCCCGCGTTATGCAGGACGGCATCGCCCTGGTGCCCCTCTCGCTCTATTTCAAGGACGGAAGGGTCAAGCTCGAGCTCGGCGTGTGCAAGGGCAAAAAGCTGCACGACAAGCGCGACGCGGAGGCGGAGCGCGCGGCCAAGCGCGATATGGACCGCGCCATCAAGGAAAGATATTGACGTCCGGGACGCCGGGCGGCCGGGTTTGGAGGCGAACGCCATGAAAAAATTCATATCTGCCATGCTGGCCGCCGGCCTCGCGTTCACAATGGCCTTCGGCGCCGCGGCCGAGGGCGAGGAGAGCGCGGAGGGCGCCGGCGCCGCGACGGAGTTCACCGTCCTGACCGACGTTGCCCCGGACAGCTGGTACTACGCCGAGGTAAGCGCCATGGCCGCCTCCGGCGTCATAGACGGCTACGGCGACGGGAGCTTCCGGCCCGAGCGCATAGTCACCGTCGCCGAGGCCGTTACGATGACGGCGCGCATGACCGGCGCCGAAACCGGCGAGGCCGACGGCTACTGGTGCGGCGTCCAGATGGACAACGCCTACCGCTCCGGCTGGATAAGCGAGGCGGACGCGGCGCGCACGGAGATGGATAAGCCCGTCACGCGCGAGCTGGCCTGCAAGATAATCTCCGCCGCCCTCGCCCTGAGCTATCCCGCGGGCACGGTGCTCCCCTTTACCGACGCCGGCGAGGTCGGCCCCGGCTATCTGAGCAGCGTCATGGCGATGTACGCCAACGGCCTCATCGCCGGCTACGAGGACGGCACGCTCCGCCCGCAGGACACGCTTACCCGCGCCCAGGCGGCGGCCCTGCTCTACCGCGCGGCGCATCTCGGCGCGGAGGCCGGCGAGGACTTCGTCACCGCCGAGGGCTACAGCGCCGGGCAGATTATTGACTACTACTGCGACGTGGGCCTCGGCGCCGAGTATGGCGGGGACGAGGACGTCGTGATCAAATGGGCCGTCCCGATACGCTATTCCATCTCCGGCAACGCCACGGACGAGGACCTCGAGCGGCTGAGCGCCCTCGTCGAGGCCCTAAACGCCGTGCCCGGTTTCCCGGGCATCTCCCCCGCCGGGGACAGCGAGAGCGCCAACGTGCGCATATCCTTCGTGAACACGGAGGCCATGGCCGCGGAGTGCGGCGGCGCCTATAACGGCTACGTCACCGTGAACTGGAACGGGAAGCACGAAATCACAAGCGGCGTAATATACTACAACAGCGAAATCGCCCAGGAGCTGCGCAACAGCGTCATCGTTGAAGAGCTCTGCCAGTGCCTCGGCCTGCTGACCGACACCTATGACCACCCTGAGAGCGTGTTTTACCAGTACCACACAGACGCGGACTGGCCCTGCGCGCTCGACTGGGCCATAATAGAACTGCTCTACAGGAGCGAACTCGTCCCCGGCATGGACGAAGGCGCCGTCAGGGGCGCCGCGGCGGCTATCGTAAGATAACCGCGAGAGATAAAGAGAAAGGATGATCAAAATGCCAAATCCGGTCGTAACCATTGAGATGGAAAACGGCGGCGTCATCAAGCTCGAGCTCTATCCCGAGATCGCCCCGAACACCGTCAACAATTTCCTGAGCCTTGTGAACAAGGGCTTCTATGACGGGCTCATCTTCCACCGCGTAATCCCCGGCTTCATGATCCAGGGCGGCGACCCCGACGGCACCGGCACGGGCGGCCCGGGCTACCGTATCCGCGGCGAGTTCAAGCACAACGGCTTCGGGAAAAACAATCTCAAGCACGACCGCGGCGTCCTGAGCATGGCGCGCAGCATGATGCCGGACACGGCCGGCAGCCAGTTCTTCATCATGCACGACAAGGCGCCTCACCTCGACGGCGAGTACGCCGCCTTCGGCAAGGTCGTAGAGGGCATGGAGGTCGTGGACGAGATAGCCAACACCCCCACCGACTACAACGACCGCCCCCGCGCCGAGCAGAGGATGAAGAAAGTCAGCGCCGACACCTTTGGCGTCGATTATCCTGAGCCGGTTAAGTTCTAAATAGTTATCACTCCACTTTGATATCCCCTCCGCCGCCGCGAAGATTATTGTCGCCGCGGCGCGGAGGCGCAAGGGAGCAAAGCGAGCCTTGCGCAACACCCCAAAACCGGAGCCCAGCGAAGCGGGCCCGGCGGCGGCGCAAGGGAGCGAAGCGTACCTTGCGCGACACCCCAAAACCGGAGCCCAGCGAAGCGGGTCCGGTTTTGAGAGGAAGAACAAACGGAGCGGAATGAATGTTCCCCGGCTTTGCCGGGGAACGAAATGAAGCGCAGTTTGTTCTGACGACGAGGGGGCGTACTGGTTTCGACGGGGGTGTGGAGACCGGAATAGCGGGCGGATGCGCCTGACATCCATAAAACGGGCACCTATAAATTAAAGAACAACGACTCTGAGCCTGTTCTTCTCGCTGCCTAAGCAGTGAGCGTCCACGCCGGGAGGGCCGCGGCCCGGCTGCTGGGCGTTGATCAGCGGCGAACGTGAGTGCGCAAAGCTTTGAGCGCACCATGCACAATGAAGCTACCAAATCCGGAAGTGTGAGCGTTCACGTCCGGACAAGGGAATGTAAATAACTCTCTGCGCCCGGAGAGGTTCCGGAGGAAACACTTTCGGACGGGGGTTCGATTCCCCCCGCCTCCACCACGCCGCGGCGGACGTATTTTCGTCCGCCGCGGCGTTTTTTTATGCTGATGCAAGCTGCCGGCGGATCGCGCCGGGGGCCGGAGGCGCGGGCCGGTTCCCGGGCGTTAATTGTCCGCGATGCTTAGCATAACGTCCTGCCAGCGCGGATTGCGCAGGATTTCCGCATCGCCGCCCAGGAACGCCGCGGCGGCCTCCGCGTCGCCCCGGAGCCGCCACATAAACCACGCCGTCACATATCCGTCGCCTGAATAGAGCATTTGGCCATGGCCTGTGCCGCTCCGCCGCGCGATAACAGCGCCGGCGGCGATGCTTCTGAACATATCCTTCAGCCCTTCAAGCGAGATGACGTCGTCCGGGGCTCCGGCAAGTATCATGATTGGTATTGCTGTTTTGGAGGCGTCATAGGGCATTTTCAGGGCTTCCGCCAGCTCTTCCTGCGTGGGGGACAGGCTGACGGCGCATTTATACAGCCCCTTACGCCCTGTTTCGTTGATCGCGTTGAACACGCCCACGCCGCCCTGGGAATGTCCCGTTATGCCGATATTGTCCGTATCCACCCGATGATAGAAAACGCTCGATTCGTCCTCGTTAGCCGCCAGAAGCCACGCGAGCGTCTCGTCCGCCTTCTTCCCTTCCCATGTCGAGGGGTCTTCGTTGCCGACGGCGATGAACCCCCATGAGGCGAGATGCTCGAACACCGGCTTGTATCTGGAGGCGGCCACGCCCGTGCCGTTTACAAATATAACCGCCGGGTATTTCCCGCCGCCCGTTTCCAGCTCCTTCGGATACCAGATTTCGATTTTTCCGATATCCGCGTTTTTAGGATAATCCGCCTCAAAATAAGCGGTTTCACAGTCTCCGGCCGCCAAATACTTGGCTTCGATCCCGCCGCCGGTTGTTACTTCCGTAATATACTTTTCCGGCGCCATAGGCGCGGTTAAAATGTTTTTCCATATTTTTTTATTCCCAAACCGCCAAGCGCCAGCAGGATTGCAGGCGCGGCAAGGGCCAAAATCCATTTCTTCACCTTTTACCCCCTCGAGCTGCCGGCATATATTTGTCCAGATACGCCTCCACCGTCTCCATCCACCGCCTGTACACGGCGTTGTCGTTCTGCAGGCCGTGGCCGGAGTGTGGACATTCAAAGTACTGATAATCTACGCCGTTTCCCTCCAGCGCGGCCTTGAGCCGGAGGGAAGCCTTGAAGGGCTGGACCCGGTCGCGCGCGCCATATGCGACTACGGTTGGCGCGGATTCCGGCGTGATCCAATCCACAGCGGAGATAGGCTTCATCTTTTCAAGGTAAGCCCCGCTTTTGATTTCCTCCACGGTGATTTCCGCGCCTGCCATCACGCTGAACAGTCCAGCCGCCCCATGGTTGCTCTCCTCCGTATTCCGGTCAAATCCGTAATTATCCCAATCCTCCGTGCGGAAGCAGGACGGCCCGACCGCCCCAAAGGTGAGGACGACAGGCGCCGGGGCCTCCGCCGCGTCCCTGTAGGCGTATATCATGGCGAGGGTATGCCCGGCGGAGCCGCCCGCTACGGCCAGCTTGCCTATGGGATAGCCCGCTTCCTCAGCGGCTTCGGCCGCTTTTGGAATGGCCGCCTTGATTTCATTGGACTGGCTGTAGACGCTGGCGTTGTTGGTATCTGTGCGGAGCGTATAGTTAATTCCGCAGGCCACATAGCCCTTGCCGCACAGCCAGGACAGCATTTCCCTGTCGCCGCTCTTGTCGCCCGATGTGAAGCCGCCCGCGTGGAGGTAAACCACAAGGCCGTAACTGTCTTTTGTGCCGTCCTTCGGCAGGTACAAGTCGAACTTATTCGCCTCCCCATCGCCGTAAGGTATATCCGTTTTCAATGTCCCCAATTCATCGCTCCATTGGACGCCGTACTCCTTCGCCCAGGACGGGGTAATGGCAAACTTTGATACGGCGCCGCCGAGAAAGGCCAAAGCAAAAATCCCGATTCCCAGCGGCACGGCTCCCGTCCGCCTCCCTTTCGCCTTTTTCCTCATAGGAAATTCCCCCCAAACAGCGTGCCGCCCAGCAGCAGATTCATAAACGCCCGGGCCGCCAGCCTTCCTAAAACAAAAGCCGCCGCGGCAATGATGATAATTATCGCCCATCCCTTTCGCGTAAGCGCCATTTCAAGCCCCTTTCCGTGTTTTACGTTGACAGCCACGTCCGGCTGTGCTATTATCTTGATGATACATTTGTATCGGCGTTGCAATAGTATCATCGAACCGGGGCGCTGTCAACAGGAGGCGTGAAAATGAGACAAAGCGTGGAAACTGTATCGCCAATGAGCAACGAGGGGCGGAACGCCTATGTCATAGGGCATATTACGGACGCGCTGCTGGGGCTGCTGCGGGAGAAGCCGCTTGAAAGGATCTCCGTCAGCGAGCTGTGCGGGCGGGCCGGCGTTGGCCGGGCGTCATTTTACCGCAACTTCAGCAGCAAGGAAGATATCCTGCGGGCATATATCCATGGGCTTTTCCAGGAATGGGCGGCGGATGGCGAGCCCTGGGAAGGCAAGGCCCTCAGCGAGCTTCTCCGGGCCATGTTCTCGCATTTTGAAAAGCACTTTGAATTTTACTCCCTGTTAAACCAGAGGGGCCTAATATATCTTCTGAAAGACGTAATTACCGGCCTCTGCGGCCCGAGGCCGGATGACCCCAAAGAAGCGGCGTACTCGAAGGCATACACGGCCTACGCCCTGTACGGCTGGATAGAGCTCTGGTTCCAAAGGGGGATGCGGGAGAGCGCCGATGAGATTGCCGGAATGTTCAAAATGCGCGGGTTATGATCAAAAGAGCCGCCAAAGGTCAGCCTTTGGCGGCTCTTCGCATCCGCTTTACGTTTGTGCCGCGCGTCAGCCCAGCAGCCGCTCGGTGAAGGCGCGCGTGAGCTCGTAGACGCTTGTCTCCGCGTACTCCACCCCGGCCAGTTCCATAGCCTCGCGCTGCTTTCCCGTCGCCGTGGTGTAGGGGTAGACCCCGAAGAGGAAGGGCAGGAAGCAGCGGATAAATTCCTCTATTTCCCCCGCCGGCATCCCGGGGAAGGAGCGGGCGAGGCAGGCAGCCAGCTCGCCGCGGGCGGCGGCGTAGATGCGCTTGAACTCCACGAGGTTCTCCAGGCGGCTCGAGCCCTCCATATCGTACAGGTTCATGCTGATGAGCTTGAGCATACAGCCGCGCTTTTGCAGCGTGGCGGCCAGCTTTCCGGCGAAGGCCGCCGGCCCCTCCTCTCCCCCCATCGCGCGCATATCCGCCGTCCAGGCCTCGTACTCCCTGCCCAGCAGGGCGAGGAAAATCTCCTCCTTCGTCTGGAAGTAGTTATATATGGACGTGCGCGTGAAGGAGGTCTTCGCCGCGATGTCGCGTATCGTGATGTCCCGGAAGCCCATTGTCTCGTAAAGTTCGGCGCAGGCGTTTATTATTTCATCCCTGCGCGCCTTTGCCAAGGCTTCGGAGCCCTTCGGCATGTCAATCGCCTCTTTCGTCCGGTCCCGGGCCGCCTAGCTTCACTTGACAAGGCCCTTTGCCCATTTGCCCGCCCCGGAGGCGACGCGCTTTCCCGGCTGCCAGTTGACCCTGGGGTAGCGCTCGCGCAGGTTGCGCTCAACGTTGGCGATGCCGCTGCTGCCGCTGGTGGCAAAGGGGACGACGGCCTTGCCGTCGAGGCCGGCGGCGTCCAGGAAGGTGTCCACTATGCGCGGCTCGACGTACCACCAAATCGGGAAGCCGAGGAAGACCATGTCGTAGGCGTCCATGTCGGGAATTGCGCCGGCAATGGCCGGCCGGGAGGCCGGGTCGTCCATCTCCAGCGTGCTGCGGCTGTTTTTGTCCCTCCAGTCGAGGTCGGCGGCCGTGTAGGGCGTCTCGGGGACGATTTCATATAGCTCGCTCCCCACGGCGGCGGCTATGTCCTTCGCGGCCGCGGCGGTGGTGCCGGTGGGGGAAAAATACACTGTGAGTATCCTGCTCATTTCTCTAACGCTCCTTTACAGCTCTATGAGCTCGTATTCGCGGCTGCCAAAGCCGAGTTCGGCGGCGGCCTCTATTGTGTGTATGCCGTTCCGGGAGTTTACCCGCTCCATGAAATGCTCCTTGCCCGGGTCGTCGGAGGCCATGACGAGGTCTATGCAGGCCTGGTCAATCGCCACGGGATCCAGGGAGGAGAGTATGCCTATGTCCTTCATGCAGGGGTCCTCGGCCACGGCGCAGCAGTCGCAGTCGACGGAAAGGTTCCGCATGACGTTTATAAAGGCTATCCTGCCCTCAAAATGGCGGTAGATGCTGCTCGCCGCGTCGGCCATGGCCTCGGGGAAGGCGGTCTTGTCCGCGTGGTCGGTCCAGCACTGGAAGCGGTCGTCGGTCTTGCCCGCCGAATGGATAAGCGCCTTGCCCTTCGCGCTGGCGCAGCCGATCGCAAGCTGCTTGAGCGAGCCGCCGAAGCCGCCCATCGGGTGGCCCTTGAAATGGGCGAGGACGAGCATGGAGTCGTAGTTGACGATATGCCTGGGGACGTGGTTCTCCTTGAGCGCCTTGCCGTCCGGGATGGGCCAGACAAGGTCGGGCCCCTCGATGTCCATGAGGTCGACGTCGAAATACTTGTTCCAGCCGTGCTCCTCTATGAGCTTGAGGTGGGTGTCCGTGTGGTCGCGCACGCCGCCGCTGGCGTCGCCGTAGGCCGTGTTAGTCTCGCAGACCGTGCCGCCGATCCTGTCTATCATAGGCTTCCAGAACTCGGGGGTCAGGTAGTTCTGGTTGCCCTGCTCGCCGGAGTGGAGTTTGACGGCAACTTTGCCGGGCAGGCTTACTCCCAGCGCTCCGTACATCTTCACAACGGCCTCGCTCGTGAGCTCACGGGTAAAATACACCTTGGATTTCATGTGTTACCTCCTAATTGCGCAGGTTCCTGTTGGCCTATCGTTTACAGCGTCTGCTGACGCAGTGTCAGTAAGTATTATATACCACTATTCTGACGCCGTGTCAATATATCCTGCGCAAAATGCCGCGGAATATCCGCGGCGATCCCTCCCCCGCCGCCCGCGGACGGGAAAAGGCCCCGGAGACGGGCTCCGGGGCCTTTCCGCTGGGGTGGTGACGTGAAATATGCATCAGCCCTGGCCGTAATAGGCGTTGGGGCCATGCTTGCGGAGGTAGTGCTTGTCCAGCAGCTCCTGCTGCATGGACGGGAGGCCGGGCGTGAGGGCCATGGCGTGGAAGGCCATGAACGCGACCTCCTCGAGGACGACGGAATTGTGCACCGCGTTCATCGGGTCGGTGCCCCAGGCGAAGGGGCCGTGGCTGTGGACGAGGCAGGCGGGGACGTAGTCGGGGTTTATCCCGCGCTCCTTATACGTCTCTATAATTACGTTGCCCGTCTCGAGCTCATACTCGCCATGGATTTCCTCGGCTGTCATCAGGCGGGTGCAGGGTATCTCGCCGTAGAAATAGTCGCCCTGTGTGGTGCCGAAGGCGGGGATGCCCTTGCCGGCCTGGGCGAAGCTGGTGGCCCAGCGGCTGTGGGTGTGGACGACGCCGCCTATGTTCGGGAAGGCCTTATAGAGGGCGATATGGGTGGGCGTGTCGCTGGAGGGCTTATAGCGGCCCTCGACGCGCTCGCCGGTCTCGAGGCTGACGACGACCATGTCGCCGGCGCACATCTCGTCATACTCCACGCCCGAGGGCTTTATGACCATGAGGCCGGCCTCGCGGTCGACGCCGGAGACGTTGCCCCAGGTGAAGGTTACCAGCCCGTGCTTGGGCAGCAGGAGGTTGGCCTTCAGTACGGTTTCCTTGAGTTGTTCGAGCATATCAGAACTCCTTTAATTTCCACGCGATGTCGTTATAGAACAGCTCGCGCTTGAGGCCCTCGACGGTGCTGTCCTTCGTGATGTGGACGCACTCTATCTGCATTATCTCGCAGAAGTCGATCATCATCTGGGCCGTAACCGCGGTGGAGAGCACGGTGTGGTGCGCGCCGCCGGCATGGATCCAGCACTTGACGCCGGTCAGCAGGTCGGGCGCGGGCTTCCACATCACGCGGGCCACGGGCAGGTTGGGCATGTCGAGGGTGGGCTTTATGACCTCGATGTCCTGGATAATCATGCGCAGGCGGCCGCCCATGTCTATGAGGCTGACCACGATGCCCGGGCCGCTCTTGCCCTCGAAGACGAGGCGGGCGGGCGGCTCGCGGTCGCCGATGCCGAGGTCGTGGACCTCTATGCGGGGCCTGTTCGCGGCGATGGAGGGGCATACCTCCAGCATATGCGCGCCGAGGCTTATCTCGTTGCCGGGGGCGAGGTCGTAGGTGTAGTCCTCCATGAAGACGGTGCCGCCCTCGAGGCCCTCGGCCATCTTCTTCATGATGGCGGTCATGCCGGCGACCTTCCAGTCGCCCTCGCCGCCGTAGCCTATGCCGTCGGCCATCATGTTCTGGCTGGCGAGGCCGGGCAGCTG
>CALWYP010000086.1 GCA_944385795.1 uncultured Oscillospiraceae bacterium | reverse complement strand
TCGATACGCGATATAATCCTGTTCCCCACGATGAAGCCTCTCGATATCCCGAAGGGCGATAAGCCCGCCGCAAGCGAGGCCATGGGCCAGCTCGGCGAGGTCCTGGGCGCGGCGCTCGAGGGTATGCCCGCGAACGAGGCGCCGGCCGGTTTCCCCAAGGTGGAGATTGAGCCGCTCTTCGCCGATTTTGTGGACTTTGAGACCTTCAGCCGTTCCGATTTCCGCGCCGTCAAGGTCAAGGCCTGCGAGGCCGTGAAGAAGAGCAAGAAGCTCCTCAAGTTCACGCTCGACGACGGCAGCGGCGAGGACCGCGTCATACTCAGCGGCATCCACGAGTATTACGAGCCCGAGGAGCTTGTGGGCAGGACCTGCATCGCCATAACCAACCTCCCGCCGCGCAAGATGATGGGCATAGACTCCTGCGGTATGCTGATAAGCGCCGTACATCACGAGGAAGGCGAGGAAAAGCTCCACCTGCTGATGGTGGACGGGCGGATCCCCGCCGGCGCGAAGCTCTATTAAACCCACAATCGCCGCCCCACGCGGGCGGCGATTGGCTTTGCCTGCGAAGCATAATACAGTTGACAAATCCGGAGATTGCGCATATTTTTAAATGTAATGTAGTATGGCAGGAAAGGGGGCGCCGCCGGTGGAGCGGATAACGTCCAGGAAGAATCCGTATATAGCGCGCCTCCGGGCGCTGGGCTCGGACGCCGCCGTACGGCGGGAGCGCGGCGAGACCGCGCTCGACGGGCTCAAGCTCCTGGGCGAAGCCCTCGCGTCGGGGGCGGAGGTGACGGGCCTGCTCTGCTCCGACCCGGCCTGCCTGCCTCCGGGCCTCGGCTGCCCGGTGTATACCGCGCCTCCGGAGCTCGTGGGCTACGCCTCGCCCGTCAAGAACAGCCCCGGGCCGGTGTTTTCCGTCAGGCTGCCTCGTATAGCCGCGCCGGAGGAGCTGCGCTGCGCCGTCGTGCTGGAGGACATGCAGGACCCGGGCAACGTGGGCACGCTGATACGCACGGCCAACGCCCTCGGCATAGACGCGGTGTTCCTCACCGGGAGCTGCGCCGACAGGACCTCGCCGCGCGCCGTGCGCGCGAGTATGGGCGCGGCCTTCAGGCAGTATGCGCGCGAGTGTACGCTTGAGGAACTCGGCGGGACGCTTGAGGCCCTGGGGCTCAGGCTCTTGGGCTCGGCGCTCTCGGAGGGCGCTCTGGACATACGCCGCGCGGAGCTGGGGCGCTGCGCCGTCGCCATCGGGAACGAGGGCCACGGGCTCAGCCCGGAGCTCCTGGGCATGTGCGGAGGCACGGTCATCATCCCCATGAAACCCGGCAGCGAGTCGCTGAACGCGGCCGCCGCCGGAGCAGTGCTCATGTGGGAGATGGCGCGCCGGCTGCTGTAGGGGGGCTGGGTATGGACGAGCTGGTATATTGGCTCTGGCTGGCCTCGCTGAGAGGCGTCAGGCCCAGGACGAAGCTGCTACTCGCCGAGCGCTTCGGCGGGGCCCGGGAGGCCTTTTTCGCCGGGGCCGCGGCGCTGAGGGAGGCCGGGCTGCCGCGGGAGGAGATCGAGGCGCTCGCCGACAAGGATACGGAAGCCGCCAAAAGCATCGCCGGCAAGTGCGCCGATTCCGGCGTGGAGGTGCTGACCCTGCGCGACGCGCGCTACCCGAGGCGGCTGGCCGGGACCTATGACCCGCCGCTGGCGCTGTATGTCCGCGGCGACCTGCCCGATATCGACTCCGAGTGCTGCGTCGCCGTGGTCGGCACCCGCTCGGCGACGGAATACGGACTGCGCATGGCGCACCGGCTGGGCTGGGAGATATCCGGCTGCGGCGGCCTGGTGGTATCCGGCCTCACCCGCGGCATAGACGCCGCGGCGGCGCATGGGGCGCTCTCCGCCGGCGGCCGCTGCGTGGGCGTGCTGGCCACGGCCATAGACGGGCTGCACGGCTATCCCGAGGCGGAGCGCGTGCTGGAGCGCGGCGCGCTTGTGAGCGAGTACCCGCCCGGCACGAGGACGCTGGGCTCTTTTTTCAGGGCGCGCAACCGCATAACCTACGGCCTCGCCCTAGCGGCGCTTGTAGTTGAGGCGCCTGAAAAGAGCGGCGCCGTCGGCTTCGCCCACGAGGCCCTGGAACAGGGCAGGGAGGTCTTCGCCGTGCCGGGCAACGCGGATTCGCCCGCGTCCGCCGGCTCGAACCGCCTTATAATAGAGGGCGCCCAGGCCGCCGTATGCGCCTGGGACGTGCTCGGCGGCTATGAGCGCGTCTTCCCGCGGCTCAGGCCGGACGGCGGCGCGCCCCCGGAGGGGTCGGAACGCTACGCCGCGGAGGCGGCGGGGAAGCCCGCGCCAAGGCCCCGCTCCGGGCGCGGGAATGCCGCGCGCAGGGGCTCCGGCGGGAAAAAAGACATTGACAAGCCCAAGCGCGAGGAATATATTGACTTGGAGAAGCAGCTCGAGCAGCTAAGCGCCGAGCAGCTTAAAATAATCTCCGCAATCACGCAGCAGCACACGCTTGTGGACGATATAATAGAGCGCACGGGCCTGCCCGCCATAAAGGTGCTGGGCGAGCTCACGGCGCTCAGGATAAAAGGCTATGTAAGCCAGGAACCGGGGAAGAGGTTTTCCCTCAATATAAGTCAGAAGTGAGGACGTTTTGATGGCAAAGGGAAAGACGGCCCTCGTGATAGTCGAGTCACCGGCTAAGGCGAGGACCATCGAAAAATACCTGGGCAAGGACTTCAAGGTAATGGCCAGCATGGGCCACCTGCGCGACCTGCCCAAGAGCACCATGGGCGTGGACCTTGAGCACGACTTCACGCCGCAGTATATACCCGTCAAGGGCAAGGAGGACATAATCGCCGAGCTGAAGGAGCGGGCGGATAAGGCCGCTATGGTCTACCTCGCAACCGACCCTGACCGCGAGGGCGAGGCCATCGCCTGGCACCTCAAGGAGCTGCTGGAGCTGCCCGACGGCAAGGCCTGCCGCGTCACCTTCAACGAGATAACGAAGAAGGTGGTAACGGAGAGCATCAAGGCCCCGCGCGACATAGACGCCGACCTTGTCGACGCCCAGCAGGCCCGGCGCATACTCGACCGCATAGTCGGCTACGAGCTGAGCCCCCTGCTCTGGAAGAAGATACGCCGCGGCCTCTCCGCGGGCAGGGTGCAGTCCGTCGCCACGCGCATGGTGGTCGACCGCGAGAACGAGATACGCGCCTTTGTGCCCGAGGAGTACTGGCTGCTCGACGCGGAGCTCCGCCGCGCGGACTCCACGGAGTTCACCGCGCGCTATTACGGCGAAGGCGGGAAAAAGGCCGAGCTCAAGAGCGAGGCGCAGGTGGACGCCGTCATAGCGGACTGCGCCGGCGGCGAGTTCACCGTGGACTCCGTCAAGCGCGGCAAGAAGGAGCGCAGCCCCTCGCCGCCCTTTATAACCAGTACCCTGCAGCAGGAGGCCTCGCGCCGCCTGGGCATGACGCCCCGGCGCACGATGAGCATAGCCCAGCAGCTCTACGAGGGCGTGGACGTCGCCGGGCAGGGCACGATAGGCCTTATAACCTACATGCGTACAGACTCGCTGCGCCTTAGCGAGGAGGCCCTCGCCGCGGCGCGCGAATATATCTCCGCCCACTACGGCGCGGCCTACTGCCCGCCGCAGCCGCGCAGGTACAAGGCCCGCGCCGGCGCCCAGGACGCGCACGAGGCCATACGCCCGACCAACGCCGCCCTCGCGCCCGAGATGGTCAGAGGCGACCTCACGCGCGAGCAGTATCAGCTCTACCGGCTCATCTGGGGGCGTTTCACCGCCTGCCAGATGTCCAACGCAGTTTACGACAACGTCGCCGTCGAGGCGGCCTGCGCCGGGCACAGCTTCCGCGCCAGCTACAGCGAGCTGGTCTTCCCCGGCTACACGGCCGTGTACGAGGACGCCAAGGACGAGGAGGGCGAGGGCCCCGTAAAGCGCATACCCAACCTAAGCGAGGGCGAAAAGGCCGCCTGCAAGAAGCTCACGAAGGAGCAGCGCTTTACCCAGCCGCCCAGCCGCTACACCGAAGCCACGCTCATACGCGCGATGGAGGAGAAGGGCATAGGCCGCCCGAGCACCTACGCGCCGACGATAACCACCATACTCAGCCACGAGTACGTCGTCAAGGAGGGGCGCTACCTGCGCCCGACCTCGCTCGGCGAGGTCGTCACCGGGCTCATGGAGGAGCGCTTCCCCGACATCGTGGACCTGAAGTTCACCGCCAAGATGGAGAGCGGGCTCGACGAGATTGAAAAGGGCGAGAAGGACTGGAAGAGCTACCTCGCGGAGTTCTACGGCGGCTTCGACAGGGAGCTCAAGGACGCCGAGAAGGCCATGGAGGGCCAGAGGATAAAGGTCCCCGACGAGGAGAGCGACGAGGTCTGCCCCAACTGCGGCAGGAAGCTCGTCTACAAGTCCGGCCGCTTCGGCCGCTTCCTGGCCTGCCCGGGCTACCCGGAATGTACCTTTACCATGCCGATAGTTGTGGAGATGCCCGGCAAGTGCCCCGCCTGCGGCGGAAGGCTTTTGAAGCGCACCTCCCGCAACGGCTACGCCTACTACGCCTGCGAGCGCGGCAAGGACTGCCCCTGGCGCGGCAAGGGCGCGGACGGGCGCGAGATCATAGGCTTCATGACCTGGGACGTGCCCACTAAGGACAACTGCCCCGAGTGCGGCAAGACCCTCTTCAAGCGCTCCGGACGCGGCCGCAGCAAGTCCTTCTGCATAAACCCCGAGTGCCCCAATTATGTCCCGCCCGAGCAGCGCGGGTATAAGCCGAAGCAGGCCAAGGAGGAGGACGGGAAAGCCGCCGGCGCGGCAGAAGCCGGGGCCGGAGAGGCCGCCGGGAAGAAGCCTGCGGCGAAGAAGGCGGCCTCCGCGAAGAAGGCAACGGCCGCGAAGAAAACCACGGCCGCGAAGAAGACCGCAACGCGCAAGAGCGCGGCGAAGAAGGCCGCCGGGGAGGGCGAATAATGGCATCCGTCACCGTAATAGGCTCGGGCCTCGCGGGCAGCGAATGTGCCTGGCAGCTGGCCCGCCGCGGCATAAGCGTCCGGCTTGTCGAGATGAAGCCGCTCAAGTACAGCCCCGCGCACAAGAGCGCGGACTTCGCCGAGCTTGTCTGCTCCAACTCGCTGCGCGGCGACGACCTCACGAACGCGGTCGGGCTGCTCAAGGAGGAGCTGCGCCGCCTGGGCTCGCTTATAATGGAGAGCGCGGAAGTAAACCGCGTGGCGGCCGGCGGGGCCCTGGCCGTGGACCGCGCGGGCTTTGCGAGGTATATTACCGAAACGCTGGAAAACGAGCCGAATATCGAGATCGTCCGCGAAGAGGCCGTGGATATACCTGAAGGCGAGACGGTCATAGCCACCGGCCCGCTCACGAGCGACGCCATGGCCGGGCGCATACGCGGGCTCTGCCCGGAATTCGACTTGCACTTCTACGACGCCGTCGCGCCCATAGTGACGCTTGAGAGCGTGGATATGTCCAGCGCCTACCGCGCCTCCCGCTACGGGAAGGGCACGGCGGACTATATAAACTGCCCCATGACGGCGGAGGAGTATACCGCTTTTGTGCGCGAGCTGCGCGAGGCCAGGGAGGCCCCCGTACACGGCTTTGACGACGGCGCGGTCTTCGAGGGCTGTATGCCGGTAGAGGTCATGGCCCGCCGCGGCGAGGACACCCTGCGCTATGGGCCTATGAAGCCCGTGGGGCTCGTGAACCCCAACACCGGCGCCGAGGACTACGCCGTGGTGCAGCTCCGGCAGGACAACGCCGAGGGCACGCTCTATAACCTCGTCGGCTTCCAGACCCACCTCACCTGGGGCGAGCAGAAGCGCGTGTTCTCCATGATACCCGCGCTCAAAGACGCGGATTTCGTGCGCTACGGCGTCATGCACCGCAACACCTACCTCGATTCCCCTCGCCTGCTCGACAGGTATTACCGGCTCAGGAGCGAGCCGAGGATAAGTTTCGCCGGGCAGATGACGGGCGTCGAGGGCTATGTGGAGAGCGCGGCGAGCGGCCTGCTCGTGGGTATTGAGACGGCCGCGCGGGCGCTGGGCATGGAGAGCGTGGACTTCCCGGCGGAGACGGCCGTGGGCGCGCTCGCGCTCTACGTCTCCGGCGGCAGCGTGGGCGACTTCCAGCCCATGAACATCAACTTCGGCATAATCAGCCCCCTGGGCTACCGCGTCAAGGGCAAGCGCAACAAGAACGTAGAGATTTCCCGCCGCTCCCTTGAGATAATCGACTCGCTTATAGAAACAAAGGAGGCCTTAAAAGTTGAGGATACTTATTGACGCCATGGGCGGGGACAACGCGCCCGGGGCCCCTGTGCTCGGCGCGCTGCGCGCGAAGAAGGAGCTGGGCGTGGATACGGCGCTCATAGGCCGCAGGGAGCTCATCGAGCCGCTGCTCGGCGGGGAGAGCGTGGATATTGTGGACGCGCGCGAGGTCATAACCATGGAGGACGACCCGAGCACGGCCACCCGCCGCAAGAAGGGCTCCAGCATGGCCGTCGCGCTTAAAATGCTGCGCGACGGGGAGGGCGACGCCGTCGTCTCCGCCGGGAGCACCGGCGCGCTGCTGACGGGGGCCACCCTGACTGTAAAGCGCATACCCGGCATACGCCGCGCCGCGCTCGCGCCCGTGCTGCCCAACGGGGCCAGGGGCGTCATGCTCATAGACTGCGGGGCCAACGTGGAGTGCACCCCCGAATACCTTTTGCAGTTCGCCTTTATGGGCAGCTTTTACGCCGACAAGATAATGGGCTGCCCGCGCCCGCGGGTCGGCCTGCTGAGCAACGGCACCGAGCCCACAAAGGGCTACGCGCTGGGCAAGCAGGCATACAGGCTGCTTGAAAAGGCCTCCGCAGAGGGCAGGATTAATTTCATCGGCAACATCGAGGGCACGGACGTCATGGCCGGCGGCGTGGACGTCGCCGTCACCGACGGCTTTACCGGCAACGTATTCCTGAAGGCCAGCGAGGGCATGATAAAGTTCGCCCTGGGCCAGCTCAAGGGCGTTTTCTACAGTTCCACGAAGAACAAGCTCGCCGCCCTCGCCCTGAAACGGGACTTCAAGGCCATGAAGGACGGGCTCGACGTCAACAAGGTCGGCGGCACGCCCCTGCTCGGCATATCCAAGCCCGTCGTAAAGGCCCACGGCTCCTCCAACGAGGAGGCCATATTCAGCGCAATACGCCAGGCCGTGAACTTCTCGCGCGCCGGCGTCATTGAGGAGATAGAGAAAAACATTGAGCACATGCGCCTCTCCCCCGAGGAGCTGGCCGGAATGGAGGAAACAAAATGATATTCGAAAAGATCCGCGACCTTGTCGCCAAGCAGTTCGTCGTCGAGCCCGAGACCCTCGGCCGCGAGACCAGCTTCACCGACGACCTCAACGCCGACAGCCTTGACGTCGTCGAGCTCAGCATGACGATAGAGGAGATGTTCGACCTCGGCGAGATCAGCGAGGACGAGCTCAAGAATATCAGCACTATAGGCGACCTTGTCGACTATGTGGAGAAAGCCTCGGCCAACTGATGCAGGCGCTCGAGGGGAAACTTGGATATGATTTCCGCAGCCGGGCCCTGCTCGTGAACGCCCTGACGCACAGCTCCTACGCCAACGAGAACCGCGGCCACAGCTGCGAGAGCAACGAGAGGCTGGAGTTCCTTGGCGACAGCGTGCTGGGCCTGGTCGTGGCAGACGCGCTCTATAAGCGCTTCCCGGAGCTGCCGGAGGGGCGCATGACCCGCCTGCGCGCCCAGCTCGTATGCGAGGAGAGCCTGCACCGAGTGGCGGAGCAGCTTGGCCTTG
>CALWYP010000085.1 GCA_944385795.1 uncultured Oscillospiraceae bacterium | reverse complement strand
CTGATGGTGTACCATTTAGTTGGTGCTTTTAACGGTGAGGGTCCACCCGTTCCCATTCCGAACACGGAAGTTAAGCTCACCTGTGCCGACAATACTTGTCTGGAGACGGACCGGGAAGATAGGTCAGCGCCAACACAGAAGAGACACAGCCCTGCGCTGTGTCTCTTTTGCTATGCCTGAAATAACTCAATGCCGGGGGAGAGCCATGAAGAACTACGCCATGTACATAGCGTCGCTGCTGATTTTCGGTACGAACGGCGTCATATCCGCCTTTATCGAGCTCACGAGCGAGGAAATCGTCTGTATGCGCACCCTCGTGGGCAGCGCGGCGCTTATCCTGGTCATGCTCGCCGGCCGGGTGAAGCTGGACCGCCTGGCGCTGAGGCGCGAGGCCGCCAAGCTCATAGCCGCGGGCGTATGCCTCGGCGTAAACTGGGCGCTGCTCTTTGAGGCGTATAAGCTCATGAGCGTCTCCATGGCCACGCTGACCTACTACCTCGCGCCGGTCATAGTGCTGCTTGTCAGCCCGCTGCTGCTGGGCGAAAAGCAGGGCGCGAGGGCGTATACTGGCATGGCCGCCGCCGTCGCCGGGCTGGCCCTCGCCGTGGGCGTGGGCGACACGGGCGTAACCGGGCGGGGCTTGCTGGTCGGGCTGGGCAGCGCGTGCTTTTACGCCTCGCTGATAATTTTCAACAAGAAAATTACCGGCGTCTCCGGGCTTCCGCTTACGGTTATCGAAATGGCGGTGGCCGCCTGCGTGATGACGCCTTACGTCCTCCTGACCGGGGGGCGCATCGGCTTCCCGGCCGATACGGCGGGGACGCTCGCGCTCTTGACGCTCTGCCTTGTGAACACCGGCCTAGCCTGCTTCATGTACTTCTCCAGCATGAACCGCCTGCCCGCGAGGGCCGTGGCGCTCTTCGGCTACGTCGACCCGGTGAGCGCGCTCATATTCTCGGCGATTTTCCTGCACGAGAGCATGGGCCCCGTGCAGCTGCTCGGCGCGGCGCTGGTGTTCGCCGGCGCGGCCTGGGGCCAGGGCGGGGCGAAGGCGGAGCGGGCCGCGGGCGGACGCGCCCCCGGGCTTTGACACTTTCACAACTATAGTATATAATTATAGTATGTTAGCGGAGGTGACCGGATGAAGACCTGGAGAGATATACTCTTCGACAACGGGTTTGAGGAACATTACCACATACATATAGGCATGCGCATAATAAAAACCGCGATCGCTGTCTTTATCTGCGGCCTTATAGGCTGGCTGAGGGACAGGGACGGGCTGAATTTTTTCTCCATGATCGCGGCCGTCATATGTATACAGAAGAGCACGGAGGCCACTATAAAGAACTCCTTCAACCGCGTTGTCGGCACCGCCATAGGCGGCGCCTACGGCGTCGCGCTGCTGTTCGCCGAGACGCAGCTGCATATGCAGCGCTTCCTGCCCCTCTATATATTCATAATCGCCGTCTTGATTATACCCATTATCGTCACGACGCTCATGATACACAAGCCCAGCGTCACGGGCTTCGCGTGTATTGTTTTTTTGAGCGTTTCGGTATACCATATCGGCGACGCTTCGCCGTACGCCTACGCGCTGAACCGCCTGCTGGACACCGTCATAGGCATAATCGTGGCGCTTTGCATCAACCTCGCCATGCCGGGCGCGGCGCCCATGGCGCCGCCGGAGGGCGGGGCCGCGCCGAAGCCCTGACGCCTTGTGCATGTTGACGCAGCCGGACGCGCGCGGCGTCCCAATTTGTGGCGGGGGCGGGGCTGTTTTATTGTTGACAAAGCATGACAATGCTAATACCATTATAATGTACGCCAGTACGGAAAGCGAGGAAGTAACTTGAACATACTCTTTGAACGCTTTGAACTTCCCGAGGAGCTGAGAGCGGTTATATACAACAGCCCCAGCGTAATTATCCCCACCAGCAAGGACCAGCTCTTCGAGCTCATTTTCGGCAACGAATATACCGACAAGATAGAGGTCCTGTACGATGTGAACGGCCACCCCGTGAAGGAGGCCGAGGTCGTGCGCTGCAAGAACGGCGCCGCCGTCAACTTCCCCGAGGACTATATGCGCCGCCGCGACCCGGACAGCATGAGGATAGGCGACAACGAGCCCACCGACAAGCCGCGTTTCGAGGACGTATACGGCTACAGCTTCGACGAGCTGAGGATAGAGACTTTCCGCTGGCTCACCCGCCAGGAGCTCATCCTCGTCCCCTTCAAGTCCGGCGGCTACGACTTCGGCTACGACAGCCTGCTGGTCTGCCCGCGCAACGCCGCCTTCTTCGGCTTCGCAATGGCGCAGCTCCAGGCCTTTGTGGACATACGCACCGTGGAGCATTTCAAGCCCCGCGCCGTGGTCTACGCCGCGCCCCCCTTCAGGCACACCCACTTCGGCGGCAAGCAGATTGTCGTCCACTGCCGCCGCGAGAACATGCACGAGGTCTTCTCCTACAACCTCTACCCCGGGCCGAGCGCCAAGAAGGGCATATATGCCGTCCTGCTGGACATAGGCGAGAACGAGGGCTGGGTCACGGCCCACGCCTCCAGCGCGCGCATAATCACGCCTTATGAGAACGAGATGGTCATGATGCACGAGGGCGCCTCCGGCGGCGGCAAGAGCGAGCTGCTGCAGGACGTCATGCGCTCGGGCGACGGCCGCGTGCTGCTCGGCGTGGACCTTGTCTCCGGCGAGGAGCACTACATCTCCATGAGCGACACCTGTACGATAGAGCCGGTTACGGACGACATGGCCATGTGCCCGCCCAGCATACAGGACGGCAGCGGCAAGCTCTGCCTCACCGACGGCGAGGACGGCTGGTTCGTCCGCGTGGACGGCATTACCCGCTACGGCTGCGACCCGCAGTACGAGCGCATCTCCATAAGCCCCAGCGAGCCGCTCATGTTCCTCAACCTGCAGGCCGTGCCCCGCGCCACCTGCCTGCCCTGGGAGCATGTGCTCGACTCCGACGGCAAGCCCTGCCCGAACCCGCGCGTCATAGTGCCGCGCAGGATGATAGCCAACGTGGTCAGCAAGCCCGTCGAGGTGGACGTGCGCTCCTTCGGCGTGCGTATGCCGCCCGCGACCGCCAAGGACCCGACCTACGGCATCATGGGCCTCATGCAGATAGTCCCGCCCGCGCTCGCCTGGCTGTGGAGGCTCGTGGCCCCGCGCGGCTTCAAGAACCCGAGCATATCCGGCGGCAGCCCGCTGGCCAGCGAGGGCGTGGGCAGCTACTGGCCCTTCGCCACCGGCAAGCGCGTGACGCAGGCCAACCTGCTGCTCGAGCAGATACTCTCCTGCCCGAACACCCGCTACGTCCTCATACCCAACCAGCATATAGGCTCCTACCGCGTCGGCTTCGCCGCGGAGTGGATCTCCCGCGAATACCTCGCCCGCCGCGGCGGCGTCAATATGAAGATGGACCGCCTGAGCCCGGCGCGCTGCGCCCTCATGGGCTACTCCCTCAACGAGATGAAGGTCGACGGCCAGCGCATATCCTCCCGCTTCCTCTGCCCGGAGAGGCAGGAGTACCTGGGCGAGGAGGGCTACGACAAGGGCGCTGAGATCCTCTACAGCTTCTTCGCCAAGGTCCTCGCGGAGTACGACCTGGGCGAGATGAACGAGACGGGCCGGCGCATAATAGAGTGCTTCAACGACCGGGGCAGCGTGGAGGACTACTGCTCGATCATCCCCCTGGGCCTGAAGTAAGGCCCGGCAGGCGGCGCGCCCGCGCCCCGGAAAACGCGCCGTATGGCAAAAACAATAACAAGGGCCGCCGCGTCCCGCCAGGGGCGCAGGCGGCCCTTTGGCGTTTGCCGCCGGCCGTTATTGAATTATTATTGAATTTTGCGCTGTATCCTGAACCGGAACGGCGCACGCTGGACGCCATAATAAATCACGCGCATTTTACTTTGCCGCGCTTGCTATTTGCCTGGCGCGCGTGTATAATGCTGCTTATCTTCCCAAAGGGAAAACCGGAGGCCGCCATGTCCGACGCATTGCTGCGCGTAGAACACGTCACAAAGAAATACGGGAAAAACACCGCCAACCGCGACATCAGCTTCGCCGTGAACGCCGGCGAGACCGCGGTGCTGCTCGGCCCCAACGGCGCGGGCAAGAGCACCATAATAAAGTGCATCGCGGGCCTTTTGCGCTTCAAGGGCGAGATATATATAGGCGGGGAGCCGAATAAATCCATCCCCGCCAAGCGCCGCCTGGGCTATATACCCGAGATGCCCGCTGTCTACGACCTGCTGACCGTGGCCGAGCACCTGGAATTTATCCGCCGGGCCTGGCGCATGGACGACGACGGCTACGGCGACGCGCTGCTCGAGCGGCTGGAGCTCGCGGACAAGCGCGATAAGCTGGGCCGGGAGCTCTCCAAGGGTATGCAGCAGAAGCTCTCCATCGCCTGCGCCATGGTGCACAGGCCGGACGTGCTGATATTCGACGAGCCCCTGGTGGGCCTGGACCCGCACGCGATAAAGGAGCTCAAGAACATCTTCCGCGAGCTGCGCGCGGAGGGCCGCGCCGTGCTCATATCCACGCACATGATAGACTCCGTCGAGGACTACTGGGACGTGGCGCACATCATGATGAACGGCGAGTTCGCCGCCACGAGGCGCGCCGCGGAGTCCGGCGGGCAGGACCTCGAGGAGCTCTTCTTCGCCATAACCGAGGGCGGTGAGCAGGCATGAGCGCCCTCGCCTACCTCACCCTGACCACGCTCAAGAACCGCGTAAGGGGCGTCTTCCGCTCGCCCGCCAAGCTCATATACAGCGTCATTGTCGTCGCGCTGCTGGCCTTCGTCGTGTTCATCGGCGCCGCCGGCGAGGGAGGGGACTCCTCCGCCTCGCCCAACTCCCAGCTCGGCGCGATAGCCGTCGGCTACTTTGCGCTGATGTTCCTCATGACGGCCAACTCCGGCTTCTCGACGGGCATGAGCGTCTTCAAGATGCCGGACGTGAACTTCCTCTTCGCCGGGCCTTTCAGGCCGCTGCGCGTGCTCTTCCACGGTATGCTCAACCAGATGGGCACCGCGCTCGTCCTGGCCGTCGTGATACTCTTCCAGTACGGCTGGATGCACACGAGCTACGGCGTGGGCTTCGGCGGGCTGATGGTCTTCGTCTTGGGCTACGGCCTCGCGGTCTTCACGGGCCAGCTCACGGCGATGGTGATATACTGCCTGAGCTCCGGCCGCGACCGCGTGCGCAAGGCCCTGCGCTTCGTATACGTCGCGGTAACGGCCCTCTGGGCGCTCTACCTCGGCTGGCGCGCGCTGGGCGCGGGGAGCGCGCTCGGCGGGCTCTGCGACGCCATGGTCGACCCCATAGGCCGCCTCTTCCCCGTCGCGGGCTGGCTGGGCGCGGCCTGCTATGAGGCGATCCTGGGCAATTACTCCCCCGCCGCGCTGCTGACGCTGCTCTGGGCGGCCTACTCCGCCGCGCTCGTCATCGTCATGGCCAGGGCCGACCAGGACTACTACGAGGACGTGCTGCAGAGCACGGAGACGGCCTTCCTCACCCAGGCCGCGGCGAAGGAGGGGCGCGTGGCCGACACCGCGCCCAGGAACGTCAGCGTCGGGAAAACCGGCCTCGGCGGGGGCCGCGGCGCGAGCGCCTTCTACTACAAGCACCGCGTGGAGAACCGCCGCAGCCGCAAGTGGCTCCTGAGCGGCATAGAGCTGGTCTGCGTGATAGCGAACCTGGGCTTCGCCTTCCTCATGCGCGGGGAAGGGATAGTCGCGCCCCTGGCCTTCGCGGCCTACATGATGTTCTTCTACGTCGCCACGGGCCGGCTCATGAGGGAGATGACCAAGCCCTACGTCTACCTCGTGCCCGAGCCGCCGACGAAAAAGCTGCTCTGGTGCCTGCGCGAGAGCGCGGCGGGCTACGCCGTCAGCGCGCTGCTGAGCTTCGGGCCCATGTGCTTCTATGTCGAGGCCCCGCTCATGAGCATCGCCGCCGCGGCCGTGGCGTACTTCAGCTACGCCTACCTCTTCGTCGCCGGCAGCCTGGCGACGGAGCGCGTCTTCGGCAGCGTGACGGTGAAGGCGCTCGTCTTCCTCTTCTACTTCATCGTGCTCATCCTGATGGCCGCGCCCGGCGTCGCCGCTGCCGTTTTCGCCTCCTTCGTCCTGCCCGAGTGGGCCGCGCTGCTCGTCCTCGCGGGCGTCAATGCGCTCATAACGCTGCTGGGGGTGTTCCTGTGCCGGAACATACTGGCGAGCGCCGAACTGGATAGGTAAAGGCAATCCCCCGTTCAGGCTGAACGGGGGATTTTTGCGCCCGGGCTCAGGACGGGAGGTCCTTCCGCGCGCCGGGCGCGTTCGGCAGGAGCAGGCCGGCGAGTATGAGCGCCGCGCCCAGCGCGGCCGCGCCGGTCAGCGGCTCGTGCAGGAAGATTACGCCGAGGGCCGAGGCGCTGAGCGGGCTGAGCGCGCAGAACATGGCCGCGCGCCCGGCGCTGGTGCCGCTCTGCGCCACGGGCTGCAGCGTGAAGCCGAAGCAGGTGCAGACGGCGGCGAGGGCGAGGATTATGCCCCAGTCCCGGGCGGAGACGGGGATCTCCGGCCCCTCGAACAGCAGCGCGGCGGCCCAGGCGAGGGCCGCTATGGCGCAGACCTGCGCTATGCCCATGGCGAGTGGGTCGGCGCCCGAATGGCTCATGCGGTCGGTGAGGATTATGGCCCCGGCGTAGAGGAAGGCGGTGAGGACGCACAGCGCCTCACCCGGGCCGAAGCGCCCGCTCCCCCCGCCCAGCGTGAGCAGCGCCACGCCGCCAAGGCAGAGCGCCGCGCTAAGCAGCTCCGCCGCGCGGGGCAGGCGCCGCCGCCAGGCGGCCAGCGCCAGGGGCACGATAACGACGGAGGTGTTCTCGAGGAACGAGGTGGTGGAGGTGGGCGTGTAGCGCAGGGCGGTAACCTCGCTCACGATCACGAGGAAGAAGACCGCGCCTATGAGCGCCCCGCGCCGGGCCGCGTCCGCCCCGGCGGCGCGCACGCGGCGGTGGAATAGGGCGAGCAGTATTGCCGAGGCCACGGTGAAGCGCAGGGCGGTGAGCGTGAGCGTGCCCATGTCCTCGAGGCCGAGCTTGAGCAGCAGCAGGGAGGTGCTCCGCGCGACGATCACCGCCGCGAGCAGGGCCTCGCTCGCGCGGCGGCTGAGCCGGCGCTTCATGGCCCCGCGCCGCCTTCCGGCGCGATTATGCCCCCCGCGATGAGCATGTCCCCGGCGTAGAGGGCGGCGGCCTGGCCGGGAGCGGGGGCGCGGACGGGCTCTTCAAAGCGTATGTCGAGGGAGCCGTCCGGGCACAGGCGCGCCCGCGCCGGGCTGAGCCCGCGCGAATGGCGCACGCGCGCAAGGCAGCTGAACTCGCCCTCGGGCGGGCTTATGAGCCAGTTGGCCTCCCCGGTGCGCACGCGGTCCATGTAGAGCCCGCCGCCGTCGGAGAGGACGACCTCGTTCGACTCCGGGCGTATCTCGCTCACAAAGACGCGCCTGCCCGCGGCGAAGCCGAGGCCCCGCCGCTGGCCGAGGGTGTAGCGGTGGCAGCCGCCGTGCGTGCCCACGCGCTCGCCCTTGTATATCAGCGCCCCGGGGCCGGGCGCGGAGCCGCGCCGCTCTATCCACGCGGCGAAATCCCCGTCCGGGATGAAGCAAATCTCCATGCTGTCCGGCTTCTGCGCCGGCATCAGGCCGCTTCCGGCGGCCAGGGCGCGCACCTCGGGCTTTATGTACCCGCCCAGGGGCAGCACGAGCCTCGCGGCCTGCGCCCTGCTTATCATGCAGAGCATATAGCTCTGGTCGCTCTCCGGCCGGCCGCGGAAGACCGCGCCCATGCGCGCCGCGGCGTAATGGCCGGTGGCGACGTTGTAAATACCCATAGCGTCCGCCGCATCGCAGAGCAGGCGGAGCTTCACGCGCCTGTTGCAGAGCACGCAGGGGCTCGGCGTCGCGCCCGCGAGATAGGCCGCCTCAAAGGGCGCGCAGACCTCGCGCTCCAGCTCGCGGCGCGCGTCGGCTATCTCAAGCGGCAGGCCCATTTCCGCCGCGCTCTCCCGCGCGTAGCCCGCCTCGCCGGAACCGGTCTCGAGGTAGACGCCGCGCACCTCCCAGCCGCTTGCCGCCAGCAGCTTCGCCGCGACGGCGCTGTCCACGCCGCCGGAGAAGCCCAGGACTACGCGCGGCTTCATGCGCGCCTCCCGGCGTACAGCGCCAGCGCGGCCATGTCCGCGGGGGAGACGCCCGATATGCGCGCGGCGCGGCCAAAGCTCTCGGGCCGCACGGCGGCGAGCTTCTGCCTGGCCTCGGTGCGCAGCCCGGGCACGGCGTAGTAGTCTATGTCCGCTGGTATGGGGCGGGACTCCATGCGCTTGAACTCCTCCACCTGCTTTATCTGCCTTTTGATATATCCTGCATATTTCAGGCGGATTTCTACCTGGTTTATCACTGCTTTGGGCAAATCCGGCCTGCTTACGTCGAATTTTGAAAGTGCCGCGTAATTCACATGCGGCCTGCGCAGGAGCGCGGCGAGGCTCACGCCGCTCGCGGGCGCGCTCTCGCCCAGGCCCTCGAGGGCGGCGGCGAGCTCCGGCGTGGGGGCGAGATGGGTGTTTTCAAGCCTCTCGAGCTCCGCGTCCACGGCGGCGTATTTGGCCAGGACGGCCTCATAGCGCTCCCGGCTCACCAGGCCCAGGGCGCAGCCGTATTTCGTGAGGCGTTCGTCGGCGTTGTCCTGCCTGAGGATGAGGCGGTATTCGCTCCGCGAGGTCATCATGCGGTAGGGCTCGTTCGTGCCGCGGGTGACGAGGTCGTCTATGAGCGCGCCGATGTAGGCCTCGCTCCGGCTGAGCACAAAGGGCCCGCGGCCCTGTATTTTAAGCGCGGCGTTCACGCCCGCCATGAAGCCCTGCACCGCGGCCTCCTCATAGCCGCTCGAGCCGTTGAACTGCCCCGCGCCGTAGAGGCCGGGTATGTCCTTGAACTCCAGCGTGGGGGCGAGGGCGAGCGGGTCGGCGCAGTCGTACTCAATCGCGTAGGCCGGGCGCGTTATTTCCGCGTTCTCGAGGCCGGGTATCGTGCGCAGCATCTCCGCCTGCACCTCCTCGGGCATGGAGCTCGAGAAGCCCTGGACATAGAGCTCCAGCGTGCCGAGGCCCATGGGCTCTATGAAGAGCTGGTGGCGCGGCTTGTCCGGGAAGGTCATGACCTTCGTCTCTATGCTGGGGCAGTAGCGCGGGCCCGTGCCGGTTATGACGCCCGAATAGAGCGGCGAGCGGCCAAGGTTGGCCCTTATGATCTCATGCGTGCGCTCGTTCGTGTAGGTGAGGTAGCACTTGGCGAGGTTTTCGGGCGGGTCCGCCGTGGAGAAGGAGAAGGGCTCCGGCTCCGAATCGCCGGGCTGCTCCTCCATCTTTGAAAAATCCACGCTCCGGGCGTTTACGCGCGGCGGCGTGCCCGTCTTGAAGCGGCGCAGCGGCACGCCGAGCGACTTCAGGCTATCCGAGAGCGGCCCGCTCGCCGCGAGGCCGTCGGGGCCGGACTCGCGCAGCACCTCGCCGGTTATCGTGCGGCCCTTGAGATAGGTGCCCGTGCAGATCACGGCCGCGCGGCAGCGCCAGACCGCGCCCGTCGCGGTCGTGACGGAGGCCACCGCGCCGCCTTCAAGGCCTATCTCCACCGCCTCGGCCTGTATGAGCCTCAGGTTCTCCTGGCTCTCCAGCGCGAGCTTCATTACGGCCTGGTAGCGCCGGCGGTCGGCCTGGGCGCGCAGGGAGTACACGGCCGGGCCCTTGCCGCGGTTGAGCATACGGTACTGTATGCAGGCCCTGTCCGCGGCCTTCGCCATCTCCCCGCCCAGGGCGTCCAGCTCGCGCACAAGATGGCCCTTGCCCGTGCCGCCTATGGCGGGGTTGCAGGGCATGTTGCCCACGCTGTCGAGGTTTATGGCGAAGCAGACCGTTTTGCAGCCCAGGCGCGCCGCGGCCAGCGCGGCCTCGATCCCGGCGTGGCCCGCGCCTATCACTACTATATCGCATTTTCCGGCGTCATATTTTCTCATACCGAGATTATACGCCGCGGCGGCGGGTAAATCAAGAAGCACAAAAATATGAGGTATGTACGGAAAGAAAGAATTGCTTTATTTCGATAATGTGGTACTATATTAGCACGTCTTGCAGACAGCGAGACGCAGACAGATTAACTGAAGGGGACAATACAATGAAGAAGTTTCTTGCTCTTATGCTCGCCCTCGTGATGGTGTTCGCGCTCGCCGCCTGCGGCGAGGCCGGGACCGAGGAGACTGCGCCCGCCACCGAGCCCGCCGGGGAGGAGACCCCCGCCGGCGAGGAGACCGCTCCCGCCGGGGGCGACAGCGACCTCGCCTATGTCCAGGAGAAGGGCACGCTGGTCGTCGGCATCACCGAGTTCGACCCCATGGACTACCGTGACGAGAACGGCGAGTGGATAGGCTTCGACGCCGACATGGCCAAGGCCTTCGCCGAGAGCCTCGGCGTCACCGCGGAGTTCCAGCTCA
>CALWYP010000084.1 GCA_944385795.1 uncultured Oscillospiraceae bacterium | reverse complement strand
TCGTGGAGCTGCACTATCTCATGCCCCTCGGCGAGATAATCTACGACTTCTTCGACACGCTCAAGGCCCGCACGAAGGGCTACGCCTCCCTCGACTACGAGCTGGCGGACTACCGGCCCAGCGAGCTCGTGAAGGTCGACCTGCTCCTGAACGGCGAGCAGGTGGACGCCCTTAGTTTTATCGCCCACAAGGATAAAGCCTACCCGCGCGCCCGGAAACTCTGCGAAAAGCTCAAGGAGAATATCCCGCGCCAGCTCTTCGAGATACCGATTCAGGCTGCGATAGGCGGCAAGATAATCGCCCGCGAGACCGTCAAGGCGCTGCGCAAGGACGTCCTCGCCAAGTGCTACGGCGGCGATATCACGAGGAAGAAAAAGCTGCTTGAAAAGCAGAAGGAGGGCAAAAAGAAGATGCGCCAGCTCGGCACCGTCTCGATACCGACAGAGGCGTTCCTCAGCGTGCTCAAGCTGGACGAGTGAGGGGATGAGGCAGGCCCCTCGGCTCCCCTGGAAGGGGAGCTGGCGCGGCCCGGAGGGCCGTGACTGAGGGGTTGAGGCCGGGGCAAAACCGTCGCGGGAGCTTTCAGCGTCTGACCAAGCCCGGAGCAACCCCTCCGGCCTCGCTCCGCTCGGCCACCTCCCCTTGCAGGGGAGGCGAGAGGGCGCGGGATAATTTACGCGGGGTATTGCCAATGTTCATCCCATACGACAGCAAGCTCAAAAAGAACGCGCGGGAGCTGCGCGGCAATATGACGCCGCAGGAGCGGCGGCTGTGGTATACGTTTTTGCGCGCCTACCCGGTCAAGTTTTACCGCCAGCGGGTTGTGGGCCAATATATTGTGGATTTTTACTGCCCGCGCGCCGCACTGGTCGTTGAGCTGGACGGCTCGCAGCATTTTGAACCCTCCGGGGCCGAGCGTGACATGCGCCGCGACGCCGAGCTTGCGGCGCTGGGGCTCCTAGTGCTGCGTTTTTCAAACGAGGAGGTCAACCGGAACTTCAGCGCGGTCTGCGGCGAGATCGACCGGCAGGTCAGGGCCCTGGCCCACGGACGAGAATAGCGCGCCGCGCGGGACAGGCGCCAGGCCCTTGGCTCCCCTGCAAGGGGAGCTGGCGCGGCCCGGAGGGCCGTGGCTGAGGGGTTGAGGCCGGGCAAAACCGGCGCGGGAGCTTTCAGCGTCTGACCAAGCCCGGAGCAACCCCTCCGGCCTCGCTCCGCTCGGCCACATCCCCTTGCAGGGGAGGCGAGAGGGCGTGCGCGGGGATTCACGGCGAAGCCCTGGCGGCGCACGGATTGAATTTAAAAACACCATCCGCTGGAAAGGAGCGCAAAATGACTATCACCTTCCTCGGCGCGGCGCATGAGGTCACGGGGAGCTGCACCTATATAGAGTGCGGCGCGACCCGCTTTATCGTCGACTGCGGCATGGAGCAGGGGCGCGACATGTTCGTGAACCAGCGCCTGCCGGTCGCGCCCGGCACGGTCGACTTTGCCCTGCTGACCCACGCGCACATCGACCACAGCGGCCTGCTGCCGCTCCTGGCCAAGAACGGTTTCGCGGGGCCTGTCTACGCCACGGCGGCCACCTGCTCGCTCGCGGACATAATTCTGCGCGACAGCGCGCATATCCAGATGAGCGAGGCCGAGTATAAGACCCGAAAGGCCAAGCGCGCGGGCGGCGAGGCCGCCGAGCCGCTCTACGACAGCGAGGACGTCGCCGCGCTGACGAAGAACCTGCGCCAGTGCGGCTACGGCGAGGTGATACAGGTAGCGGAGGGCGTCGCAATACGCTTCACCGACGTCGGGCACCTGCTGGGCTCGGCCTGCATCGAGGTCTGGCTGAGCGAGGGCGGGGTCAAAAGGAAGATCGTCTTCTCCGGCGACGTGGGCAACACGAACCAGCCCATACTGCGCGACCCCGAGCGCGTCTCCGGCGCGGACTACGTCGTGGTCGAGAGCACCTACGGCGACCGGCTGCACGAGAAGGCGCGCACGGACTATGTCTCCGAGCTCGCCAAGGTCATACAGCGCACGCTCGACCGCGGCGGCAACGTGGTTATCCCCTCCTTCGCCGTGGGCAGGACGCAGGAGATGCTGTACTTCATCCGCGAGATAAAGGAGCGCGGCCTTGTCTCCGGGCACCCGGGCTTCAAGGTGTATATAGACAGCCCCCTCGCCGTGGAGGCCACGAGCGTGTTCTTGCAGTGCGACGCGTCCTTCCTGGACGGCGAGACGCGCGCCATACTCGCGCGCGGCGTGAACCCCCTGGCCTTCGACGGCCTGGAGGTCTCTGTCAGCGTGGACGAGTCGCGCGCGATAAACGAAAATCCCGAGCCCAAGGTGATAATTTCCGCGAGCGGCATGTGCGACGCCGGGCGGATACGCCACCACCTCAAGCACAACCTCTGGCGCAGGGAGTCGTATATACTCTTTGTCGGCTACCAGGCCGAGGGCACCCTGGGCCGTATGCTGTACGAGGGCGCGAAGGAGGTTAAGCTCTTCGGCGAGACGATAGCCGTCCGCGCGGAGATAGGCGTCCTGCCGGGCGTCAGCGGCCACGCCGACCGCGACGGTCTGCTCGCCTGGCTGCGCGGCTTCGAGGCCGCCCCGCCGAGGCAGGTCTTCGTCAACCACGGCGACGGCGGCGTCTGCGACGCCTTTGCCGCCGCGATAAAGGCCGCTCTCGGCTATGAGGCCATGGCCCCGTACTCCGGCACGGCCTACGACCTCGCCGCGGGCGAGTTCGTGAAGCTCACCGAGGGCGTGCCCGTAGTACGCGAGGGCGAGGCCAGGCGGAACAAGTTCTTCGCCGCGCTCGTCAAAGCGGCGGAACGCCTGCTCGCGGCGGCGAAGTCCGCCGAGGGCCGCCCCAACCGCGAGCTGCGCCGCTGGACGGAGCGCATAGAGGCGATTATAAAGGATATGAGCGAATGACCCGGAAGGGAGCTATTTATGGCAGTTAGTAACGGACGACGCGCGCTGGGCGCGGACATAGGCACGCTGGGGCGCGAGGAGCTGATAAGCCTCGCGCGGGCCGTCTGCGGCCAGGCGGCGGCCTTCGCCGGCGGCCACGGCAACATACACCCGGAGAATATATACGTCTCCGCCGACGGCTCGCCCTGGCTGGGCGGCCGGGCGCAGCACGCGCCGGGGGAGTGGACCACCGACGAGCTCGAGTATATGGCCCCGGAGCTGTTCTGGAGCGGCGAACTGGGGGCCCGCGCCGACGTGTATTCCATCGGCCTCATGCTCTACGCCGGCGTGACCCGCGGCCGCCTGCCCTTCTTCCCCCGCCCCGCCCAGGACATGACCAACGAGCTGCGCGCCGCCGCGCTCCGCCGCCGCATGAACGGCGAGCCCGTGCCCATCCCCACCATAGCCGGGGACAAGCTCGGCGAGGTGCTGAAAAAAGCCCTGGCCTTTCGCGCCGGGGAGCGCTACGCGGATACGATAGAGCTGTCCATGGCGCTTGAGGCCAGCGTGGGCGAGGGCGACGCGGCCGCGATGGCCATGTTCGGCAAGCCCGAGCGCGAGCTGAGCGAGGTGGAGCGCACCATGGCCGGCATCCTTGCGAGCTACAATTCGTCCGACACCGACGTGCCGGAACCCGAGCCCGAGCCGTTTGAGCCGGGGCCCGAGCCCGAACCGGCTGAATCTGAGCCGCTTGAACCAGAAGCGTTTGAGCCGGAATTCGGGCCGCTTGAGCCCGAGCCCGAACCGTTTGAGCCGGAGCCGCTTGAGCCCGAGCCCGGGCTGGAGCCAATCGGCTTCGGGCCGCTTGAGCCCGAGCCCGAGCCCGAAACGGCAGAAGCGGAGACGGAACCGGAGCCGCCGGAGCCGGGGCCCGAAGAAACGCGGGCCGGGTCCGAAGCCGCCCCTCCGGAGCCGCCCCGCGGCGGCGGCGAAGCGCCCCCGCCCGCCGGAGGAGGGCGCAACCGGGCCAACCGCGGCGCGTTCTGGTTTGTCGTCTGTATCTGCGTCCTGGCCGCCCTGGCCGTGCTGGCGATGAACTTTATCCTCCCGCGCGTGTATCCCGAGGGCTTCCTCGCCCCCGCCACGCCGAGCCTCGAACCCGGCTGGGCGCAGGAGAGCGCGCCCGCCTCGCCGAGCGCCACGCCGGTCCCGACGCCCACGCCGACACCCACGCCGACGCCCACGCCCGCGCCGCCAGAGGGCTCCGAATACGAGATAGTGCGCGGCGACTACAGCTGGACGGAGGCGGAGCAGCTCTGCCGCGAGATGGGCGGGCATCTGGCCGTCGTAGACGGCGAGAGCGAGCTTGAATACCTGGCCTGGCTGGCCGGCGGGCAGGAGGCGGACTGCCTCTGGATAGGCTTCTACCGCCGCGATGGCGCCTTCCACTGGGTGGACAACTCCGCGGGCTATTACGCCTGGGCCCCGGGCCAACCTTCGGTCTACGACGACTACGGCACGGTGGAGAGCTACGGCCAGCTCATGAAGACGGACGGCGGCTGGCTCTATAACGACTCGCGCAACGACCCCGCCGCGCTCGACGGCGCGTATTCGGGCCGCATCGGCTTTATCTGCGAATATGACTGACAGGCGAATTCCCCCGGAGGAACGATTCCGGGGGAATTTTGCGCCCCCGCGCCGTCCGCTTGATTTTTCCCGCGTTATATGAGACAATATTTAACTAAGCCTGAGCCGGTAACCAGAACGGAGGTGAGGCGCGTGCGCGAGACGCTGCGCGACATATACGACGCTGTCGGCGACTTTTCCAAGGGCCTGGGACGGCGGCGCATACCGACATTTTCTGCGGCCTGCGCCTACTACCTCTTCATGTCCCTCGTGCCGCTGCTGATGCTCCTGGTCAGCCTGCTGCGCTATACGCAGCTGACGCAGACCGTGGTGCTCATGCAGATCTCGGAGTATGTGCCCGAGCAGCTCTACACTATCCTCGAGACGATTGTGGCCAGCATCTACCGCGGCGGCGGCACGGCGCTGACCGTCTCCATCCTGCTCACGGTCTGGTCGGCCAGCAAGAGCATGAAGGCGCTCATGCGCGGCATGGACAGCGTGTACGACGCCGAGCGCAGGGAGGACTTCTTCGTCTTCAGCCTGCGCGCCTGCTTCTACATGGTGATATTTGTGGCGCTGCTGCTCATAAGCCTGCTGGGCATGGTGTACGGCGGCGAAATACTCGGGCTCCTGTACGACGTGCTGCCTCACGGCGGGGCCATAGACTGGCTTTTCGGCCTGACGCGCTACCTGCGCTTCGCGGTGGTGCTGGCCGTGCTGGCCCTGGTGTTCCTCTTCACCTACAAGTGGATGCCCGCGCGGCGGCTGGGCCTGCGCGCGCAGTGGCCGGGCGCGCTGTTCTGCTCGGCGAGCTGGGCGCTCTTCTCGGTCATTTTCTCCGCCTATGTCAGCGTCAGCGGCTACCTCGGCGCCTACGGCGTCATAGGCACGGTGATGGTGGCCATGATGTGGGTCTACTACTGCTTTTACTTCCTGCTGCTGGGCGGGTACATCAACCACTATATAGCCCAGAAGCGGCAGCGCAAAAGGGAAGGCTGAGCGGCCGGGCTGTTATGATACAAATTAGATACAAGGGTGCTTTATGATAGATATAGACGTCAAAAACCTGAAAAAGTCCTTTGAGGTCGGCCACGACGTCCTCTCCGGGCTCAGCTTTGAGATTAACGCCGGCGAGCACGTCGGCATACTCGGGGCAAACGGCTGCGGCAAGACCACGCTCTTCAAGCTGCTCACGGGCGAGTATACGCCCGACGAGGGCGAGATAAGCATACGCAAGAGGCGGCGCATAGGGCTTATCAGCCAGATACCCGTCTACCCGGCGGGCTGGACCACCGAGGACGTGCTGCGCGAGGCGCACAGCCGGCTCCGCGGCATGGCCGCGCGCATCTCGGAGCTCGAGGAGCTCATGGCCGTGGACAGCGCGCCGGCGCTGCTCGACGAGTACGACCGGCTCTCGGACGACTTCCGCCGCCTGGGCGGCTGGGACATGGACCGCGAGAGGGCCAGGGTCGCCGCGGGCCTTGACATACCCGAGGATATGCGCGCGCGGGAGTTCGACAAGCTCTCCGGCGGGGAAAAGACCCGCGTCAACCTCGCCAGGCTCATACTCGAGGACACGGACATACTGCTGCTGGACGAGCCCACGAACCACCTCGACCTGCGCGCCACGGAGTGGCTTGAGGACTACATCGCCCACTTCCACGGCACCGTGCTGGCAATAAGCCACGACCGCTACTTCCTGGACACCGTGGCGCAGCGCTGCATCGAGATAACCGACGGGCGCGCCGAGTTCTACTCCGGGAACTACAGCTTTTACGTCGTGGAGCGCCAGCGGCGCTTCGACGAGCAGCTTAAAAAGTACGAGAAGGACCAGGCCAAGCTCGAGCAGCTGCAAAAGGCGGCGGCCAAGCTCCATCTCTGGGCCTTCATGGGCAACGACAAGCTGCACAAGCGCGCCTTCTCAATCGAAAAGCGCATGGAGAAGCTGGAGAAGACGGAAAAGCCCAGGGAGGCGAAAAAGCTCCACGCGGGCTTCAAGTCCAGCGAGTTCAGGGCGGACGAGGTGCTTGTGGCGGACAAGCTAACGAAGGGCTTCGGCGGCAGGACGCTGTTTTCCGGGCTGGGATTCACCGTCGCGGGCGGCGAGCGCATAGCCGTAATCGGCGACAACGGCACGGGCAAGAGCACGCTGGTGAAGCTCATTGTCGGCGAGGAGGAGCCGGACGCGGGCTACGTCCGCCGCGGCCCCGCCGTGCGCATGGCCTACCTGCCCCAGATCGTCAAGTTCCGCGACCCGGCGCTCAGCGCGGCGGACACGGTGATAGACGAGTGCCGCTGCGAGATGCAGGAGGCGCGCGACCGCCTCGGCGCCTTCGGCTTCACGGGCGAGGACGCGCTCAAGGCCGTGGGCGCCCTTTCCGGCGGGGAACAGAGCCGGCTCAGGCTGTGCATACTCATGCGCGCCGACGTCAACCTGCTCATACTGGACGAGCCGACTAACCACCTCGACATCGCCTCGCGCGAGTGGATGGAGGACGCGCTCTCCGGCTATACCGAGGCCCTGCTCTTTGTGAGCCACGACCGCTATTTCATAGAGAAGTTCGCAACGCGCATCTGGTGCTTCGCGGACGGGAAGGTGCTGGACTTCCGCGGCGGCTTCGGCGAGTTCCGCGAATGGCGCGCCCGGCAGGAGGCGATAGCCCAGGCGGCGAAGTCCGCCGTGCCCAAGCCCGAAAAGAGGCCGGCCCGGCAGCGCACCTCCGACCGGGAGAAGCGCCGCCGCAGGGCGGAACGGGAGATAGAGAAGGCGGAGGCCCGCCTTGCGGAGATAAACGCCGAGAGCGAGGCCAACGCCTCGGACTATGTCCGGCTCATGGAGCTGGACGCGGAGCGCGGGGAGCTAAACGAAGCCCTCGACGCGCTTTACCTTGAATGGGAGGAGCTAAGTGAAGAATAGGCTCTGGCTTATAGCCGCGGCTATACTGCTGCTGGCCGCCGCGCTCTTCGCCTTTGCGATGACGGGGCACGGCTTTGTGGCGGCGCTCTGCGCCCTCATGGCGGCGGTTATAGCGTTCTATCATTTTGTACGCATACGCGCCCTGCGCATAGCGCTGGCCGCCGCGCTCGCGCTGGGCCTCGCCGTATTCGGCGTTATCGAGGCGCCCATAGTCCGCGACGCGCGCACCACGGCGCCGGAGGACGTGGACTATATAGTCGTGCTGGGCGCCGGCCTGCACGGCGACACGCCCAGCCTTTCCCTCACCGACCGGCTGGACGCCGCGCTGGACTGGCTCGAATCGCACCCGGGCTGCACGGCCGTCGTCTCCGGCGGGCAGGGCCCGGGCGAGACGATGACCGAGGGCGAGGCCATGTCCGTATGGCTCGAGGCGAAGGGCATAGCGCCGGAGCGCATCATTGTAGAGGACAGGGCCACGAGCACCTGGGAGAACCTTGAGAATTCCTTCGCGCTTATCCGCGGGCGCGGCGGGGAGCCGGACGGGGACTGCGCCATAGTCACGAGCGAGTACCACCTGCACCGGGCCCTGGCCATGGCGGAGCGGCTCGGCGTGGACTGCTCCGGCATAGCCGGGCGCACGAGCTGGCCCACGCTGGCCCTGAACTACTTTATCCGCGAGGCCTTCGCGGTGACCTACTACCGTTTAACTGGAGAAATATGATGGAGCTTGTAAACGTCTACGATTTTGACAAGACCATACTGCCCTACGACAGCACGGAGGCCTTCTTCGCCTTCTGCCTGCGGCGCTGGCCGCGCGTGGCGGGCCCGGCCCTCGGCGCCCTGCCCTACGCCGCCGGGATAAAGCTGGGCCTCACCGACAAGACCCGCGCCAAGGAGGTGTTCTACCGCTTCCTCACCCGCGTGCCCGACGTTGACGCCGCCGTGGAGGAGTTCTGGGCCGGGCGCTTCGGGGACATAGGCGGCTGGTATCTGGAGCGCTCGCGCGCCAGCGACGTCATATCCAGCGCCTCCCCCGATTTCCTGCTGCGCCCCGTGGCCGCGCGGCTCGGCGTCAGGCTTATAGCCAGCCGCGTGGACAGGCGCTCCGGCTGGACCGCCGGGCTCAACAACCACGACGAGGAAAAGGTGCGCCGCTTCCGCGCCGAGTACCCGAACGCCGTGGTGGACGAGTTCTACTCCGACTCCCTCTCCGACACGCCCATGGCGAGGATAGCCCGCCGCGCCTTCGTCGTGAAGGACGGCGAACTCTTCCCCTGGCCGGAGACGGCCTGAGGCCAAAAGAATAATCCGCCCGCCGGGAAACCGGCGGGCGGCGCTATTATATTTTCCCGTGCATGAAATTCCCGGGCGAGCGGAGCATATGCGTCTCTATGGCTATGGGCGTCCCGGTGTACCTGGGGTCGGGTCCGGTCTTCAAAAAGGCGTCCAGGTGCTTCCTGAGGCCCGTGGTGTGCGCCACGGGTATGCCCGAGCCCTCGCTCGCCTCCCGCAGCACCTCGAGGCCCCGGCTGAGGCACTCGGCCGTGGTGTAATCGAGCAGGTTGGAGTTGTTGACAAAGCCGGTGACCTTCTGGCGCGCGAAGCCCTCGAGCTCGCCCATGAGCTTAAGCACCTTCCCGGCGCCCTCGCAGGCGGGGCGGAAGACGTTGACTATGTCGTAGACCTCCAGCGTCCCGGCGGGCAGCCGGGCGAAGTCCTCGTGATAGCGCGCCAGGGAGAGCGCGCCGGCCTGGTCGCCGCCCACGTCGAAGACGACGAGGTCCCAGTCCTGGTCGAAGGCGGAGGCCACGGCGGCGGGCATGTTCGTCTGCGTCAGGCCCTTGCCCACGAAGGTGGGGGAGACGATCTCTATCTTCCGCTCGGTGAGCATGGGGATCTGGTCGGACATGCGGAAGTAGTCGTTTATCCGGTCGAGGTCGACCACAAGCGTCCGCTTCCCCTCCCCGGCGGCGAGCGAGGCCATGTTTATGGCGAGCTCCGTCTTCCCGGAGCAGTAGCTGCCTATGAGTATTATGATTTTCTTCACGCTTCTCCCTCCGTTCCCCACGATGATATCACTTTCCCGCGCGCAAGGCAAGGCGCGCGGGGCAAAAAAAGAGCCGGTCGCCGACCGGCTCTTTTTTGTGTTCAATTAGGCGCGGGGGTTCTTGATCTGCGCCTGGGCAGCGGCCATGCGGGCGATGGGCACGCGGAAGGGGCTGCAGGAGACGTAGTCGAGGCCGACGCGGTGGCAGAACTCAACGGAGCTGGGCTCGCCGCCGTGCTCGCCGCAGATGC
>CALWYP010000083.1 GCA_944385795.1 uncultured Oscillospiraceae bacterium | reverse complement strand
TGGCGGATGCGCTCGGTGAGGATGGCGATCTGGACCTCCGGGGAGCCGGTGTCGCCCTCGTGGACGGCGTTGGCGCTGATGACGGCGGTCTTCTGGTCCTTGGTAATCATGTGCAATCGTTCCTTTCCGGTTTTGTCTGCCCGGCGGCTGAGTATCGGCGGGAAAGGTTACCGCGAGACCCCGGCACGCGGGCGTGCTACGGTAGGATATCATATGCCGGCGGGTTTGTCAATGAGAAACGGCAAATTACACGCCGTCCGCCTCGATAAGCGTCCCGCGCGCCTCGCCGGGCCTGCCGGGGAAGCTCCGAAATAGTACAGCTGCATTTACTAAAATATCTGCGGGCGCCATATACTCATGTTCGAGGAGAACAATCTTGAGCCGTAAGCGGCGCCCTTGAGCAAACGGCTGTTTGAGCGCGCCGCCGCAAAGGACCAAGCGCCCGGGAATTCCCGGGCGCTTCGATTTTACCTCCCCAGCGCGTTGCCCTCCCAGGCTCCGGCCAGGGGCTTGCTGAACTTGTAGTGGTATCTTCTGAAGCCCTCGCGCTCGTAAAACCTGTGCGCGTCATGGCGGAGCATGTTGCAGGCGAGCTCTATCTGGACGCAGCCGTTGGCGATGGCGGCGGCGTGGGCCTCGCGGAGCAGGTCCGCGCCGAGGCCGCAGTTCCGGCGCCCCGGCGCGACGGCGAGCTCCATTATCTCGGCTATGCGCGCGGCGTGGTGGAGCTGGTACTCGAAGCGGATATTGCACACTGCGGCGGCTTCGCCGTCCAGCTCGCAGACGAGGCAGAGGCGGTCCGGATCGGCGAGCTGCGCGCTGAAAATCTCCGCGAAGCCCGCGTAGGGCAGCTCCTTCGCCTCCATGCCGCAGATAAGCGCGTAGACGGCGCCGAGGTCGCGCCCCTCCGCAGGGCGGAAGACGGGCGCGCTCATTTCTTCTTCCCCAGCTTGCGCTTTTTGCCGTCGGGGCCGACGACGTAGGTGTTCTCCAGCACCTCGAGCGCGCCGCGCCGCCACTCGGCGAGGTACTCGGCGCGAAGCGCCTCGCGCTCGGCCTTTTCCTCCCCGGTGAGCTCCCGCTGCCGCGATATGGCCGTGAGCTCGGATATCCTGTCCATTTTGGCTTTTTCCATGTAAACCGCCTCAGTTCTTGAGCGAATGTATGGGCGCGGGGATGCGGCCGCCGCGGCGGATGAACTCCGCGCTCGAGCCGGTGTGGACGGGCATGACGGGCGCGCTGCCCAAAAGCCCGCCGAACTCCACGGTGCCGCCCACGTCCATGCCTGGCGCGGGGATGATGCGCACGGCGGTGGTCTTCTGGTTGATCATGCCTATGGCCGCCTCGTCGGCGATTATGGCGCTCAACGTCTCGGCGCTGGTGGAGCCGGGCACGGCTATCATGTCGAGGCCGACGGAGCAGACGCAGGTCATGGCCTCTAGCTTGTCTATGGTGAGGGTCCCGCTCTGCGCGGCGGCTATCATGCCCTCGTCCTCGCTCACCGGGATGAACGCGCCGGAGAGGCCGCCGACGGAGGAGCTCGCCATGACGCCGCCCTTCTTGACCGCGTCGTTCAGAAGCGCGAGCGCGGCGGTGGTGCCGTGGGTGCCGCAGGTCTCGAGGCCCATCTCCTCGAGTATCCGCGCCACCGAGTCGCCTATGGCCGGGGTGGGCGCGAGGGAGAGGTCGACAATGCCGAAGGGCACGCCGAGCCGCCTGGACGCCTCCTGGGCGACGAGCTGGCCCATGCGGGTGACGCGGAAGGCGGTCTTCTTCACCGTCTCGGCCACGACGCCGAAGTCGGCCCCGCGCACGGCCTTGAGCGCGTTGTGGACGACGCCGGGCCCCGAGACGCCGACGTTTATGACCGTGTCCGGCTCGCTCACGCCGTGGAAGGCGCCGGCCATGAATGGGTTGTCCTCCACCGCGTTGCAGAAGACGACCAGCTTGGCGCAGCCGAAGCCGCCCTGCGCCGCGGTGAGCCCCGCCGTCTCCTTTATTACGCGGCCCATGAGCGCGACGGCGTCCATGTTGATGCCGGCCTTAGTGGAGCCGACGTTGACGCTGGAGCAGACGAGCTCCGTCTCCGCGAGGGCGCGGGGTATGGAGCGTATCAGCTTCTCGTCCGCCGGGGTCATGCCCTTCTGCACCAGGGCGGAGAAGCCGCCGACGAAGTTGACGCCAGTCTCGCGCCGGGCGCTGTCGAGGGCCTCGGCGAAGCAGACGTAGTCGTCGCAGCCGCTCGCGCCCGCGACGAGGGCTATGGGCGTTACGGAGATGCGCTTGTTCACAATGGGTATGCCGAACTCGGCCTCTATGTCCTCGCCCGTGCGCACAAGGCGCTCGGCCCTGCGGGTGATCTTGTCGTAAATCTTGCGGCAGGCGGCCTTCGGGTCGCTGTCGCAGCAGTCCAGCAGCGAGATGCCCATCGTGACCGTGCGCACGTCGAGGTGCTGCTGGTCTATCATCTCGATAGTCTCGAGTATTTCACCGCGGTTTATCATGCGTCTTACCTCCAACTGCCGCGGGCGCTTCCGGCGGCGTTGATTTTCGTAATCTGTCGGGGCGGGGCCTTGCCCCCCGGATTTATATCTTGTGCATCGCGTTGAAGATATCCTCGCGCTGTATCCGTATCTGTATGCCGTGCTCCTCCCCGGCGGCGGCGAGCTCGCGGGCGAGGGCGGCGAAATTCTCCGTGCAGGCGGAGGCGTCCACGAGCATTATCATGGTGAAATACTCCTGCAGCACGGTCTGGCTTATGTCGAGCACGTTCACGCCGCGCCCGGCGAGGAGCTGGCTCACGAGGGCGATTATGCCCACGCGGTCGCGGCCTATGACTGTAACTATCGCTTTCACTTTAGGTCCTCCTTAGACATTGTGCCGAGCTCGTCGAGGTTCTTCTCAAAGGCCGGCATGAAGTTCTCCAGGAAATAGTCCGCCTCCCTGAGGCCCATGGACCTTATCCTCTCAAGCGTCTGCCGCTCGGCGGAGACAAACTCCAGCGAGCCGGCCTTGCGCTCCTCCACGCACTTGATATAGGCGCCGAGCCTGTCGGCGCATTTGAGCAGGGGCTTGAGCTCTTCCCCCACCTCTCCGCTGATAAGCGGCGCAAATTCGCCTCTCAGCTCCACCGGAAGCATGTTTACCAACTTCTCTGACGCCGTCCGCTCCACCTCGTGGTAGGCGGCGCTTATCTCCGCGCTGTGGTATTTTATAGGCGTGGGCAGGTCGCCGGTCAGGATCTCCGGCGCGTCGTGGTAGAGGGCGGCGCAGACCAGCGCGCCTATGTCGCAGGCCTCGCCGAAGATATCGCGCCGTATCAGGCCCAGCGCGTGGGCCAGCACCGCCACCATGTGGCTGTGCTCCTGCACGTTTTCAGGTATAGAGGAGCGCATCAGCCCCCAGCGGGAGATATAGCGCATACGGGAGATGAGCGCGAAGAAATCAGACATGATGCACCTCAAAAGATCCAGCGTCGGGGCCGCGCCCCGCAGGTATTATTCCGGAAGCTCCGGCTCCCCGACAACCCTCTTGCTCTTCCACACGCCCGACAGGTAGCGCGGTATGCCGAGCAGGCAGCCGAGGCCCCAGCCGAAGGGGATATTGTACCAGCACGCGGCGCTTCCGACGTCGAAGGCGTAGACCATGACATAGGCCGCCAGGACGCGCAGCCCGAGCGTAGCGAAGCTCATCAGCGTCGTCCAGAGCACGTCGCCCGCGCCCTGCAGCAGGCCGCTGGTCGGCATGTATACAGCGAAGAGGATTACGAAGAGGCTGACGAAGCGCTGGTAGCTCACCGCCTGCTCGAGCGCCCCGCCAGAGAGCGAGAAGAGCCGCGCGAAGTCCGGCGCCAGCAGGAAGAGCAGCGCGGAGATGACGACGCTCATGGCGCAGCACATGGCCGTGCCGGCGCGCCAGCCGCGGCGCACGCGGCCGTATTCTTCCGCGCCTACGTTCTGGCCGGTGAAGCTGGCCGCGGCGCTGTTCATGCCGAAAATGGGCACTAGGGCGTAGCTCTCCATGCGGTTGCCGGCGTTGAAGGCGCTCATGGTGACCTGGCCGAAGCTGTTCACCAGGCGCTGGATGAACACGTTGCCGAGGGATACGACGGCCTGCTGCGCCGCCGCGGGTATGCCCAGCTTGATGCAGAGCGCGAACTTTTCCCGGTCGAAGACGAACTCGCCGCGCCCGAAGCGGAAGACGGGATAGCGCCGCACCATGTACAGGATGCTGAAGGCCGCGCAGACGGCCTGGGCCGCCACGGTGGCCACCGCGACGCCCACGACGCCCCAGCCGAAACTTATGACGAACCAGAGGTCGAGCACGGTGTTCAGCCCCGCGGAGACGAACAGGAAATACATGCTCGCGCGCGAATCGCCCACGGCGCGCAGTATGCCCGCCACGGCGTTGTAAACGTACTGGAAGACCAGCCCGACGGCGTAGATGGCGAAGTATTCTATGGCGTAGGCCCGGCTGGCCTCGTCCGTCACGCGCATCAGGCCGACGACCAGCAGCTCCGCGCCCAGGCAGCCGAAGACGGCCAGGCCCGCGCCCAGCGCCGCCTGCGTTATGAGCAGCGTGGAGGCCGCCCGGCGCAGCTCGCGCTCCCGCCTCGCGCCGTAGAGCTGCGCGGCGAGGACGCCGCCGCCGTTGGAAAGGCCGAGCGACACGGCCAGGAACAGGAATATGAGCGAGGTACACGAGCCAACGGCGGCGAACATGGCGTCGCAGACCTCCTGCGTCGCCCCGCCGTAGCGGCTCACCACTATGCTGTCCACGGTATTGTAGAGCTGCTGTAAAAACTGCCCCGCCATGATGGGTAGCGAGAAGAGCAGAAGCTCCTTCCACTCGGAACCGACAGTCATATCGCGCCTCGCGTCCATTTCCCGTCCTCCTTCAGAAAATGTCGTAATAATTATTTTATCATGCCGGGAACGGTATGTAAAGCGCGAAGCGCCCGGGGCGGCCGCCCCGGGCGCTGAAATTATTCGCCTTTGTGGCCCTTTAGGGCCTTCATGCGCTGGCTGTGGTCGAGGATGCGCTTGCGGATGCGCAGGTTCTTGGGCGTGACCTCCAGCAGCTCGTCGTCGGCGAGGAACTCCATACACTGCTCAAGCGAGAGCTGCCTCGGCGGGGTGAGGCGCAGGGCCTCGTCGCTGCCCGCGGCGCGCATGTTGGTGAGCTGCTTGCGGCGGCAGACGTTGACGGGGATGTCCTCGTTCTTCGGGCTCTGGCCGACGACCATGCCGGCGTAGACCGGCGTGCCCGGGCCGATGAAGAGCGTGCCGCGCTCCTGCGCGTTGAAAAGGCCGTAGGTGACGGCCTCGCCCTGCTCCCAGGCGACCAGCGAGCCGGTGCCGCGGCGCGTGACCTCGCCCTTCCAGGGCTCGTAGCGCTCGAAAACGCTGGACATGATGCCCTCGCCCTTGGTGTCGGTGAGGAATTCGTTCCTGTAGCCGAAGAGGCCGCGCTCGGGCACGAAGAAGGTGGCGCGGGTGCGGCTGCCCAGGGGCACCATCTCCACGAACTCGCCCTTGCGGGAGCCGAGCTTCTCTATGACCGCGCCTATATACTCGCTGGGCACGTCGGCCACGACGCGCTCTATGGGCTCGCACTTTTTGCCGTCTATGACCTCGGTCAGGACGCGCGGGGGGCTGACGGCGAACTCATAGCCCTCGCGGCGCATGGTCTCGATCAGGATCGAAAGGCTCATCTCGCCGCGGCCGGCGACGTTGAAGCTGTCGGTCGAGCCCTCCATGTCGCTCACGCGCAGGCTCACGTCCTTTAGCGTCTCGCGGTAGAGCCGCTCGCGCAGCTGCCTCGAGGTGACGAACTTGCCCTCGCGCCCGGCGAAGGGGCTGTCGTTGACGGAGAAGGTCATCTCCATCGTGGGCGCGGATATCTTGACGAACTCGATAGGCTCGGCCGCGTCGGGCGCGCAGATGGTGTCGCCTATCGTGATGTCGCCTATGCCGCTCATGGCTATGATGTTGCCGGCGCCCGCCTCCTGCACGCCCACGCGCTGCAGGCCCTCGAACTGGTACATGGAGACGGCCTTGGCCTTGCGCGGCGCGGCGCCGGGGTTGTGGTAGTTGCAGACGGCTATCTCGTCGTTGGCGCGCAGCGTGCCGCGCTCTATGCGGCCTATGGCTATGCGGCCGACGAACTCGTTGTAGTCGATGGAGCTGACCAGCATCTGGAACGGGGCGCCCTCGTCCCCCTCAGGGGCGGGTATATACTTGATAATGGTGTCGAAGAGGGGCTTGAGGTCCTCGCCCTGGGAGTCGGGCGAATAGCTGGCCGTGCCGTTGCGGCCGGAGCAGAAGAGCATGGGGCTGTCCAGCTGCTCGTCCGTGCAGCCGAGGTCCATCAGCAGCTCCAGCACCTCGTCCACGACCTCCAGCACGCGCTGGTCGGGCCGGTCTATCTTGTTGAGCACGACGATCACGCGGTGGCCGAGCTCGAGGGCCTTGCTGAGCACGAAGCGGGTCTGGGGCATCGGGCCCTCGGCCGCGTCGACCAGGAGGATGACGCCGTTGACCATCTTGAGTATGCGCTCCACCTCGCCGCCGAAGTCGGCGTGGCCCGGGGTGTCGACTATGTTGATCTTGTAATCGCCGTAGCGCACGGCGGTGTTCTTGGCAAGTATCGTTATGCCGCGCTCGCGCTCCAGGTCGCCCGAGTCCATGACGCGGTCGGCCACGTCCTGGTGCTCGTGGAAGACGCCGGACTGCTTGAGCATCTCGTCGACCAGGGTGGTCTTTCCGTGGTCGACGTGGGCTATGATCGCAACGTTCCTCAAATGCGCTTTGTCCATTGTATCACCCACAACTATGATTTTTCACAAAGATGTATCATAACACCGCCGCGTAAGATTTGCAAGCGTATTTGCGCAAAAAGCGCCCCGGGACCCGATAGGTCCCGGGGCGCGGGCCGGCTTAGAAATCGGCGCTGCCGAAGGTGCGCGGGTGCGGGAGCACGTCGCGGATATTGCTGACGCCGGTGAGGTACATGATAAGCCTCTCAAAGCCGAGGCCGTAGCCGGCGTGGCGGCAGGAGCCGTAGCGCCGCAGGTCGAGGTACCACCAGTAGTCGTCGGGGTTGAGGCCCAGTTCGTCCATGCGGGCCTCGAGCACATCGAGGCGCTCCTCGCGCTGGCTGCCGCCTATAAGCTCGCCAATGCCGGGGACGAGGCAGTCGGCCGCGGCGACGGTCTTGCCGTCCGGGTTCATGCGCATATAGAAGGCCTTTATCTCCTTCGGGTAATCCGTGACGAAGATGGGCTTTTTGAATATCTCATCGGTGAGGCAGCGCTCGTGCTCAGTCTGGAGGTCGCAGCCCCAGTAGACCTTGTAGTCGAACTTGTCGTTGCGCGCGGAGAGCAGCTCGATGGCCTCGGTGTAGCTGACGCGGCCGAAGTCGGAGCCCGCGACGTGCTCGAGCCGTTCCCGGAGCCCCTTATCGACGAAGCTCGTGAAGAACTCCATCTCCTGCGGGCAGCGCTCCATGACGCGGCGTATCACATACTTTATCATCGCCTCGGCGTTGTCCATGTAGTCCGTGAGGTCGGCGAAGGCCATCTCGGGCTCGATCATCCAGAACTCGGCGGCGTGGCGCTGGGTGTTGGACTTCTCCGCCCGGAAGGTGGGGCCGAAGGTGTAGACGTCGCCGAAGGCCATGGCGAAGTTCTCCGCGTTGAGCTGGCCGGAGACGGTGAGGCTCGCGCGCTTGCCGAAGAAGTCCTGGCTGTAGTCCACGCCGCCGTCCTCAGCCTTGGGCACGTTGTTGAGGTCGAGGGTGGTGACCTCGAACATCTCGCCGGCGCCTTCGCAGTCGCTGGCGGTTATGAGCGGGGTGTGGACGTAGACGAAGCCGCGCTGCTGGAAGAACTCGTGTATCGCCGCGGCGGCGACGGAGCGGACGCGGAAGACGGCGGAAAAGAGGTTGGTGCGCGGGCGCAGGTGCTGTATCGTGCGCAGGAACTCAATGCTGTGGCGCTTCTTCTGCAGCGGGTAGTCGGGCGTGGACGCGCCCTCGACCTCGACGGAGCTGGCCTTGAGCTCAAAGGGCTGCTTGGCCTCCGGCGTGAGGACAAGCTCGCCGCGGACGATGAGGGCCGCGCCGACGTTCTGGCGGGCTATCTCGTCGTAATTGGCGAGCGCGGCGCGCTCGAGCACGACCTGAAGGCTGCCGTGGGCAGAGCCGTCGTTGAGCGCGACGAAGCCGAAATTCTTCATGTCGCGTATGGTGCGGGCCCAGCCGCAGACGGTTATCTCGCGGCCGGTAAAAGCCGCCGCGTCGGCGTAAATCGCCGCAATCCGCTCTCGTTTCATTCGTTTATCCTCCCGGGGGCCCGACAGAGCCCGAAATTTTCTTTCCTGGCGCGATGCTGTGTATTGTATCTGGCGCAATATAGTATTATAATCTGTGGGTAATGATTTTTCAATGCTTTTCTTACCGGAGGTCGCAGATATGCCCATATACAACAGTATTGAAGAACTCATAGGCTTCACGCCGCTGCTGCGCCTGAACCGCTACGCCCCCGGGCTCGACGTCCTGGCCAAGCTCGAGCGGCAGAACCCCGCGGGCAGCGCTAAGGACCGCGCCGCGCTCTACATGATACGCGACGCCGAAGAGCGCGGCGCCCTCGCGCCCGGCGGCATGATAATCGAGCCCACCAGCGGCAACACCGGCATAGGCATAGCCGCCCTGGCCGCCGTTCTGGGCTACAGGGCCGTCATCGTCATGCCCGACTCCATGAGCGCCGAGCGCGTCAAGCTCATCGCCGCCTACGGCGCCGAGGTCGTACTGACGCCCGGGGCCGAGGGCATGAGCGGGGCCGTGGCGAAGGCGGAAGAGCTGCGCGCCGCCAATCCCGGCAGCGTGATAGCCGGGCAGTTCGAAAACCCCGCCAACCCCCGGGCCCACTACGAGACCACCGGCCCGGAGATCTGGGCCGACGCCGGAGGGCGGGTAGACGCCTTCGTCGCCGGCGTGGGCACGGGCGGCACGATTACGGGCGTGGGCCGCTTCCTCAGGGAGAAGAACCCCGACGTGCGCATAATCGCCGTCGAGCCCGCGTCCAGCCCGCTTTTGAGCGGGGGGCGGGCCGGCGCGCACGCCATCCAGGGCATAGGCGCGAACTTTGTGCCCGGGGCGCTGGACACCTCGGTCTACGACGAGATTATCACCGTCTCCGACGGGGACGCCCTCGCGGCCACGCGCGAGCTGGCCCGCACGGAGGGCCTGCTTGTGGGCGTGAGCTCCGGCGCGGCGGCCTGGGCCGCGCGCGAGGTGGCTATGCGGCCCGAGTTCTCCGGGCGGCGCGTCGTCTGCCTCCTGCCGGACACCGGCGAGCGCTACCTCTCCGTGCTGTAAGCGCCATGGATATGAAAAGGCTCCTGCCTATTATAAACCCCGTCGCCGGGCGGGGCACCTATAAGGACGGCCTGGGCGAGGCGCTCCACGTCCTGCACTCGGCCGGCTATGTGCCCTGCGTGCGCTTCACCACCCGCGCCGGGGAGGCCGCGGACCTCGCCGCGCAGAGCGCCGGCTACGACCTCTTGTGCTGCATGGGCGGCGACGGCACGCTCTCCGACGTCGTCGAGGGCCTGATGCGCCTTGAGGAGGCGGAGCGCCCGCCCATAGGCTACTTCCCCCTCGGCACGGCCAACGACGTGGCCACGACGCTCAAGCTGCCCAAGGGCGACGCGCCCGCCTGCGCCCGGCGCATCGCCGGCGGCGAGGAGCGCTTCTGGGACGTGGGCTCCATGGGCGGCGGGCGCTGCTTCACCTACGTCGCGGCCTTTGGCGCCTTTACCGACGTGAGCTACGAGACGCCCCAGCAGGCCAAGCAGGCCCTCGGCCACCTCGCCTATATCCTCGAGGGCATGAACCGCCTGACCCGCCTGCCGCACTGCAAGTGCAGCGTCATCCTCGACGGCGAGAAGGCCGAGGAGGGCGACTTCATCTTCGGCGGCGTCACGAACTCCCTCTCCGTCGCCGGGCTTATAAAGCTCGACCCCGGGCTCGTCAGCCTGGACGACGGCCTCTTTGAGGTGAGCCTCGTCCGTTACCCGGAGACCCTGGCCGGGCTGAACCAGCTGATGAGCCAGGCCGTCAGCAAGAACCTCAGCGGCCCGGCGCTGCGCATAATGCACGCCTCGAGCGTCGAATTCCGCTTCGAGGAGCCCGTGACCTTCACCCGCGACGGCGAGCCCGGCGGCGCCTATAGCAGCGTCAAGATAACCAATAACCGCCGCGCCGTAAAAATCATCTGCTGAGCAAATTGGCCCTTGACAAACGCCACGCCGCGTGATATTATAATAAGGCTCATTAAGAGCCATATATCGCGGGGTGGAGCAGTCCGGTAGCTCGTCGGGCTCATAACCCGAAGGTCAGTGGGTTCAAATCCCCTCCCCGCAACCATGTTGTGCAACCAAAAAAGATATTGCACCGGAAAACCCAGAAACCACAACGGTTTCTGGGCTTTTTCGTACCCCGATTTTCAAGTGCAAACAAAAAGATATTTTTCTTTGTTGAGAGGACTTGAACTACCGACCCCCACTATTTCAGGCGGCTTTCAAGAGGATTTTTCTTCCGAAAGCCGCCTTTTTTTCGTTTTCGCAGAAAATTTTTTCTAAGAGGTCTTCCCCCACATGTTCAGAAAAGAGGTTTGCCCTACATTTTGGGGCAAACCTCACTTAACTTAATAACACCGTAATCTATGGGCTGACTTTGTAGAAGTAATTCTATGAAGTCAGCCCTTTTTTATTTTCTATGAAAGGAATGAGCACCATGATCAAAATCAGAATCAGAAATGACGATCACGAGATCGACCTGCAGTTTCCCATCAGCGAAAACAAACTGTACGCAAAGCTTGCTGAGATCCACGCCATTGAGGGCAAGGATGCCCCGCAGTCAGCATTCGTGACAGAGGTCTATTGGCCGGAGGAACTCTCCATGCTGAAAGGCCGCTTCGCCAATCTGGATGAGCTGAACTACCTCGCCAGGAGGATGGAGAGCTTCGACTACCACGAATACGATCAGTTCCTTATCGGCATCACCAAGCTGGAAAACCCCACCGAGAAGGATCTCATCAATCTGACCTTCAATCTCGACCATTTCACGCTGTGCAAGGATGTCAGCAGCTATGGAAAGATCGGCAGAGAGTATGTGATGAATACGCAGAGCGCCGTTCCCGCCAACGACGAGGACGATCCGAAATACGCCGCCATCGGCAAGGATCTCATCGACCGAGGACTTGCTCAGATCACGGGGAAAGGTCTTCTCATCTACAATCCCTTCGACGAGCTGACCGAGGTATACGACGGTCAGACCTTCCCCGAATACTACTATGAGAATACCCTTGCCAGCGCAGAGGTCAGCTATAACGGCCGTACCGAACTGCTCCTGCTCCCCGGTGAAGAACTTGCAATCCAGAAGGCGCTTGCCCGTCTCGGCGCTCCTTCTGACAGCGACTGTGAAATCAAGTTCTGCCTTAACCAAGGAGAGGATGACGCCTGGGAAGAACGCATTGAAGGCATCATCCGCAGTGAAGGGCTGTATGAGGCGAACAAAATGCTCCGCTCGCTTGACACCGGCGATATGGATTGGGGCAAGCTGACTGCCGCCGTCGAGCTCACAGATGCAAAGAGCGCCGCCAACATCGCCGCAGTCGCTGAGCATCTTGGCGAGTTTGCCTATATTCCCGACGCAAAGAGCGAATCCGACGTCGGCCATTTCCTCGTGGACAATGTGGAAGAATACGAGATGAACATCGAAATGGAGGAATACTTCGACTTCTCCG
>CALWYP010000082.1 GCA_944385795.1 uncultured Oscillospiraceae bacterium | reverse complement strand
CACGGCCTCCTACTTTGTCTCCATCCGCACCGCAGTGTCGATGGTGCTCTCGTTCCTGTTCGGCATCCTCTGCGACAAGCTGGGCCTGCGCGCGAGCGTACTCATCTACGGCCTGCTCTGCGCCGCGGGCTCCTTTATCGGGCCTGTTATAGGCGGCATGGCCGGGGCGCTGATCCTCGCCTGCTTCAACGGCACGATGTCCTATACCACCATGTTCATCGGCGTAGGGCTGCCCCTTGTCGTGGGATATAAAAACATGCCCGCCTTCGCCGGATGGGCCGGCTCTCTGATGAGCGTAGGAGGCATGATTGCCCCGCCGCTGGCCATGGCCCTCGTCAGCACTAACGGCGGCGCCTACGACCTGCTCAACTATGTGAGCGGCGCTCTGATCCTCGTCGCCACCCTCGCGTGCCTATACAGCATATCCAAAAAGGGTCGTGAGAGCGTCAAGGCAGCCGACGAAAAGTGGAGGACCAAGGAGCCTAAGGGGTGACTCAAGCAAGCATTTGTCAATATTGTCTTATTAAAAATAACGCTTCCAGGCATTGCCTTGGAAGCGTTATGCTTATAAGCGCGGGCTTGCGTATCTTTAACTATGCGAAACTCCCGTTTCCCATTTGCTGACCGCCTGGCGGGAGACGCCGACGGCCTCGGCCAGAGCGTCCTGCGAGAGCCCGGCCTTTTTCCTGTAGAAATATATCTTTTCGCTGAGCTTCATTGCATACCCTCCCTTGTGCTGTGGGCCCAGTATACCAGAGGCCCGGTTGCGGCGCAAGCGACAGGCCCTTGCAGTTCCGCAACCGCCGGTTGCGGCGGGCGGCGCCGCCCTCAGCGCCGACTGCGGCATAACCCTGTAAGCGCGCTTAACAGCCCGCCCCGCGGCGTAAGGGACGCCCCCGGAATGTTTCCGGGGGTGTTTCCGCGCCTGTTGCAATGCCTGCGCCGGCTGTGGTATAATACCTTCGCACTTTCAGAGCTCACTATCACTAATAGTCAAGGGAGATTGATATACATGAAGCTCGGCATCGTCGGCCTTCCAAACGTAGGCAAGAGCACGCTCTTTAACGCCATCACCAACGCCGGGGCGGAGAGCGCGAACTACCCGTTCTGCACCATAGACCCGAACGTCGGCACCGTCGCCGTGCCGGACGAGCGGCTCGACTTCCTGCGCGGGCTGTACAACCCGAAGAAATATACCCCCGCGGTCATAGAGTTTGTGGACATAGCCGGGCTCGTCAAGGGCGCGAGCCGCGGCGAGGGCCTGGGCAATAAGTTCCTCGAGAACATACGCCGCACTGACGCCATAATACATGTCGTCAGGTGCTTCGACGACGAGAACATCATCCACGTCGAGGGCGGCACGGACCCGGCGCGCGACATAGATATAATCAACCTCGAGCTCATCATGGCCGATATGGAGCTCGTCGAGCGGCGGATCGACAAGAGCAAAAAGGCCGCCAAGGGCGGGGACAAGAAGTTCGCCCGCGAGGCCGAGGTCTTCGAGCGCCTGCTCGCGCATTTGAACGAAGGCAAGGGCGCGAGGAGTTTTGAGTGCTCCGAGGACGAGCGCGAGCTCATAGAGACCGTCGACCTGCTGAGCCTAAAGCCCGTCATCTATGCCGCCAACATGGACGAGGACGGCATAGCCGGCCTGGACGACAACGCCTATTACCAGGCGGTGAAGGAAATCGCCGCCGCCGAGGGCTCCCAGACCCTGCCCATCTGCGCGCGCACCGAGCAGGAGATAGGCGAGCTCGACCCCGCCGACCGCGAGGCCTTCCTGGAGGAGCTGGGCCTGCACGAGAGCGGGCTAGACCGCCTTATCAAGTGCTCCTACGCCCTGCTGGGCCTCATAAGTTTCCTCACCTGCGGCAGCGACGAGGTCAGGGCCTGGACGATCAAGAACGGCACTAAGGCCCCCCAGGCCGCGGGCAAGATACACTCCGACTTCGAACGCGGCTTCATCCGCGCCGAGATAGTCGCCTTCGACGACCTCAAGGCCTGCGGCAACATGGCCGCCGCGCGCGAAAAGGGCCTTGTGCGCAGCGAGGGCAAGGACTACGTCATGAAGGACGGCGACGTGACGCTGTTCCGCTTCAACGTATGAAGAAGCATATCCCGGCGGCCGCCTGCGCCGCGGGAGCGGCCTGCGCCGCCCTCACGGGCTTCGTATACCTCGCCGCTTTCGCCTCGCCGCGCTTTGCGCGCACGCCGGACAAGGCCATGCCGCGCGGCGCGCAGTACGAGGCCGTGCGGGCCGTTACCGGGCCGCTGATAGAGGCGATGGCCGGGGAGAAATGCGAAGAAGTTTACATAACTTCATTTGACGGGCTGCGCCTGCGCGGGCGCTATTACCATCTGCGCGACGGCGCGCCGGTGCAGATACAGCTGCACGGCTACCGCGGCGCGGCGGTGCGCGACTTCTGCGGCGGCTTCCGCCTGGCCCGCGAGCTGGGGCAGAACGTGCTGGCCGTGGACGAGCGCGCCCAGGGACGGAGCGGGGGCCTGACCATCACCTTCGGCGCGAAGGAGAAATACGACTGCCTGAGCTGGATTGATTATGTAAACCAGCGCTTCGGGGACGCTACGCCCATTTATCTCGCGGGCGTGTCCATGGGCGCGGCGGCGGTGCTGATGGCGGCCGGGCTGGAGCTCCCTGGGAACGTGCGCGCCGTTATCGCCGACAGCCCGTATACCTCCGCGCGCGAGATTATCGGCAAGGTGATCCGGGAGGACCTGCATTTGCCGGCGCGGGCGCTGATGCCCTTCGTGGAGCTGGCCGCGCGGGTTTTCGGGCGCTTTTCGCTCGCCGGGGCCGACGCGCTGGGCGCCGTGCGCGCGGCGCGCGTGCCGGTGCTGCTCATACACGGTGAGGACGACCGCTTCGTGCCCTGCGGGATGTCGCGCGAGCTCTACGCCGCGTGCGGCGGCGCAAAGCGGCTGTTCACCGTGCCCGGCGCGGGGCATGGGCTGAGCTATATCGCCGACCCAGAGGGTTACGCCCTCGCCGTGCGCGGCTTCTGCGCCGCCGCGGGTGCTTGACAAGCGCCTGCATAAGTGATATTATACCCGCGTTAAAAGGCTTTGACGGAGCCGCGCTCACCTATATGGCCGCACAGAGAGCCCGCACCTGGCTGCAAGGCGGGCCGGCCTCGGGCGGGCGCCACCACTCCCGAGCCGGCGCGCGGAAATCAGTATGCGCGCACGTTGGGCCGCGTTAAGGCCGCTTTGAGTTAAACTCAGGGTGGAACCGTGTGAGCAATCGCACCCCTGGCATTTGTCAGAGGTGCGTTTTTATTTTAGACGCCGGCCGCCCGCGGCGCGCCGGGAGGGCATTTCTGGAGGTAAAATTAAATGGACGAGAAGAAAAACCTTTACACGTTTGAGAACAGGGAATACCGCGACACCTACCGCCACTCCACCAGCCACGTCCTCGCCCAGGCGGTAAAGCGCCTGTACCCCGAGAGCAAGCTGGCCATCGGCCCGGCGATAGAGAACGGCTTTTACTACGACATAGACTCCGACGTCACCTTCACCCCCGAGGTGCTTGAAAAGATCGAGGCGGAGATGCGCAAAATATGCAAGGAGAAGCTGCCCATAGAGCGCTTCGAGCTCCCGCGCGCCGAGGCCATAGAGCTCATGGCCGGGAAGGACGAGCCCTATAAGGTCCAGCTCATAGAGGACCTGCCCGAGGACGCCGTGATAAGTTTCTACAAGCAGGGCGAGTTCACCGACCTGTGCGCCGGCCCGCATCTGGACAGCACCGGCAGGATCAAGGGCAACGCGATAAAGCTGATGAACTGCACCGGCGCCTATTGGCGCGGCGACAGCAAGAACAAGATGCTCCAGCGCATCTACGGCACCTGCTTTATGAAAAAGGAGGAACTTGACGCCTACCTCGCCCGTCTAGAAGAGGCGAAGAAGCGCGACCACCGCAAGCTGGGCCGCGAGCTCGGCCTCTTTATGATGAACGACGCCGGCCCCGGCTTCCCCTTCTTCCTGCCAAACGGCATGGTGCTCAAGAACACGCTTATCGACTACTGGCGCGAGGTGCACAAGCGCTACGGCTACGTCGAGATCTCCACGCCCGTAATCCTCAACCGCGAGCTCTGGGAGCGCAGCGGGCACTGGGACCACTACAAGGACAATATGTACACCACCGTCATCGACGAGCAGGACTACGCGATAAAGCCCATGAACTGCCCGGGCGGTATGCTGGTGTACGAGAGCGAGCCGCACTCCTACCGCGACCTCCCGCTGCGCGTGGGCGAGCTGGGCCTTGTCCACCGCCACGAGCTCTCCGGCGCGCTGCACGGCCTCTTCCGCGTGCGCTGCTTCACCCAGGACGACGCGCACATCTTCATGACGCCGGAGCAGATGAAGGACGAGATAAAGGGCGTCGTCAAGCTCTTTGACGAGGTCTACTCCACCTTCGGCCTCAAGTACGAGATAGAGCTCTCCACCATGCCCGAGGACCATATCGGCACCGTCGAGCAGTGGGAGCACAATCAGGACATCCTCAAGGAGGCCATCACCGAGATGGGCAAGA
>CALWYP010000081.1 GCA_944385795.1 uncultured Oscillospiraceae bacterium | reverse complement strand
CGACGAGGATCGCCGCCGCATCGTCGTCAAGTTCGCGGACGATGACCGGCATGGTTTCCAGCCCGGCCAGTTCACAGGCCCGCTTGCGCCGGTGACCGGATACAAGCTCGTACCCACCTTCCGGCAGAGGCCGCGCGATGGCTGGGGATAGGACGCCGTACTGCTTGACGCTCTCCGCCATGTCGCGCATCGCTTCATCGTCCCGCACCTTGTACGGGTGTCTGCTGAACGGGTGTAAGTACGCTAAAGCGAGCGTAACGAGCTCGCCGTCAGCAGCCACTTTGCCGTCTGAATTTGTGTCAAGTTTTCCGCTCATTTGAATCACCTCCTGGGCATGAAAAAGGGGCGCTCCAAAACATGAAGCGCCCCAAAATGAGCTTTTGATAGCAAAAAAGAATGCCATTCACAGCGTCTCCACGGGGGTGTGTAACCGTACCGTTTGGGAGAGCGCTTGAATGGCATTCAAGAGGTCAGCGGTTCGATCCCGCTTATCTCCACCAGAAAAGTCCTGAAATCTTACGATTTCAGGACTTTTTCTTTTTCCGCCGGGCCCTTGGCGGCAATGCCGGGCGGGGCTTGGGCTGCCCGGGGCGTCAAAGGCCCATTTCCTCCGCCTCCCTGTCGCTTCTGAGCTTTTCCATGTAGCGCTTATAGATCATCTTGGACGAATAGAGGTGGTCGTACATGACGCTCTGGGCCGCGAGGGGATTTCGGTCCTTTATGGCGCGGAGCACGCGCGCGTGGCTTATGCCCTTGACGATATCCTCGCTGCTCGTATTGATCGTGATGCCGATGGTGATTATGTCCTGCAATATCCCGCTCATGGCGTCGACCAGCAGGGACAGCATCTCGTTGTGCGAGCACTTTGCGACGTATACATGGAACTCGAGGTCGAGCTCTATCTTCTTGCTGACAGGGGCGCTCTTGTCCCTCAGGTTCTCGAGCAGGCGCTCCATATGCCTTATCTCGTCGTCGGTCACATGCTGGGCGCAGGCCGCCGCGGCCGCCGCCTCGAGCACGATCCTCACGTCGTAGGCGTCCATGTAGTCGATGTCGTGGGTCTGTATCAGCCTGTTGAAAACTATCGACAGGTCGTATGCGTCCGGGCGCGTGATATACGCGCCGCTGCCCGCCGTGACGGAGACCATGCGCCGCTCGGTAAGTATTTTAAGCGCCTCGCGTATTACAGTGCGGCTGACGCCGTACCTCGTCGAGAGCATCTGTTCCGACGGCAGCCTGCGCTCGGTGAAAATCCCGGAGACAATGTCCTTCTCCAGATTGTCCGCTACGATTTCGTAAAGATGGTCCTTCTTCGCAGTTTCCGTGTTAGCCGCCATGATAAATTCCCCATTTTCATATGTTTAGCGCTACTGATTAAGTTAATTATATCACAGCATTATGGGCAATATCAATCGTTTTATTGGCTGTGAGTTTCAAATTTGCAAAAAAGCGGCGAAAGCGCAACCTGTCCGCGGGCAAAAGCGCGGTTTTTGCAAAAAAGAACCGATTATAATACAAATTTAATTTCATAATATTATAACTTGCAGGGCCCGCCGCCACGGCGGGCCCTGCTTTCCCTCTGTGGGCGCGCGGCGTTCCCGCCGGGGGCGTCCGCTGGAGCAGAGGCGGGCCCGCGGGCGAAGCATGACAAAAATCTCGCAAATTTGCGGGAATATCCGCAATTATATTGTTAAATAATTACCTATTATATCGAAGCACCCGGTATAACCGTTATTGTTCACAAAGCTGAAGCCTAGTTTTTTATATAATAAACGATTTTTGCAATATGGCTAATTTTCTGTTTTCAAATCGAAAATAGTATGATAAATTTATATTAACCTGTCATACAGATATGCAAAACAAATATGAAAGGAAGGGATAATGTGGAAGAAAAGAGACGGGGAGGGGCGGCCAGGACGGCTTGGATGGTCGTGTACTCCGTGGGCAATGTCGGATACGAGCTGATGTATGAGTTCTTTAAGAACTTCCAGAACTTCTTTCTGACCGACATCTGCCACTTCAGCACGGCCCTGACGGGCACGGCGATAACCGTAATAAACATCCTGAAGGCTGTGTTCACGCCGATATCCGGCATGATCATCGACAAGAACCCGTTCAGGGCGAGGGACAAGCACACGCCCTGGATAATCGGTATGCCGCTTTTCCTGGGCATATTGTTCATAGCCATGGCCTTCACCGCGTGGAAGGGGGGCAGCCCCGTACTCATACTGGCGCTGTTCGCCCTGTTCTTCTTCCTGCCGCCGCTGCTGCAGAACGGCTACCGCAGCTCGATACCCTCGATAGCCCTTAACGCGAGCGAATCGACCTTCCTCGCAAGCGGCATCAACCTGGCCTCCAACGTGGGCCGCCTGCTCACCGGCATAATCGTCCCGTTCATAATGGTCAAGATGTCGGCCAACGGGCAGGAACAGGACGCCCAGGGCTTCTTCTGGGCCGTTGTGATAAGCACGGCGCTCACCATCCTGGTCTACTGGATAAGCGCCCTGGGCGTCAAGAAGACGATACGCCCGGACCAGGTGGCCAAGGCCGCTGGGCGCGAGCTCAAGAAGAAATCCCTGTCCTTCGGCGCAATGATGAAGCAGGTGTTTACGGACAAGAACATCATGGTGCCCTTCGCTATCGGCCTTGCCGTGTTCTTCCGGAACTTCGTAGTCGCGCCCACCGCGCCGTACTACTACACCTACGTCGTCGGGGACATGCTCCAGTACGCGACCTTCTCCACGGCGACGAATATCGCCGGCATTGTGGGCACCTTCTGCGGCCCCATCTTCGTAAAGCTGTTCAAGAGCCCGAAGAAGATATGCCTGTGCGCCATCGTGCTGCAGATAATCTCCCATCTTAGCCTGATGCTCATAGGCGCCAACCCCACCGCGTTCCTCGCCGCCATGACCGTGGCGCAGTTCTTCTACCAGGTCACCTGCATAATCCTGTTCTCCATGTTCGTCGACGCCGTCGACTTCTCCGAGCTGCGCGAGCGCAGGGCGGGCAAGACCGAGGTCGCCTCCGGTACGGCCATGAGCCTGCACTTCACCGCCGTCATGGTGGCGCAGGTGCTCGGCGGCGCGGTGCGCAACGTCGCCCTCGCCCAGGCCGGCTACGTCGGCTCCGAGACCGTGGCTTCCGCCGAGCTCACGACCGGGCTCGTGAACATGTTCGCACTGTGGCCCGCCGGCTTCCTCGCCGTCGGCCTCGTCGCCGTGTTCTTCTACTCCCTCGACCCGAAGACCATGGAGAAGGTACACGCCGAGCTTGAACCGCTGCGCAAGGCCTCCGCCGAACAAAGCAAGTAAGAATCAATTCAAAATACAAGGAGGAAAAAACATGAAGATAGCAATTTTGGGCGCCGGAAGGATGGGCAGCCTCGTGGCGGGCTTCGCCACGCGCGGCGGGGCGGAATGTTACCTCGTCGACACCTGGAAGGAGCATGTGGACGCCATAAACCAGGACGGGCTGACAATCTACAACAACGAGGACCCTCCCTTCAACGTAAAGTGCAAGGCCTTCACCTCGGCCGCCGAAATAGGGGAGAAGATGGACCTCATCATCATCCTCGTCATGGGCCAGGTCACCGAGCAGGCGCTCAGCGCCGCCATGTGCCTCGCCGACGGGCACACCTACTGCATGACGCTGCAAAACGGCCTCGGCAACGTCGAGGTCATAGAGAAATATTTTGCGCCGGAAAAGATCATGTTCGGCATCATGCCCTACGGCGGCACCGTCCTCGGCCCAGGCAAGGTCAAGACCCTTGTCAACCCCAACGCGGAGTCGCACTTCGGCCCGCACGGCTTTGAGGAGCCCGACGCTTTTATGAAGGAGTTCGAGGCGATTATGCGCTCCCAGGGCCTTAACTTCTACGCCGCGAGCAAGAGCGAGGTCAACCGCATCGTCTGGTGGAAGCTCGCCAAGAACGCCTCCGGCAACGCCATCTGCGGCGTCACCCGCCTGGCGCTCGGCCCCTACACCAACTGCGAATACACCAAGCCCGTCGAAGTCGCGCTCTTCTATGAGACGGCGGCCGTGGCCGCGGCGCAGGGCATCACGCTCCCGCTCTTCGACACCGGCACCAGGACGGAAGAGACCAGCAAGATGTACAACCACCTGCCCTCTACCGCGCAGGACATGAAGAACCACCACAAGACGGAGATCGATTTCATAAACGGGGCCGTGGCCAGGCTGGGCGACAAGTACGGCATACCCACGCCGTACAACCGCATGATCACCGCCCTCGTGAAAATAATCGAATCCAACTACGACAAGCAGTTCTGAAATGGGCGCGCTCGGTATCACGCAGCTCAACGTGCTCTCCGCAATGGTGCATGTAAACTGTTTCCTGCTCTTTGACCCGGGGAGCGGCGAGGCGGCGGTTATCGACCCCGGCGGCGGGTCCGGCGAAGTCCTCGCCGGGCTCGCGCGGCTGGGGGCGAAGCTCAGATATATAATCCTGACCCACGGCCACTTCGACCACACGATGAGTACGGCGGAGCTCAGGCGCGCGACGGGGGCGCGGGTGTGTATGCACCGCGGCGACCTGGGCCTCAAGGACGACCCTGAGCAGAACGCGACGCGCTTTGTCGGGATTGGCGACATCGAGCCCTTCGATGTGGACGTCTTCCTCGAAGACGGCTCTGAGCTCGCCCTGGGCGGGCACAGGCTGAGGACGCTGCACACGCCGGGGCACACGCCGGGGGAGATATCCGTGTATATACCCGGCGCCCTCTTCTGCGGGGACACGGTGCTGCGCGGCACGACGGGCCGGCTGGACCTGCCCGGGGCCGACGCGGCCCTGGCCGCGGCGAGCGTGCGCGAAAAAGTGCTTACCCTTCCGCCGGACACCGTGCTATACTGTGGGCACGGCGAGAACAGCACGGTTTCCTGGGAGGCCGGGCACAATACGTCCGTAATATCCCCGCCTCCATGCTGAAGGGAGAGCCGCATGGACAGACACTACACCATACTCTGTATCAACCCGGGGTCTACGTCGACCAAGCTGGCCCTCTTCCGCGACGAGGCCAAACTTGACGAGGCCAATATAGAGCACCCTGCAAGCGAAATCAGGAAATACCCGGATATAATAAGCCAGCTGCCCATGCGCAAAGCCACGGTGTACCAATATCTCGCCGGCCGCGGCGTGAAGCCCTCGGAAATAGACGCGATCGCCGCCAGGGGCTGCCCGGCGGGGCGGAGCTACCAGGCCGGGGCCTATGAGATAGACGCCGATATGATGGCCGCCTGCCTTCAGCCGGCCTACGCCGTGAACCCCATGTGCCTCGCACCGGTAATAGCCTACGAATGGGTGCGCGATTACGGCACGCCCGCCTATAACTACGACGTGGTAATGGTCGACGAGCTCAAGGACGTGGCGCGCGTCACGGGCCTGCCTAAAATAAAGCGCCTGGCCTCCGCTCACACGCTCAACACGAAGGCTGTGGCGCGGGAGGTGGCCGCCGAGCTCGGCCTGAACTACGAACAGGTCAACCTGATAATGTGCCACCTGGGCGGGGGCTGCAGCGTCAGTATGCACGAGCGCGGCCGTATCACGGACATGGTCCCCTCCGGCGAGGGCTCCTTCACGCCCTCCCGGGCGGGCAGGCTGTCCAACCGCTCGCTCATCAAGCTGTGCTTTTCCGGGCGGCACACGGAAAAGAGCCTGCGCGACCTGCTGCAGGGACGCGGCGGCCTCCTGGCCCACCTCGGCACCAACGACTGCCGCGAGGTGGAGGCCATGATCGCGCGCGGCGACGCGAAGGCGAAGCTGGTCTATGAGGCCTTCGCGTACAACATCGCAAAGGACATAGGAATGATGGCCGTCACAACCGGCGGCAAAGTGGACCGCATAGTCCTGACCGGCGGCATCGCCCACTCCAAAATGCTCACGGGGATGATAATAGACCTCGTGCAGTTCATCGCCCCCGTCGTCATCAAGCCTGGCGCGAAGGAGATGGACGCCCTGGCAGGGGGAGTGCTGCGCGTGCTGCGGGGCGAGGAGCGCGCCCACAAGTTTTCGGAGGATTCCTCAAGGCCGGCGTAAAACCGGCCTTGAGGTCCCGCTTTTCACGGGGAAATCAGCAATGGAGGTACCATATGTACAAGATAAGCTACGAAGACGAGCTGCGCCTCGCCCGGACGCTGCTGCGCGCCTGCGGTATGCCTGGGGAGGACGCGGACATTGCCGGCTCGGTCGTCACCCACTCGGATTTTACCGGCGTATATTCGCACGGTATATCGCGCCTTACGGGCTATCTGCGCCTGTTCAGGGGCGGCGCCTATAACCCCAGGCCGCAGGTAAAGGTGATAAAAGACGGGCCCGCCGTCCTGGAGCTCGACTGCGACAACGCGCTCGGCGTAGTCACCGTCAACCGCGCCTTCGATATGCTGCTGCCCAAGGCCCGGGCGCAGGGCATAGCCATCTGCACGGGCAGGCGCAGCTCCAACATAGGCTGCGCCTCCTACTACGGCTGGCGGGCCGCCGAGAACGACGTGATAGCCCTGGTCTGCTGCAACACCTACCTCTCGATGGCCCCCTTCGGCGGCGCCGAGAGGCTGATCGGCACCAACCCCATCGTCGTCGGCGTGCCCACGGACGAGGAGTACCCCATAGTCATGGACATATCCACCTCGGGCGTGGCCATGGGCAAGATAAAGGCCTACGAGCGGGAGGGCAGGGAGCTCCCCGCGGGCTGGGCAAACGACGCGCATGGCCGCCCGACCTCCGACCCGGCCAAGGCCTATACCGTGCTGCCCATAGGCGGGCACAAGGGCTACGGCCTGGCGGTTATGGTGGATATAGTCAGCGGCGTGCTCTCCGGCGCGGGCTTCGGGCGCGAGATAGGCTCCGCCATGAAGAGGGAGAGCGAAAACACAGGCTTCTGCATGATAATGATCGACCCCGCGCATTTCATGCCCATCGCCGACTTCAAGCGGCGCGCCGACGAATACGCCCGCATGATGAAGCAAAGCCGCCCCGCCGAGGGCGTGAAGGAGATTTTCCTCCCGGGCGAAATCGAGTACCGGCTCTTTGAAAAGAACCGCAGCGAGGGCATAGAGGTGAGCGAGGCGCTGCAAAGCGAGCTGCTGGGCCTTGCCGTCGAGCTCTCGGTCGTGCCGCCCGGCACGGATTTCGCGGGCCTTGTGGAAGCGGCGCGCCCGTCGGCCGGATGAAAAGGCACAATTAAAAAGCTGGCTCCTCCCCGGCGCGCCGGGGAGGAGCCTTTGCGTTATCTCTTTTTCCCGTTCCCCTGTTCAGGCCCTGGAGGCAGCGAGCTCCCTAGCCTCCTCATAGAGCTTCTCGAAGAAGGGCAGGGAATTTTCAACCGTCTGGCGCGAGACGCAGAAGCTCAGGCGCAGCCAGTCCGGGCAGCCGAAGCCGCCGGCGGGGACGACGAGGACGTTGTACTTCTTCGCAAGGTCGGAGAACTCCGCGCCGCTCAGGCCGAAGGGGGCCTCGAAGAAGAGGTAGAACGCGCCGCTCGGCGGGGCGAAGCGGTAGCCGATCCTGGAGAAGGCGTCCAGGAGCAGGTTGCGGTTGTAGACGTAGTCCTCCGTGTTGGGCTGGACGTCGACGCAGCGCTCCACGACCATCTGGAACAGCACGGGCGCGCAGACGTTGGCCGCGTAGCCCGCGGCGCCCTTGAGCGCCATCCAGACCTCGTCGAAATCGTCTATGTCGTTGTCGGTGGCGACGTAGCCTATGCGCTCGCCGGCGAGGGAGAGGGATTTGCTGTAGGAGTAGCAGATTATCGTGTTCTTATATATGGCGGGCACATAGGGCACGATCTCGTCCGTGTAGACCAGCTCCCTGTAGGGCTCGTCGCAGATGATGTAGATGGCGTGGCCGTACTCCCCGCTCTTGCGCGTGAGCAGGTCCGCGAGGCGCTGGAGCGTGGCCTCGCTGTAAATGGTGCCGGCCGGGTTGTTGGGGGAGTTTATGATTATGCCCTGGGTGTGTTCGTTGATAAGCCCCTCCAGGGCCTCGAAATCTATCTGGAAGTGCTCCGTGTCGGGCGGGACGACCACCAGCTTGTTCCCGCCGGCGACGGCCGCCTGGCGGTAGGCGGGGAAGAAGGGGGCGATGGCTATAAGCTCGCTGTCCTTGTCGATGTTGAGCGCGAAGCTGATGATGTTCAGGGCCATGCTCGCGCCGGTGACCAGCATTATGTTGTTCTTGGTGAGCTGGCGGCCAAAACGGCGGTTGAGCGACTGCGCTATGGCCTCGCGGCAGCTGTCCAGGCCCATGTTGCTCGAATAGCCGTGCAGCTCGACCGGGTCTACGTTGTCGACCAGCCAGCGTATGGACTCGTTGACCTCGGGAGGTGCGGGGGTGCTGGGGTTGCCCAGGCTGAAGTCAAAGACGTTCTCCTTGCCGACGATGGCAGCCTGCGCGGCCCCGAATTCGGCCAGGTCGCGTATGGGGGAGCGCTTCCCCTTGCTGGCGAGCAGCATTGGTGATACCATATTATACCTCCTCTTTCATATGCCCGGCGCGCCGGGCTTAAAATACGATTTCCAGCATATCGCCGTTCTTGCAGCCGGCGGCGTTGCCCTCCTCGGTGTCTATGTGCATGAGCAGGCCGGGCGCGCCGGGCACCAGGGTGACGTTTTCCAGGACGCAGGCCCTTACGCCCCCGGTCTTGACGCTTACGCGGCTATTATAATACTCCAGGCCGAGTCCGGCAAGCGTGGCCTTGTCCACATGTATGTGCCTCCAGGCGATGATGCCGCAGTTGCGGGTGACGGAGCCGCAGGGGCCGGCAAGCGTCAGCTCGGCCGCGCCCTCGAGCTGGCCGGAGTTGCGCACCGGCGGGTCTATGCCCAGCTTGAAGCAGTCGGCCTTCAGCACCTCGCACTGCGTGTAGCCGCGCGTGGGGCCCAGCACGCGGAACTTGCTGAGGGAACCCTTGGGGCCGCGCACCTCGACGAACTCGTTGGAGGCCCAGGGGCCGCTGTCGCCGGCCAGGTAGCGGTTAAAGGTGATGCCCTTTTCGCCGAACAGTATTTTCGCGTCCTCTTCCGTGAGGTGGACATGGTGGTTGGACAGCATTACTAAAGTCTTCATAGGTCATCCTTTCAGCGTCTTTCGTCGTGGCCGCCGTTCCGGGCGGCTCAATACTCCTCGGCAAAGGTGTGCGCCTGCTCCTCGCCCCTCAGCACGCGGAGTATGCCGGAGGCGAGGGCCTCCATCTCTATCGCACCTGGCCTTACGACCACGGGCGCGATGAACCCGACGCGCTTTGCGACCATCCCGGTCAGCATTTCTGAATAGGCTATGCCGCCGGTCAGCACTATCCTGTCCACCTCGCCGTTCGTGGTGACGGCCATCTTGCCCACGTCCTTGGCTATGTTGTAGGCGAAGGCGTCGTACACGAGCTTCGCCGTCTCGTTGCCGTCCGCTATCATCTGCTCCACGGCCCGGCAGTCGCTCGTGCCGAGGTAGGCGACGAGGCCGCTGTGGTCCTGGAACAGGTCGCGCAGGGACTGGGCGGTATATTTGCCGGAGAAGCAGAGCCTTATCATGTCGTAGGTCTGGAACATGCCGGCGCGGGATGGGGTGAAGGTGCCCTCCCCGGAGGGGACCATGTCCGTGACGCGGCCGTGGTTGTGCATACTGACGCTGCATCCGCCGCCGAGATGGCACATTATGAAATTGACTTCCTCATACTTCTTCCCCATGCCCGCGGCGACCTCCCTGGCCACGGCCCGCGTGTTGAGCATGTGCATCGAGGGCCGCCGCTTCAGCCAGGGCAGGCTTGTGACGCGCGCGATCTCGTCCAGCTCGTCGGTCATGACGACGTCGTAGCAGTAGGCGGGGATGTGGAAGTCCCGCACCCACTCGTAGGAGATTATGGGCGCGAGGCACATGGGGTGTACGGCGTTGGCGGGCTTCAGGCACTCGCCGACCATGTCCTGGTCAATAGCGTAGGCGCCGCCGTGGTAGCGGTGCCCGCCAGGGCAGCCGCGGGCGGCTATGGCGTCTATGTCCCTGGGCGCGACGCCCATCTTGTCCAGGTATTCATATATAGCGGCTTTACGCATCGGCAGCTGGGAAATGATGCCGTCAAATTTGGCGATCTCGTCGCTGCTATGCTCAATATTAGTCTCATCCAGCTTGACGTCGTTGTCGAACAGCGCCAGCTTAGTGCTCGTAGAGCCCGGGTTTATGCAGAGTATTTTCCAGCTATCCTTCATCTTTTTTCCTTTCGGCCGGCGGCGGGGCTCGCCCCGCCGGGGGTCATTTGTACTTTTCCAGTTTTGAGTTCATTTCCTTTTGCAGCGCCTCGGAGCGCGCGATGTCCTCGGGGTATACGGCTACGGCCTCGGGGCTTATCCTCATGCGCGTCCCGTCGGGCTCAAGCTCGATGATGTAATCGACCTCGTTCTTTTCGGCGATAACGGCGTAGAAGCCGCCTATCGTCATTATCCTGTCGCCCACTTTCAGCTTGGAGTTCTTGCGGAACTTCTCGAGAGTCGACTTGTTGTGCGGCCGTATGCTCATAAAATATGTGAGAGCTACGAAGGCCACGACCACAAGGACATAGAACCACCAGTTTTTCACATCTTTCTCCCTTCGAGCCTGCCCTTCTTGTCGGGGAACGCCAGGCTGCCTATGATGATGGCTGCCGTGCCTATGAGCGCCGGGCCGGCGACGCGGTCAAAGAGCGTCAAAACGCCCGTGACGTGCAGTATGCCGGAGGCTGCGCCGCATATGACGGAGATGATCGCGCCGCGGCGGGACGCGCCCTTCCAGAACAGCCCGACTATCATCGGCGCGAACATAGTGCCGCTGGTGAGGGGCGAAAAGAAGAAGGTTATCTCCAGTATCTGCTTGTAGAACAGGGCGAACAGGGAGGCAATGACCGTGAAAGCGGCCATAGTAGCCTTCGCCACGCCCTTCGTGTGCGGGACCTCATGCGCGCTTTTGCCGTAGTGGAAGAGCCCGCCGTAGATGTCGCGCGCCACCATGCCGGAAATGCTCGTCAGCAGCGAGTCGGCGCTGGTGAGCACGGCCATGAGCACGGCGAGGATGATAAGCATGCTCACGACCGGCGGCAGCTCGGCCGTTACGACGGTGCCGAAGACGGACTCGGACGGGACGCCGCGGTAGAAGCGGTTGGCTATCTCGCCGATCAGCGCCACGGGGACGGCCGTCACGGCCAGGACTATGCCGGCCGTGGCGGAGGCCCTCCGGGCCTCCTTTATGCCCTTGCAGGACATGAAGCGCATGAAGTACTCATAACTGAAGAGGTTCCCTATGAGCATAGGGAACGCGGTGTAGAAGAATTTCTCCACCTGGGCGTCCGAGGGGAAGAACGGCGCGGATATGACCTCCTTGAGGGGGACGCCGTTCTCCGCCAGCACGCCGGAGGTGAAATACATGCTTATGAAAAGCAGTATCATTATCAAAGCGTACTGTATCATGTCCGTCACCGCCACGCCGAGCATGCCGGAGCCGGCGGCGAGCAGGAACACGACCAGCGCGCAGAGGATAATCGAGAACTCGTACGAGAAGCCGACGGCCACGCCCATGCCCGCGAAGCCGACGAACTGCGAGACCAGCACGGCGGTGATGGAGCAGATATAGGCCACGGAATGGTAGGCGCGCATAAAGCGGCTGCGCCCGTATCTTGTTTCAATAAAATCGGGTGGGGTAACCGAGCCCCCGTAGGACCTGAACTTGGGCGCCACAAGCATGTTGAGGAAGCAGGAGGCGGAGGCCGCCAGGATGGTGTAGGCCGCCGGCCAGAAGCCCTCTCCCAGGGGCTGCTGCTGCGCCTGCTGTACGCCGCCAATCATCATACTGCTGCCAAACTGCGTCGCGGCCATGGTGAAGGCCACGATGATGTAGGGTATGCCGCCCTTGGGGACGAGGAAATCCGTGCCGTCTTTGAGCTTTTTGGAAAGTATAAAGGACACGGAGATAAGCACGATGATCAAGAGGAAGAATACGACCTTCATCTGTTTTACCTCCATTTAAAGTGTTCTTTATAATGCGCTAGGGAAAATCCTTTTGCAGCGAGACAGATATCCTCTAAAGGAGTCAAAGATGCATGTATTTCCCGGGGTAATATTAAAATGCCGGCTCTTTAATAAGTGGCCGCCCGGCGGCCGGCGCCGGGCGGTCCGGGTTGTGTCAGACAGCGTCGTAACCCTTCCTGAGGGCGGCGACGTTAGCCTCGTTGAATTTGCCCTTGCCCTTGTCGGCAAAGAACTTGCACATGCGCTGCTCGGTGTACTCGATGTCGAACAGGCCGCATTTCTTCATGACCGCGCCTAGCATGACCAGGTTCTGGCCCTTGACGTTGTTGGCCTCGGCGGCGAGCTCCACGGCGTCGACGTAGGTGACGTCCACGCCCTCGGGGTATTCGAGGTCGCTGCGCACGGCGTTCGCGTTGACGAACACCTTGGCGTCGGGCTTGCAGAAAGATATGAAGTCGAGCGCGGGCTCGTTCATGGCGATGAGTATGTCGGCGTCCTCCATGGCGGGGCTGCCTATGCGCTCGTCGGGGGTCTCGCCGTACTTGACGGTGCTGTTGGCCTTGCCGCCGCGCATTGAAGGGCCGTAAGAGGGCAGCCACACGGCTTCGAGGTCCTTACCGGTCGCCATGTAGGCGAGGATAAGGCCGCCGGTCAGGACGCCCTGTCCACCAAATCCTGCGAAAATGATTTCTTTCATTCTCTGTCCTCCTCAATCCCTGGCTTTGAACACGCCGATGGGATACTCCGCCTCCACCGACTGGGCGATGCGCTCCTGGCACTGCTGCGGGGTCATGTGCCAGTTGGTCGGGCAGGCGCTGAGCACCTCGACGACGGAGAAGCCCTCGCCGTTGAGCTGGGCCTCGAAGGCGTCTTTAATCATGCGCTTGGTCTGGTTGATGGTCTTCGGGTCGATAACCGTGCCGCGGGCTGAGTAGGCGACGTGGAAGCCCTTGGACTGCGCCACCATCTCCGGGAAGTGGAAGGGCATACCGGTGAGCGCGCAGTCGCGGCCGTCTACGCTCGTCTCGGTGTGCTGGCCGGGCAGGGTGGTCCAGCTCATCTGGCCGCCGGTCATGCCGAAGTTGGTGTTGTTGATGGCTATCATGGTGATATTCTCGTTGCGGTAGGCCGCGTTGAGGCTCTCGGCTATGCCTATGGTGTAGGCGTCGCCGTCGCCCTGGTAGGTGAAGACCGTGACGTCGGGCCTGACGCGCTTTATGGCCTCGGCCGTGGAGGTGGCGCGGCCGTGGGCCGCCTGGAAGCGGTCGAATTGCAGCGCGCGCGTCGCGGTGCAGATGCAGCCGACGCCCATGACGACTATCTGATTGTTAGTCTGGCCGAGCTCGTCGATAACTTCTTCTATAAGACGCAGGACTATGCCGTGGCCGCAGCCGGGGCACAGGCCGTGCTGGCCAAGCCTTGCCGGTTTTTTCTTGACAACTTCCATTAGTACCTCTCCTTCAGCGCGCCGGACTTGATATCTTCAAAAACAGAGAGCACGGACTTGACGCTCGGGACGCCGCCGCCGCAGGCGTAGCACCAGGTGGGCACGAAATAGCCCGCCTTCTTCGCGGCGAGGGCCACGTCGTCAACCATCTGGCCCAGGTCGTTCATCTCGACGGAGATGAAGCCCTTGACGTTCGGGTTGGCGGCCCTTAGCTCCTCAAAGCCCTTCCACGGGTACGGCCAGAGTATCTTCGGCCTCAGGAGGCCGGCCTTGACGCCCTCGGCCCTGAGCTTGTTGACGGCGTCGAGGCAGACGCGGGCGGGCAGGCCGAAGGCCACGAACACATAGTCGGCGTCCTCGGTCCTGTAGGACTCCCAGCGCTGCATCTCTTCCATTATGCGGCCGTACTTTTCGACCTCGTGCTCCACGACCTCCGGGCCGTCGCCGCCGAGGTATTTCATGCCCTTCGTGCCGGTGCCGTCTATGCCCCAGTCGAGCTCGCCCTCGCGTTTCTTGAAGGGCGGGAGCTCCACGTTCTCCATCATCTGGCCCAGGACGGCCTCGGAGAATAGGGTGACGCCGACGCGGTATTTCTCGGCGATATCCCAGGCCTCGTAGGCGTCGTCGACCATCTCCTGGATGCTGCTCGGGGCGAAGACCACGTTGTGGTAGTCGCCGTGTCCGCCGCCCTTGCAGTCGCGGTAGTAGTCGGCCTGGCCGGACTTCAGGCTGCCGAGGCCGGTGCCCCAGCGCTGGACGTTCAGCACGACGAAGGGGATGTCGTAGTGGGCGGCGTAGCTCATGCCCTCGGCCTTGAGGCTTATGCCCGGGCCGGAGGAGGCCGTCATGGCCCTCGCGCCGGCGGAGGCCGCGCCCATGACCATGTTCATGGCCGATATCTCGTTTTCGGATTGGATAAAACGGGTCTTCATGCCCAGCTCCGGGAAGCGGTGGGATAAATACTCCAGCGTCTCTGTGGAGGGGGTTATGGGGTAGCCGGCGAAGAAATCACAGCCGCCGCGCATTGCGGCTTCGGCTACCGCCACGTTGCCTTTCATAAGTTCCTTTGCCATACCTGTTCCTCACTCCTCAACAATAGTGTAGACGTAGTCCGGACACATCGTGTAACATGTGCCGCAGCCGATGCAGAGCTGCTCGTCGACTACGGCAAAGTTGTAGCCTGCCGGGTTGAACTCCTTGCTCAGGGAGATCGCCTTTTTGGGGCAGGCGTCGACGCAATAGCCGCAGCCCTTGCATAAAAGTCTGTTTGCCTGCGCTTTTCTGCTCATTTGGTATCCTCCTATTTCTTGCTGATGTTTTGGGCCGGCCGCGCGCCGGCCGGGGCGCTGGACAAGGCCGCTTGTGTCATCCGGCGGCCCCCGGCCGCGCGATGCGCGGCCGGGCCAGGCGTCAGTGCGTCCAGCGCGGCGGCGCGCCGCGCGCCCTGGGTCCATTGCGTCCGGTCCGCCCTCCGTGCAGCGGCGCCGCGTCCGGTCGCGGCGTGACCGGAGGGAGAACACGGGCGATAGTTTGCGTTTTCCGGGCCGGGCCCCGCGCAGGGCCCGGTACTATTGAGGCTCGATCCGCTTACGCGGCCGCGCCGCGTTTAACTTTTCGGATTACTTATCCTTCAGCATTTCCGCCGCGTCCGCCTCGCGCAGGGGGTCGAGCTCGGCGTGGACCTGCTTCATGTACTCGGGCGTGAGGTTGTAGAAGCAGACGGTGATGAAGGCGAGTACGAGGAAGATGGTGGGGACATATGCGTACATCTTGATGAGCCCGTCGGCGAACTGGGCGGTGGCGACGGTGTCGGCACCCTGGTAGCCGGCCAGGGACAGGCCGATGTTGCGGACGAAGACGCCCAGGACCTGCGCGACCATGACGGCGGTCCAGTGGAGGCTCATTGCGGTGCCGGAGGCGACGTCCTTCTTGCCCAGCTTCCTCTGGCGCAGCTCGGAGACGTCGACGGCGTTGACGAACGCGGTGAAGATGAGGACCGAGCAGCACTGGTAGAAGAAGTTGCCGAGGGTCATGGTTATGAGGAACCAGTTCTGGTCGTGGCCGACGACCAGCAGGGCCAGGTGGGTGGCGATGCAGCAGGCGGTGAAGAGGAGCATCGTGGCCTTGAGGTTGTTCTTGGCGACCTTGACGAGGAACAGGGGCCCGACGATGACTGCGATGACGCCGGCGACGTTGGTCGCGGTGGAGAAGGTGGCGTACTGCAGCATGTCGCCCACGACGTAGCTGTAGTAGTAGGGGGCGGTGGGGGCGACGACGAAGGTGCGGAAGATAAGGAACACGCCGAAGAGGAAGGGGATCATTATGTTCTTATCCGTGAACACCTGCTTGAAAATGTCGCCTATAGTGAGCGCGCTGCTCTTCGCCCTGCCGGCCGCGTCGCCCACGGCCTGGCGGGCGCTGCGGATGCGGTCGGGACGGATGGTCTTCTTGACCGCGTAGGCGGAAATCCAATAGACAATGACCGCGAGTATTGTGCTGACGACGACGGCCCAGAAGAAGCCCTGGGCGTCCTCGTTTATGCCGTCGGCGGACATCTTGACCATTATGACGGGGGCTATAATGCCCGCAAGCACGCGGCCGATGTTCGAGCCCGTGTTGACGCCCGCCGCCAGGAAGCTCGCTTCGTTCGAGTTCTTGGCCATCGAGGGTATCGCGCTACGGTAGCCGTTGGAGAGGAAGGGGGCGAAGGTCTGGAAGATGATGTACATAAGGAGGACGAATACCGTCCCGCCGCCGCCCTTCCAGGCGCCCCATGCCATTAGGATGAATGCCAGGCCGAGGAAAACCGGCATCCCGATAATCCAGGGCGTGTGCTTGTCCCTCGCTTTAAACGGATCCTTGTCGATGGTAACGCCAACCGCCGGCGTCAGGAAAACCTTGAACGCGTTCATGGCGGTTGTGATGCCTGTGGTGACTGCGGTACTAAAGGCGCAAATTTCCGTCAGGAAAAAGTTCTCGAAGTTTTTGTAGAACTCGTACATAAGCTCGTAGCCCACGTTGCCTACGCAGAAAGTGGTCAACCAGCCTTTTCTTGCGCCGTCAGACTTTTGTCCCATCTTTTCGCCTCCTTTATTTGAGTATACCTGTACTACAGGTGATTACATGCTATCATACTATTTCGCGCATTTCAACATAATTTGCGCGAGTTCGCTTTTATTGTGTAAAGTGTAAATTTGGCCGGAGCGTTTTTGTACTTCTTAACAAATAATCCAGGCAGTTTTACCGATATTACGACTTAATTGTTAATTGTTTACCAAAATATTAGAGGCACAAACCCAGCAAAAAACTCTTGTGGGATGTTCTGACACGGGCGCAAAAGGATAAAATCCGGGCGTAACTGTATGCGAGCCTATTATAATCAGTAATACTATTGTTATCACATGATTAAAAAAGCGGTATTATATATTTCCTTAAATTCGGGGCGGACACTTTGCGTACCGGCGCGCGGGCGGAGTCGTTTTTCCTTGTAATCCCGCGGTTTTTGCTATAAGCTATAATAAAAAATCCCGCCGCGGGCGCGGCGGGCGACTTTTGGAAAGCCTGGTGGGGAGCTGTGAGCAGATATGTGGGCCGGCCTTCAAGGGAGGATGTGTTCCGGAGAGAGCCCATACCCAGGGCGCTGCGGATAATGATACTGCCCTCGGTGGTCAGCCAGCTGATAGTGCTTATATACAATATGGCCGACACCTTTTATGTCGGCCAGACCCAGAACCCGTATATGGTGGCGGCCACGAGCCTGGTGCTGCCTGTCTTCAACGTCACCATTTGTCTGGCTGGCCTCGCCGGGGCGGGTGGCGGCTCAATAGTCTCGCTGCTGCTGGGCAAGGGCAGGGAGGACGAGGCGAGGCGCGTCGGGACCTTTTCCATCTACCTCGGCATAGCCCTGTCCGCGCTTTTTGCGCTGGCCATGGGCGCGTTTATGCGCCCGGTCCTGCGGCTGCTCGGCGCCGACGGGGACACCTATGAGTACGCGCGGCAGTACGCGCTTTGCGTCATAGTGGCGGGCGGCGTGCCGACGGTGCTCTCGAACGTGCTGTCAAACCTGCTCAGGAGCGTAGGCCGCTCCAACGCCGCGGGCTTCGGCATAGTGCTGGGCGGCGTGCTGAACATAGCGCTCGACCCGCTCTTCATGTTCGTGCTGCTTCCGGACGGGCTGGAGGTGTTCGGGGCGGGCGCGGCGACCTGACTTTCCAACTTCATCTCCTGCGCGTATTTTATCGCCGTCGTGGCGCGCTCCGGGAAGGGCTCCATAGTCGCCTTCAGCCCGCGCGCGGGGATGCCGGGGCGGGAGAGCGTGAAGGGCGTCTTTACCGTCGGCCTGCCCAGCGCGGTCACGACCTTCCTCTTCGACCTGGACTACATAGTCCTGGACAAGCTCATGGTCTCCTACGGCAACCTGGCGCTGGCGGCCATAGGCATAGTCCTGAAGGTGGAGCGCTTCCCGCTCAACGTCGGCGTGGGCATTTGCCAGGGCATGATGCCGCTCGTGGGCTACAACTATTCGGCTGGGAACCGCGGGCGCCTGCGCGGCGCGGTGCACATGTCCCTGGGCGTGGGCCTGGCGGTGGCGGCGGCGAGCATAGCGCTCTACGAGCTCTTCGCGCCGGAGCTGGCCCGCGTGTTCATCGGCGACCCGGAGACGACGGCCCTCGCGGCGTCCTTCCTGCGCGTGCGCGTGCTCGCCACGCCGCTCATGTTCATTAGCTTCTTCACCGTATACCTGTTCCAGGCCCTCGGCAGGGGCGGGGTGGCCACGGCCCTTGGCATAATGCGCTGGCTGGGCTTCAATATCCCGATGCTATACATACTCAATTCGCTGTTCGGTATGCAGGGCCTGGTCTGGTCCCAGGTCACGGCGGACAGCCTGAACGTCGCGCTCTCGCTCCTGGCCTATTTCCGCTTCCGCCCGGAGGCCCTCCGCCCGGAGCGGCTGGAGCCCAGGTGAAATATGGGAAAACCCCGGAACTGCGTTCCGGGGTTTTGCGATGCGCATATTCAGCTGAGGCGCCGGGAGCTTATCTCCTCCGCGGCGGAGCGCAGCAGCTCCAGGCTGCGTTCGCGGCGGCGCTCCATGCGCGTCGTGGGGCCGGAGCAGCTGATCGCCGCAATGGCCGCGCCGGAGCGGTCGGCGAGAGGCACGGCGAAGCAGCTCAGCCCCTCCTCGCCCTCCTCGTTGTCCAGCGCCCAGCCCCTTGACCGGGTGAGCTCCAGCTCCTCGAAGAGCTTTTCGGGCGACCTTATGGCGTTCGGGGTCAGCGCGGCGAAGTCCGCCGCGGCGGCGTAGCTCTCCCACTGCTCGCGCGGGCGGAGGCTCAGCAGCATTTTGCCCGTGGCCGTCTGATGCGCCCAGCGCCGCTCGCCCAGCACGGTGTCCATTTTAAGGTTGAGCCGGCCGAGGGCCTTGTCGGCGAATACGACGTGATACGGCCCGTCGGGTATGGCCAGATGCGCCGTCTCCCCTGTGGCGGCGGCCAGGCGCTCCAGGTACGGGCGCACCAGGCCCGAGAGCACCATGCGGTTCTGCGCCAGCAGGCCGAGCGAGTGGAGCTTTATCCCAAGCCGGCAGGCGCCGCCCTCCGCGCGCTCCAGGAAGCCCCTGGCCTCCAGCGTGCGCATGATGCGGAAGCAGGCCGTGCGGCTGACCCCCAGCTCGCGCGCCGCCTCCGCCGCCGTAAGCTCCTCCTCCGTGAAAAAGAGCTCCAGCAGCGCGAGGGCGTTGTCAAGGGAAGAGAGGATATACTGCTGCTCCAAGCCCGGCGCCCCCGCCGTTCCGTTTGTTCCGCCCTGGACCATAGCCTGGGACCTCCTTGACTTTTCAGGGTTCCTGTGTTATTTATGAGCTATAGGAGTTCTTAAAACGAACTATGCGTTATTATAGCGAACACATACCGGCGCGTCAAGCCCTGCGGAGTTCGCCAGAAGGAATGTACAAATTTTTAGGGACAATTTTGTATAAATGAGAGGTGTGAGCTTATGCAAGAGATACGCCTGCACGGGCGCGGCGGGCAGGGGCTGGTTAAGGCCAGCCACCTGATTGTGAAGACCGCGGTTGAGACGGGGCACTACGGCCAGTTCATCCCCTTCTTCGGGGTGGAGCGCAAGGGTTCGCCCGTCTTCGGCTTCCTGCGCCTGAGTGAAGAGCCGATACGCCGCAAGACCCAGGTCTACGCCCCGGACGTGCTCATAGTGCTCGACGAGACGCTGCTCGCCCTGCCCGCCACCTGCGCCGGGCTGAAGGAGGGCGGCACGGTGATTGTGAACAGCGCGCACGGCCGGGAGGCGCTGGACATCCCCGCCTGCGCCGGGACCGCCGCCGTGGTGGACGCCACGCGCATAGCCCAGGGCGCGATAGGCCGGAGCATACCCAATACCGCCATGCTCGGGGCCTTCGCCCGGGTGACGGGGCTTGTGGACAGGGAGGCGCTTTTTGAGAACATAGCCTCCGAATTCGGGGAGAGCAACCGCGCGGCCGCCGAAGAGGCCTACGGCGCGGTCAGGATAATTTGAGGAGGGCGCTTATGGCGAAGTACGTCACGCCCCTGGGCAATCAGGGCATATACATACTGGACACCGCGTCCTGGCGCACGGTCAGGCCGGTCATGGACAAGAACCGCTGCGTGAACTGCGGCATCTGCCTGAGCTTCTGCCCTGTGGGCAGCATTTACGCCGAGGGGCGGCAGATACTCATATCCTACGACTACTGCAAGGGCTGCGGCCTCTGCGCCGCGGAGTGCCCCAAGAGGGCCATAACGATGGAAGCGGAGGTGAAGTGAGATGGGCAAAATCCTGGCTTTGACCGGCAACAAATGCGCCGCCCTCGGCGCGGCGCTCTGCCGCCCGGACCTTATCGCCGCCTATCCCATAACGCCGCAGAGCTCGGTCGTGGAGAGCCTGGCCGAAATGGTCTACTCCGGCGGGCTCGACTCGCGCATGGTACAGGTGGAGAGCGAGCACAGCGCCATGAGCGTGGTGCAGGGCGCGGCCGCCGCGGGAGGGCGCGTCTTCACCGCCACTAGCGCCCAGGGCCTCGCGCTCATGTACGAGCCCTACTTCCGCATGAGCACGCTGCGCCTGCCCATGGTCATGGCCATCGCCACGCGCGAGATGACCTCGCCGGAGACGATATGGTCCGGCCAGCAGGACGCCATGAGCGTGCGCGAGGCCGGCTGGATACAGTGCTTCTGCGAGACGAACCAGGAGATACTGGACATGATTATCCAGGGCTATATGCTCGCCGAGGACGAGCGCGTGCTCATACCCGTCAACATCTGCTACGACGGCTTCTACTCCAGCCACCTTGTCGAGCGCGTGGAAGCGCCCTCCCAGGCCGAGGTGGACGCCTTCCTGCCGCCGTACAGCCTCCCGGCAAAGCTCGACCCGCGCACGCCGCAGGCTCTCGACCCCATGACGCCGGGCGGGCTGCTCATGGAATACCGCCGCGGCCATCTCGAGGGCATGAATTCCGCCCTCGAGGTCATAGACGAGGTGGACGCCGCCTTCGCCGCCGCCTTCGGCCGGGGCTACGGCGGAGCGATAGACACATACCGCATGGAGGACGCGGAGCTGGCCCTAGTCACCGTGGGCGGAATGACGGGCGCGGCGCGGGACGCCGTGGACGAGGCCAGGGAGCGCGGAGCGAGGGTTGGCGTCGTAAAGCTGCGCTTCACCCGCCCCTTCCCGGCGCTTCGCGTCGCCGGCGCGCTTGAAAACGTCTCCGCCTTCGCGGTTATAGACCGCTCCGTCAGCTTCGGCTGGGACGCCGGGCCCATGTACGCCGAGGTGCGCGCCGCCCTCCCGGCGGCGGACGCCAAGGCCAGCTTTTCCGCCATAGGCGGCCTCGGCGGGGCGGACATATCCATGGCCCACATGCACGCCGTCATAGCGCGGCTCGAGGCCGTGAGGCGCGCGGCGGGCCGGCACGGCACGCTCTGGCTGACGGACTGAGGGAGGTTTACATAATGAGCTATATTGACACCATAAAGAAGCTCCCGCAGGTCATGACGCCGGGCTCCTCCGCCTGCCAGGGCTGCGGAGGCGAGCTGATACTCCGCCGCGTCATGCAGCTGGCCGGGAACAACAGCGTTTTCGCCGTGCCGCCCGGCTGCATGGCCGGGGCGGGCGTGGACGGCTGGAGCCGCCAGAACGGCTGCACCGCGCCCATACACATAACGCTGCTGGACAACACGGCGAGCTTTATGTCGGGCGTGAGCGAGATGTACCAGCGCCGTGGCCGCGGCGACGTCAACATAGTCGCCGTGGCGGGCGACGGGGCCACCGCCGACTGCGGCTTCCAGAGCCTCTCCGGCGCGGCGGAGCGCGGGACGAAGATGCTCTACGTCTGCTACGACAACGAGGGCTACATGAACACCGGCTTCCAGCGCTCCTCCACCACCAGCCGCGGCTCGCGCACCTCCACTACGCCCACAGGCGAGGCGATAAACGGCAAGGAGCAGGGCGCCAAGTACCTGCCCCTGATAATGGCCATGCACAACATAGAATACTGCGCCACCGCCAGCCCAAGCCATATGATGGACTTTGTCGGAAAGATAAAGCGCGGCCTCGAGTGCTCCAAGCGCGGCTTCGCCTATCTCCACGTCTTCTCGCCATGCCCGACGGGCTGGGGATTCAGGCCCGACGAGAGCATAGCCGTCGCCCGCCGGGCCGTGCAGAGCAATATGTTCCCGCTCTGGGAGTGCGAGCGCGGGAAGTATAGCCTGAGTTATGTAAACCACGAGCCTATCAGCATAGCCGAGTTCGTAAAGGGCATAGGCAAGTTCGACAAGCTCGACGGCGAAGCCCTCGACGCGCTGCAAAGCGCCGCCGGAGCGCGCTGGGAGCTCATAAAGCGCCTGTGCGGGGAGGCATAAAACGCACCCGCGCCTTGCGCCCCGCCCGCGCAAAGAAATCCCGCCGGCCAGGTAGGCCGGCGGGATTTTTCACGCTCCGCCGCGTGGGCGGGGATTTTCCCGGGGCGCGCCGCCGGGAAAAACAAGATTGCGCTTTTTGCGGCCGCGCCGCAGGGCCTGCGGGGCGATTACGCCTCGATAACGGCCTTTTTCGCGCCGAAAATGCGTTTCCGGTAAATGATCAGCAGCACGGGCGCGGCGAAGGCTATGGAGCCCACGGTGTCCAGGAAGGCGTGCTGCTTTACAAGGACGGTGCTGGCCATGCACAGCACGCACAGCACGGTTACCACCGCCCGCATCCAGGGCTTGAAGGCCTTGGAGTCAAAGCAGCAGGCTATGTCGCCAAGGCAGCCGAGGACGTGCATACTGGGGAAGACGTTGGTGGGCGTGTCCGCGGCCCAGATAATGCTCATTATCCAGGTGCCGAGGCTTTCGATTTCCACGTTGGCGGGCCTCAGGTGCTGGCCGTTGGGCACGAGCACGTCGAAGACGAGGGTGCCGCTGAGGGTAATGATGAGGTAGTACATCCAGCGCTTGAACGCCGCGCCGTCCTTGAGCAGCACGGGTATGCCGGCCATTGCGAAGAGGGGGTACCAGATTATATAGAAGACGGCGAAGCCCGGGACAAAGGGGATACGGCCGTCTATGGGCAGGTCGGTAACCCAGTAACCGCTTGTGGGCGTGTTCTGCTCTATGATGAAGAACGAGACGATGTAAACCGGGAAATATAATAGCAGCCAGCAGTATTTGTGCGTGCGCACGAAGCCGGCGGCCGTTTTAAGGGCTTTGCGGAAGATAACGGGTCACTCCTTGAGGCTTGCTGGGATATATGATATGATATCAATATCAATCAGGAATCTACGGTGATGCAAATGTCGGAGACTATACGCGGCCGCTATGCGCCCAGCCCTAGCGGGCGGCTGCATCTGGGCAATATAGCCAGCTCGCTGCTGGCCTGGCTGGACCTGCGGCATCTGGGCGGCGAGCTCATTTTCAGGCTCGAGGACCTGGACCCGGAGCGGAGCTATATGGATTACGCCCGGCTCATGGCCGACGACCTCAGATGGCTCGGCCTCGGCTGGGACGCGGGCTGGCCGGCGGACGCGGGCTACGCCCAGGGCGAGCGCACGGAATTCTACGCCGAAGCCTTCTCCGCGCTGCAGAGGCGCGGCCTTATTTACCGCTGCTGGTGCTCGCGCGCCGAGCGCCTGGCCGCCCGCGCGCCGCATCCCGGGGAGGAGGCGCCGGGCTCCTGCCGCTGCCGCGGCCTGGCCGGGGCGGAGCTCGCCGCGCGGCTGAACGGCCCGCGCCCGCCCGCGTACAAGGCCGCCGTCCCGGACATGGACGTCAGCGTCCTGGACGGGCACTACGGGGAATACAAGGAAAACCTCGCGCGTGGCGGCGGGGACTTTATCGTCCGCCGCTCCGACGGCGTTTACGCCTACCAGCTGGCCGTGAGCGTGGACGACGCGCTCATGGGCGTCACGCGCGTGGTGCGCGCGGCGGACCTGCTCCCCAGCGCGCCCAGGCAGAAGTGGCTCATAGAGACGCTGGGGTATCCCGCGCCGGATTACGCCCACGCGCCGCTGCTCACGGCGCCGGACGGGCGCAAGCTCTCAAAGCGCGACGGCGACCTCAACATGGCCGAGCTGCGCCGGGCATATACTCCGGAGGAGCTCATAGGCCGGCTCGCGTACCTGCTCGGGCTTATCGACCGGGTGGAGCCGGTGAAGGCCGCGGAGCTTGTCGAGGGCTTCGACTGGGCGAAGGTGCCGCCTGGCCCGGTGGACATAGGCGGAGTGTTTTAAACAGCGGGCCGCGTCCGGGAGCATATCCCGGGCGCTTATTTTTTGCGCCTGAGCTTCTTTGTGCCGCCCGCGTGCTTGCCGGGCGCTTTTACGCCGCGCACGGCGGAGACAAGTTTGTCCTCGGCGATGGTGACGGCCTTGAGCGCCGGCCAGGCGAGCAGCACGAAGACTATCAGCACTAGCGCGCCGCCGACGTCCACGTTCGTGAGCGAGAACAGCCCCGGCACGAAGATAATACAGCCGGCGAAAACCAGGATCAGCGTGATTATGAGCGCCTTGTGCAGCAGGTTGTAGGGTATGCACATGCGGTGGACGACGAGCAGGCCGACCGTGCTCAGCACGAGGGTGCACACGGTGCCCATCATCGCCTCGCCTATGCTGAAGACGGTGCAGAAGAGCACGACGCCCAGTATGAGCAGGAAGTCCGTGAGCCCGCCGGGGACGGAGCGGTAAATCACGTTCGGCAGGAAGCGCCCTTTTATGCGGTTCCTGTTTGGCTCCATCGCCATGACAAAGCTGGGTATGCCTATGGTCACGGTGGATATAAGGCTCATCTGCGCGCTGGTGACCGGGAAGGGCAGGGTGAATATCAGCGAAACGAGCGCGAAGGTGAAGCTGAATATATTCTTTGTCAGGTACAGCGCCGCGGAGCGCTCTATGTTGTTTATAACGCGGCGGCCCTCGGCCACGACGCTGGGCATGGTGGCGAAGTCGTTCTCAAGCAGGACTATATGGCTGACCTGGCTGGCCGCGTCAGAGCCGCTGGCCATGGCGACGGAGCAGTCGGCCTCCTTGAGCGCGAGCACGTCGTTGACGCCGTCGCCGGTCATGGCGACCGTGTGGCCGTGGCTCTTGAGCGCGCGGACGAATTTGCGCTTCTGGTCGGGGGTAACGCGGCCGAATACGTTGTAGTTCTCAATCGCCCCGGCTATGTCCTCGTCCGTCTTCAGCGTGCGCGCGTCGACGTATTTCTCCGCGCCGGCTATACCCGCGCGCTTTGCGACCTCGCTGACGGCCAGGGCGTTGTCGCCGGATATGACCTTCACGGCCACGCCCTGCTCGGCGAAGTATTTGAAGGTAGCGGGCGCCTCGGGGCGTATCTTGTTGGCCAGGAGTATCAGCGCGAGCGGCATCAGCTCCGCCGTAGGGCGCTCGTCGTCCAGCGAGCCGTCGTAGAGCGCGAGCAGCAGCACGCGGCAGCCCTTGGCGGAGTAGGCGTCTATCTTATAGGCGTAGCGCTCATAGCGCTCGCCGAGCAGTACGTCCGGCGCGCCGAGCAGGTAGGTTTCGTCGGCGTGGAAGCTCACGCCGCCGTATTTCTTCGCGCTGGTGAAGGGCAGGGCCTTTTCGGCCTTCTGATGCACCTCGCCGGTGAAATATTTCCTCAGCGCGGCCATGGTGTCGTTGTCCGCGCTCATGGCGGCGACGTAGTCGGCCATGATGAGGCGTATGTCGCTCTCTATATAGCGGTCCGGGCAGAGCTCGACGACGTCCTCGACGGTCATCTTGTTCTCCGTCACCGTGCCGGTCTTGTCGACGCACAGGACGTCCACGCGCGCCAGCGTCTCGATACAGCCCATGTCGTGGACAAGGGTCTTCTTCTGCGCGAGGCGCACGACGCCGGCGACAAGGGCCAGGCTGGTCAGCAGGTAGAGGCCCTCCGGGATCATGCCGACGAGGCTCGCCACCGTGGCGACCACGCCGTCGGGCACGCTGCGGCCCAGCCAGGCTATCTCCTTTACGCCCATGAGTACGCCGAGCGGGATGATAATTATGCCGATGACCTGCACCAGACGGGTGAGCGAGCGCATCATTTCGCTCTGCTGGGGCGGGCGGGAGGCCTTGGCCTCCAGGGTCAGGCGGTTGGCGTAGCTGTCCGCGCCCACGCGCGTCAGGCGCGCGCGGCACTCGCCGCTGACGACGAAGGAGCCCGAAAGCAGCTCGGAGCCGGGCGTCTTCTTAATCTCGTCCGCCTCGCCGGTTATCAGCGCCTCGTTGGCCGAGCACTCCCCGGAGACTACGACCGCGTCGGCGTAAATCTGGCTGCCCGCGGAGAAGACCACAATGTCGTCGCGCACCAGCTCTCGCGTCTCCACCGTCCGCTCGCGCCCGTCGCGCACGACCGTGCCGCGGGGCGAGGTCAGCAGCGTGAGCTTGTCGAGCGTGCGCTTGCTCCTAAGCTCCTGGACTATGCCTATCACGATGTTGGCGAAGACGACGCCCAGGAACATGGCCTCCTGCCAGCGGCCCACCACGATGACGCACAGGGCGAGCAGGAAGAAGAGCATGTTGAAGTATGTGAGGACGTTGGAGCGCACAATCTGCCCCACCGTCTTGCCGGGCGGCTCTATCGGCTTGTTGTCCCAGCCCGCCCGCGCGCGCTCTTCCGCCTGACGGGTGCTCAGGCCCTGGTCGGGCCTGGCCTCGAAGACCTCGATCTCCCTGCGGTAATCCGGCTCTATAACCTTTTTCTTCCGTATAGCTCTCATAAGCGATATTTTAGCACATCTCCGCGGTTTGCGCTATTAACAATGTGTGAACACATGCCCGCAAAAGCCCCTGGGACGGCGTCCGGCGCAGGCCCGCGCCGAAAGGAAAACCCACCAGCGGCCGCGCTGGTGGGTTTGTCCCGTCCCGGCCGTGGCCGGGGCCTTATATTACCCTTACGCGCAGGACGTCGGGGTCTTTGGCTATCTCGGCGGCGATGTCGCTGTCGGGGCGCACGGCGAGGTCTATCATGGTGTAGGCGTACTCGCCGCGGGGCTTGTTTATCATGTGCTCGATGTTGATATTCCGAGCGGAGATGAGGTCGAGAATGGAGTTGATCTTGTTTGGCACGTTGCGGTGTATCACGCACAGGCGGCACTCGCCCATGCGGTCGAGGCTGGCGTTCGGGAGGTTCACGGAGTTCTTGATGTTGCCGTTCTTGAGGTAGTCGTAAATCTCCTGCGCGGCCATGATGGCGCATTTCTCCTCGCTCTCGGGCGTGCAGGCGCCCAGATGCGGCAGGGTGATGCAGTTCTTGACGCCTATGAGCTTGGCGTTCGGGAAGTCGGTGACGTATTTGCCGACGTGGCCGCTCTCGAGCGCGGCTATCATGGCGTCGTCGTCCACGACCTCGGCGCGGCTCTCGTTCATGATGCGCACGCCCGGGCGCATGGAGGCGATGGCCTCGGCGTCAATCATGTGGTGGGTGCTCTCGTTATAGGGCACGTTGAGGCTGATATAGTCGCTCACGCGGAAGATCTCGTCGACGTAATCGACGTGTATGACGTTGCGGCTGAGCCTCCAGGCGCTCTCCACGCTGATATAGGGGTCGAAGCCGCGCACGGTCATGCCGAACTCCAGCGCGAGGTTCGCCACCAGGGAGCCTATCGCGCCCAGGCCGATCACGCCGAGGCTCTTCCCGCAGAGCTCGGGGCCGGAGAAGGCGCTCTTGCCCTTCTCGACCAGCGCGGGGACCTCGTCGCCCTTGCCGGCGATGGACTTGACCCAGTCTATCGCGCCGAGCATGTCGCGGCTGGCGAGCAGCATGTCGAAGATAATCATTTCCTTCGTCGCGTCGGCGTTCGCGCCCGGCGCGTTGAAGACGGCTATGCCCTTCTCGGAGCAGCCGGAGATGGGGATGTTGTTTACGCCCGCCCCGGCGCGGCCAATGCAGAGCAGCTCGGGCCAGAACTCGGTGTGGTGCAGGTCGGCGGAGCGTATCAGCAGGGCCTCGGGGTTTTCGACCTGCTGGCCGACCTCGCAGCCGTGCTTTTCGAGTATCTGCGTCCCCAGGGGGGAGATGGCGTTCATAGTGCGTATTTTAAACATGGTGTTCCACCTCAAAATCCTTCATATATTCCGCGACGGCCTTCGCGCCGGCGAGGGGCATGGCGTTGTAGAGCGAGACGCGCATACCGCCGGTAAGGCGGTGGCCTTTGACGTTCACGAGGCCGCGGGCGGCCGCGCCCTTGACGAACTCGGCGTCGAGCTCCTCGCTCCCTGTGCGGAAGGTGACGTTCATCATACTGCGGGAGGCCGGCTCGGCGTGGGCCTTGAATATCCTGGAGTTGTCCAGCACCTCGTAGACGAGGGAGCTGCGTTCCGCCCTGCGGCGGTCCATCTCGGCGACGCCGCCCTGCTCCTCCACCCACTCAAGCACCAGGCCGAGCATGTATATGCACCAGCAGGGCGGGGTGTTGAGCATGGAGTCCTTGGCTATCATCTTGGCGTAGTCCATTATCTGGGGCGTGGACGCCGCCGCGCGGCCGGCGAAGGACTTGTCGATAATCACGACGGTGAGGCCGGCGGGGGCGATGTTTTTCTGCGCCCCGGCGTAGATGAGGGCGAACTTGCCCACGTCCACGGGCCGGCTCATTATGTCGCTGGACATATCGGCCACCAGCGGGACCCCCGTCTCCGGGACGTAGTGCCATTCGGTGCCGAAGATGGTGTTGTTCGCGCAGAAGTGGAAATAGGCGCTCTCCGGGCCAATGTCGAGCTCGTCCTGCGTGGGGATATGCGAGTAGCCGTTATCCTTGCCCTCGTAGGCGATGTGGACGGGGCCGTACTTGGCGGCCTCGCGCGCGGCGATGCCGGAGAAGTTGCCCGTGACGGCGTAGCTCGCGCCGCGGCCGTCCATGAGGTTCAGGGGCACGGCCGCGAACTGGGCCGTGGCGCCGCCCTGGAGGAAGAGCACCTCGTGGGTGTCGGGCACCTTGAGCAGCCTCTTGAAGCGCTCCTTGGCCTCGGCGTGTATCTCGGCGAACTGACTGCCGCGGTGGCTCATCTCCATTACGCTCATGCCGCAGCCATGCCAGTTGAGCAGCTCTGCCTGAGCCTTCTTGAGCACCGCCTCCGGCATCACGGCCGGGCCGGCAGCAAAGTTATAAACCCTGTCCGCCATTTTCAATTACTCCTTTACTAAAAATCCTTGCGATACTATCGGTTTTATACGCTAATTATAAATTATAGTTCATGGAGGCTTGAAAATCAAACTACAGCTCCAACAAGCATTTCGCCCGATGCCGCCAATATTTTAACGTTTTTTACAAGCCCGCGCAGGCCCGAGCCCTCGACGCACACCTCGGTATAGTTCGGCGCGTGCCCGCGGCAGCGCCCGTCCGACTCGGTCTCGAAGAGCACGCTCTGCACCGAACCGACGCAGCCGGAGAGGTATTCGCGCTGCATCTCCAGCGCCACGGCGTGCGCGGCGCGGGCGCGCGCGTTCTTCACGGCGTGCGTCAGCTGGCCGGGCAGCTTGTCCGCCGCCGTGCCGGGGCGGCGGGAGTATGGGAAGACGTGCATGGCCGCGAAGCCGCACCTGCGTATGAAGGCCAGGGTTTCGGCGAATTCCTCCTCGCTCTCGCCGGGGAAGCCGGTTATGAGGTCCGTGGTGAGCGCGCAGCCGGGGAAGCGGCGGCGCAGGCGTTCGCACACGGCGTAGAACTCCGCCGTGCCGTACTTCCGGCGCATACGCGAGAGCACCCCGTCGGAGCCGGACTGCATGGAGAGGTGGAAGTGCGGGCAGAGCCCGGGCAGGGCGGCGAGCCTTTCGCAGAATTCCTCCGTCACCACCGTGGGCTCTATGGAGCCGAGGCGGATGCGAGCGCCGGGGGCGGCCTGGGCCACGGCGCATACTACGTCGTCGAGACCCGGCTTCCCGGGCAGGTCGCGCCCGTAGGAGGCTATCTCTATGCCGGTGAGCACAATCTCCTTGTACCCCTCGCCGGCGAGGGAGGCGGCCAGGGCGGCGGCCCGCTCCACGGGCAGGGAGCGCACGCCGCCGCGGGAGTAGGGTATGATGCAGTAGGAGCAGAAGTTGGCGCAGCCGTCCTCTATCTTCAGCCAGGCTCGCGCGTGGCCCTCGTAGGCCCCGGCGGGCAGGTCCTCTATGGCCCTGCGCTTGAAGGGCTCGTCCACGCCGAAGAGCTTTACCCGCTCCGACGCCGCCCGCTCCACGGCCGCCACGAAGCCGCGCCGGTCGGCGCTGCCCCAGACTACGTCGGCGAGGGCGCGCGCGCCCTCCGCGTCCGTCTGCGGCCAGCAGCCGCACACGGCGCTCACCGCGCCGGGGTTCTCGGCGATGAGCCTGCGCAGCGCCTGGCGCGACTTGCGCGAGCTCTCCGCCGTGACGGCGCAGGTGTTGACGATGACGCAGTCGGCCCTTTCGCCCGGCGCGGCGGGGGAGTGCCCGCGCCCGGCCAGCAGCGCCTCCATGGCCTGGCTCTCATACTGGTTGACCTTGCAGCCGAGTGTGTTTATAATGTACTTCATATGAATACCTCTCGAAAGGAACGGATACCGTGGAAATATATCTTGACAACTCCGCCACCACCCGCGTCTGCCCGGAGGCGGCCGAGGCGGCGCTGAACGCCATGACCGTGGAATACGGGAACCCCAGCTCCACCCACGCCAAGGGCCGCGCGGCGGCTAAGCTCGCCGCCGCGGCGCGCAGGGAGCTTGCGAAGGCCCTGGGCTGCGAGCCGGGCGAGGTCTGCTTCACCTCCTGCGGCTCGGAGAGCGACAACTGGGCGCTCTGGTCGGGGGCGGACGCCGTCTCCCGCCGCGGCGGGCACATAATCAGCTCCGCCGTGGAGCACGACGCCGTGCGCAAGGGCCTCGACGAGCTCGAGCGGCGCGGCTACGAGGTCACGCGCCTCGCGCCCGGCCCGGACGGGGCCGTATCCCCCGCGCAGGTGGCCGCGGCGCTGAGGCCGGACACCATACTCTGCTCGCTCATGCTCGTGAACAACGAGACCGGCGCGGTTACGGACATCCAGGCCATATCGAAGCTGGTGAAAAAGAACAACCCGAACGCGCTTGTCCACACGGACGCGGTACAGGGCTTCCTGAAGGTTCCCTTCAGCGCGAAAACCCTCGGCGCGGACTTGATAAGCATATCCGGCCACAAGATACACGCGCCCAAGGGCACAGGCGCGCTGTATATAAGGTCCGGCGTGCGGCTGCGCCCGCTCATAGTGGGCGGCGCTCAGGAGGACGGCCGGCGCGCCGGGACTGAAAACGTGCCGTATATCTGCGCCTTCGGCGAGGCCGCGCGCGTCGGCCGCGAGCAGGCCGCCGAGGCTCAGAAGCGCATGGCGGAGCTCAGACAGCACGCGATTGGCC
>CALWYP010000080.1 GCA_944385795.1 uncultured Oscillospiraceae bacterium | reverse complement strand
GCTCGAAGCGGGTGAGCTCGTTATAGCGCTCGATGTACTTGACGAAGCAGTCGTAGTCGAACTTCTCGCCCGTCTGCTCCTCGATGAACTTCCAGCACTCCTCTATCTCGCGGCGGCAGTGCTCCTGCACCAGCGGGTCGTCGAACTGCATGGGCTGCGGCATGGCGAAGAGCGGCTTGTCGTAGGCCCAGTCCTGCAATATGCTCGTGCCGACGGAGCCGTCGCAGGCCTCGTTGCTGGTGACGAGGAAGGGGAAGTAGTCCGGCATGTCGTCGAGGACGGAGAGGCCGGCCTCGGCCTGGCACATCGGGCAGGGGTCGCCGGGCAGTCCGATGCTCTGCACGGCGTCTATGTAGTGGAGCACGGTGTGGCAGTTGACGTGGCAGGTGACGAAGTAAGGCACCATCTGCAGCGGCACGTCGTCGAGCCTGTCGCGCCAGGGGTAGAATATGGCCCCCGCCACCGTCTCGTCGTGCGCTATGGTCTTGTGCCAGAGCTCGTTGCGCTTGCCGCCGTGGAGCTTGGCGTCGGCGGAGAACATGCGCATGAACTGGCGTATCGTCTCGCTGGTCATGGCGCGGTAGTGCCAGGCGCTGGCCGCGAGCGCGGGGCCGCGCAGGCCCTCGAAGCCGCGGTCGTACCAGTGCATGACGGTGAGATAGGTCTGGCCTATCCAGCGGTAGCGCCATACGCCCTTTGCAAAGTTCACGATGCCGCCGTAACGCATGACGTCGTAGACCATCATGCCGTAGTTATAGAGCCAGATACGGTTGAAGTAGTACATCGTGTCCTTTATCCCGCGCCACTCGCGGTGCTTGTAGAGCCCGGTCTTGGGCTCGTAGAGCTCGCCGAGCTTCCGCTCGCGGTGGGGCTTGCCGTACACGAAGTCGCGCAGCTTCTTCTTGAAGTCCTTCATGCCCATCACTTCCCCTCCTGTATCTGCTTAATCTCTATGCTCTCGACAAAGGCCTGGAAGCGCGTGCGCAGCTGGCCGGAGGCGGAGTTTATATACTCCTTCTCGATAGAGCACACGGGCAGGCCGAAGTCGCGCTTGAGCACGATCGTGTCTATCGTGCGCTCATAGCTCCAGTACTCGCAGAACTTGTTGCTCTCGACGATGATGCCGTCGGCCCTGTACTCCTTAGCCCAGTCGGCGAGATGCTTTTTGCGCTCGCGCATGACGTGCTGCTCCATATAGCGCGGGCACTCGCTGGTGGCGATGTAGTGGCGGGCTATGGCCCTGAGCGGGCTCTCCCCCTCGCCTATCGCTATCTGCTCGCGGCCAGGTATGGAGCCGTAGCAGTAGCGGTCGGCGACGACCATAGCGCCGCAGCCCTCTATGAGCTGGGTGAAGCCGGGGTCGTCGTTCTCGCTGCCCGCGAGCAGGACGCGGCAGCGGAACCAGGGCTTGGGGTCCGGCTCCCTCGTGCGCAGCTCCTCCGCCGTCTCGCGGATATATGGCAGTATGAGCTCCTTGGGGCAGACCAGGCTCACAAGCTGTATGACGTGGAACTCATAGCCGGTGATATTCGGGTTTTCCTCTTTCCTGTGGTCCCCTATCTCGCTTATCAGCGCGCAGAGCTCGTTGTGCCGCTCTATGGCGCGCAGCAGCGCCTCGTCGGAGGTGTCGATCCCAAAGCGCTCGCTTATGGGGTTGAGCACATGCGCCCTGAGCTGCTTTTCATAGTGCTCGATGCTGTTTTCCGTCTTCTTGAAGGGCACGTCGGTGAACTCGCAGAAGAAGTCCGGGTTTTTGATAACGTCCATCATCTGCAAATGCTCCTGGAAGCGGCAGGTGACGGTGCAGGTCTCGGTGGCCAGCTGGGCGTCCAGGAAGTTGTAGCCGCCCTCCAGCGCCCGCTCCAGGAGGCTGCGGCCGTAGTGGCAGGTGCGGCCTGACATGTAGTAGGTGGCTATGTCCGGAGAGGTGCAGCGCGGCGCGCGCAGCCTCACGCCGAAGCAGCCCTCCAGGTCCAGCAGTACCTCAGGGATGAAGTAGCAGGTGTAGCCCAGGGCCCGCTTCCCCTCTCCCTTGGCCTGCTTGACTAAGGCGTTGTTCGCCTCCTGCAGCAGGTCCTCAAAGTAGATCAGGTGCTTCAAGTCTCTCATCCGTGTCCCCCCTGTATTGAATTTCGACATATCCCGGCTGTCAGCGGGTATCGCCTATAGTCAGAATAACAAGTCCGGAGGTAATTGTCAAACAAATAATTGGATAATTCACGGATTTTGTACTGTATTTCGATTATTTTAAGTATATTGGGCGCTTTAATCGCCTCTGTTGGTTCTATCTGACGTGATTAAGCCAGTCGTGGTCAGAACACGTCGGCGGGCTATGCCCGCGGATAATTTCGAGTCTTCATGTTCGGGCAGGACGGACGTCCCCTCCCGGCGGCCGGCGTGAGTGCGCAAACCGGCGGGTACACACGCCGCAGAGCGCAAAAAGGCCGCCCGTTTGGGCGGCCTTCTCACTCAATAATAGCGCTTTTTGTTCTTACGGGCGGCTTCGCTCTTCTTGCGGCGCTTGACGCTGGGGCTCTGATAGTACTCCTTCTTGCGCAGGTCGGCCAGGACGCCGGCCTTGGCGCAGGAACGCTTGAAGCGCTTGAGCGCGTTATCCAGCGACTCGTTCTCCTTGACGTAGATTTCAGACGACATTGTATTCCCTCCCTCCAAAACGTCCTGTGACGCTGTCGGGGCTGTTAACCCTTTTGCGGGGCGCCGCGCAGCGGCGTACCCTTAACATAGGTATTATAAGTGTTAAATTCCCCGTTGTCAAGCAAAACTCACTTGGAGGGCTTTGCTATAACGTTGACAAGTTTGTTCTTGACGTAGATGGTCTTGACGATGTTGGCGCCGTCGGTAAACTTCTTCACCTTCGCGTCGGCGAGCGCGGCCGCGACAGCCTCGTCCTGGGCGCAGTCCATGGGCACGGTGACGGTGGAGCGGAACTTGCCGTTCACCTGGACGGCTATCTCGACCTCCTCGTCGAGGGTCTTGGCGTGCTCGTAGGAGGGCCAGGGGCTGGTGGAGGCTATGCCCTCGAAGCCCTGTATCTCCCAGAGCTCCTCGGCGATATGGGGAGCGAAGGGGCTCAGCAGGGCGAGCAGCGCGCGCATGTCGCCGCGGGAGGGGGCGGATTCGTAGAACTTGTTGACCAGCACCATCATGGCGGAGATGGCGGTGTTGAACTTCATGTTCTCTATGTCCTCGCTGACCTTCTTGATGCAGCGGTGGACCTCCTTCTCGTTGGCCCTGGAGTAGCCCTCAGCGCCCTCTATGCGGTTCTCACCCAGGGCCCAGATGCGGTCCAGGAAGCGCTTGCAGCCCTTGACGGCGCTCGGGTTCCAGGGTGCGGCCTTCTCAAAGTCGCCTATGAACATGATGTAGAGCCTCAGCGTGTCCGCACCGTACTCCTTGACGACGCTGTCGGGGTTGACGACGTTGCCGAGGGACTTGCTCATCTTGACTATCGGGTGCTCGGCCATTTCGCCGTACTTGCGCACCAGGGCCTCCTTGGCCGCGGCCTCGCCGCCGTGCTCGGCGATGAGCTCCGCCTTGTCCTCGTCGGAGAGGTTGTTCCAGTTGTGCGGGTTGAGGCCGAGTATCATGCCGTGGCTCGTGCGCTTGGCGTAGGGCTCCTTGGTCGGCACGACGCCGATATCGTAGAGGAACTTGTGCCAGAAGCGGCTGTCGAGCAGGTGCAGCGTCGTGTGCTCCATACCGCCGTTATACCAGTCTACGGGGCTCCAGTATTCGAGGGCCTCGGGGCTCGCAAGGGCCTCGTCGTTGTGCGGGTCCATGTAGCGCAGGAAGTACCAGCAGCTGCCGGCCCAGTTCGGCATGGTGTCCGTCTCGTGCTCGGCCGGGCCGCCGCACTTCGGGCAGCTGCACTCGACCCAGTCGCGCATGTGCGCAAGCGGGCTCTCGCCGTTGTCCGTGGGCTCGTAGCTCTTGACGTCGGGCAGAAGCAGGGGGAGGTCCTTCTCGTCCATGGGCACCCAGCCGCACTTGGGGCAGTGGATTATCGGGATGGGCTCGCCCCAGTAGCGCTGGCGGGAGAAGACCCAGTCGCGCAGCTTATAGTTGACCTTGGCGCGGCCCAGGCCCTTTTCCTCGAGCCACTTGGTCATGGTCGGTATGGCGGCCTTGCCGCCCATGCCGTTCAGGAAGCCGGAGTTCACCATGATGGCGTCCTCGTCCTTGCTTATGAAGGCCTCCTTAGTGACGTCGCCGCCCTTGACGACCTCGATTATGGGCAGGTTGAACTCCTTGGCGAACTCCCAGTCGCGCTGGTCGTGGCCCGGGACGGCCATGATGGCGCCGGTGCCGTAGCTCGCAAGGACATAGTCGGAGATGAAGATGGGGATGGTCTCGCCGGTGACGGGGTTGAGGGCGTCCACGCCCATGGTGCGCACGCCGGTCTTGTCCTTGTTGAGCTCGGTGCGCTCCAGGTCGGACTTGGCGGCGGCCTCCGCCTGGTACTTCTTCACCTCGCCGGGGTTCGTAATGGCGCCGCTCTCGAGCCAGCTCCTGACGAGCTCGTGCTCGGGAGAGAGGACCATGTAGGTCGCGCCGAAGAGCGTGTCGCAGCGGGTGGTGAAGACCTTTATCACGTCGCCGGTGGTGGCCTTGAAATCGACCTCGGCGCCGGTGGAGCGGCCTATCCAGTTGCGCTGCTGTATCTTCACGCGCTCTATATAGTCGACGTCGTCCAGGTCGTCTATGAGCCTCTGGGCGTAGGCGGTGATGCGCAGCATCCACTGGCTCTTCTCCTTGCGGACGACGGGCGCGCCGCAGCGCTCGCACACGCCGTCGACGACTTCCTCGTTGGCGAGGACGCACTTGCAGCTCGTGCACCAGTTGACGGGCATGCTGGCCTTATAGGCCAGGCCGTGCTTGTACATCTGAAGGAATATCCACTGCGTCCACTTGTAATAGCTGGGGTCCGTGGTGTCCACCACGCGGTCCCAGTCGAAGCTGTAGCCGAGCATCTGCAGCTGCTTGGTGAAGCGCTCGATGTTGCGCTTGGTGACCTCGCGCGGGTGCATGTGGTTCTTGATGGCGTAGTTCTCGGTCGGCAGGCCGAAGGCGTCGAAGCCTATCGGGAATATCACGTTCTCGCCGTCCATGCGGCGCTTGCGCGCGACGATGTCCATAGCCGTGTAGGGCCTCGGGTGGCCGACGTGCAGGCCGTCGCCGCTGGGATAGGGGAACTCGACCAGGGGAAAGAACTTCTTCCTCGTCTTGTCGCCGGTGACGGCGGCGTAGGTCTTGTGCTCAAGCCAGTAATCCTGCCATTTTTTCTCTATGCGCTCAAAATCGTAAGCCATGTTGTGTGCTATCTCCCTTTTTAAAGTTTAACTTCCCTTCGGCCCCTTTGACCCGGAGACTCCCCTCCGGACCATAGGGCCTCACAGGCTTGAGAGGGGCACCTCCTCGGCGTCGTTCCAAAGGTGCTCGAGATTATAGAACTCGCGCATGTCCTTCTGGAAAATGTGGACTATCACGCAGCCGAAGTCCAGCAGTATCCAGCCTCCGCCGCGGTAGCCCTCGCGCCGCAGCGGCGGCTCGCCCAGGCCGCTGAGCACGCCGTCGACCTCGTCGGTGAGGGTCTTGACATGCGTCGAGCTCGTGGCGGTGCAAATGACGAAGTAGTCGGCGAGGACGGTGACGTCCGTGGTGCGCAGCACCTCGATGTCCTTCGCCTGCTTCGCGTCGAGCGCCTTGACGGCGGCCGCGGCGATCTCTCTCGGTGTCATCATTTTAGAAACTCCCTTTCTCTATCCGTATCCGTCTGGGCGGCAGCCCCGCGGCCCGCGCCGCGGAACTGAAAAAGAATACTTGCTTAAAGGCCGCCGGAGACGCGGCGCGTTTATCCGAAGACCGCGAACGAGCCCTCGCCCCCGGCTATATAGCCCTGCGTCATGGTCCACTGGCCGTCTATATAGGAGATCATGTTGAGGTTTTCCTTCGTTATCTCCACGTCGAAGGGGTTCAGGTACTCGTTGAGCATGGCCACCCAGTCGTCTATGAGCGGCATGACGTAGTTCAGGCCGTTTATCATGCCGTCCATGCGGTTGGGGATGGTGTTGAAGGTGATGTTGTCGCCGGAGAGCTTCATGAACTGCTCGAGCAGGTACATGACGTTGCCTATGGAGACGTTGGTCACCATGTTGTCCATAATGGCGTTGTAAACGTCGCCTACCTTGCCGATGTTGCCCAGCTGCAGCGTCTGCGTAGCCAGGGCCATGAGGAGCTCCTGCTGGAACTGTATGCGCTCTATGTCGCCGCCGGCGTAGGAGTGCGAGCCGTCGTTCGACATGCGGAAGCGCATCGCGTTGACAAAGTTTTCGCCGTCGAGCGTCTGCGGCCCGGCCTTGATGTGGATATGGAGCGGCGGGTCCTGGTCGGGCGTGTCCCAATCCATGTCGTAGGGTATGTCGAAGTACACGCCGCCGATCGCGTCGACCACCTCGGCGGCCGCGTTGATGTCTATGAGCGCGTACATGTCCACGTTGTAGCCGAGCACGTCAGATATGCACTCGAGCAGGGCGTCCACGCCGTCGCCGCCGTTATTTATGTCCGCGGCGTAGGGCTGGTTAATCTTCTTGATATTCAGGTTGACGTTCACAAGCATGTCTCGCGGGAGGTTGACAATGTTGAGCTTGCCGTTCACAGTGTCGAACATGCCGACCATATTCGTGTCGTTGTGGTTGCCGACGACGTCTATGCCCGCGATGTAGAAGGTCCAGACCCCGTCGCGCTTGTTGGCCGCGGCGCTCTCCGGCTCCTCGGCCTGGGGCCCGGTGTCCTCAGGCGCCGGCGTAGTGTAGTCGTTGAGCCCCCCCTGCTCCTGTTCCGGGGCGCTGGCCCAGACGCGGTAAGCCCCGTAGGCCCCGGCGCATATTATTGCGAAGACGCACAGGGCAATTATGAACTTCCTGCCGCGCTTCTTGCCGGCCCTGCGCTCCTCGCGTGAAATAATATCGTCGCTTGCGAAGCGCCGCTGCTCCGCCGCCTGGCGCGAGGCGTAGAGGTTGCGCTCCACGCGCTCCATGCGCTCGGCGTAGCGCCGGTCGTAGTCGTAATCGTCGTCGTAGTGCGGCTCGTCGTCGTACAGCGGCCTCCCGTAACCCCGTTCCGGAGTGTAATCCCCCTCGTCCCCGGTGTAATACCCGCGCGGGTCTTCCCCGCCCGCACGGTGGTTCCCGCCGGCGCTGTGCCGGCCATTCTTTCCGTTTCCGCCGAAGAGGTGCATCAGGTTATTTCCTTTCCGTAGGATTTAAGGGCCCTGGCCGAGTCCGGGTGAGGCTCGATGCCCGCCGCCTTCAGCTCGTCCAGGCTCATGCGCAGGCCGAGCGCCATGGCGGCGTCCAGGTCCTCATAGGCCAGGGCGCGCAGCGGCTCAACGCCGTCGAAATCGCGCGTCGGCTCTATATAGTCCGCAAGGTAGATTATCTTTTCAAGCAGGCCCATGCCCGGCCGGCCCGTAGTGTGCCAGCGTATGGCGTCGTACACCCTGCCGCTCACGCCGAACAGGTCCCGCGCGAGCGCCGCTCCGGTTATGGCGTGGGTGAGCTTCACGTTGCCGAGTTCAAACGTATCAAACACTATACCATATTTTTCAGCCAACTTCAACTGCTCTTCCATACTGAGTTTCTTGGTTATGTCGTGCAGTATGCCGGCCTCGGCCGCGTCGCCCGGGTCCTCGCCCCAGCGGCGGGCCAGCTTTACGGCCTCGTGCTCGCAGCCGGCGACGTGGGGCACGCGCGTGGGCTTTAGATACCTGTACGCCCGCTCCCTGAGCCAGTCGAGCTGCGGCTTGGCGCCGTAGTCGCGCATTTTTATTATCCTAGCGTATACTTCGCCGTCCAGCTCGTCCGCGCCGGAACGCCCGGCGAGCTCCGCGCGCACCGCCGTGCTGCTCATGGGCAGGGGCGCGGCGTCAAGGACGTATATCCTCGCGCCGTACTCGCGCTCCAGGCGCGCGGCCCCGGCCCTGATGGCCTCCAAGTCCCCCTCCTCCCTGGGCAGCACGGCCAGGGAGGCCTCGGAGAGGATATAGCGCCACTCGTGCCATTCCTCGAATGTGAGCAGCATATCCGTGCCCATTATCATGCAGAGCTCCGCGTCCGGGTACTCGCGCCTGAGCGCGGCTACGGTGTCCGAGGTATAGCTCCTGCCCGCGCGCCCGAGCTCCAAAGCGCTCACCTCGGCCTCCGGGAAGCCCCTGAACGCGATCCGCGTGAGCTCCATGCGCTCGGCGGCGTCCGGGCTGCCCCCGGGCAGGGGCTTGTGCGGCGGCGTGGCCGCGGGTATTATGAGCAGCTTATCGGGCTTCAGGGCCTCGAAGGCTATGCGGCAGGCGCGCACATGCGCCGGGTGCGGCGGGTTGAAGCTCCCGCCGTAAAAGGCGACGGTCATCTCTTCTTCGCCGCCTTCGGGAGCTCGATAACGGGCTTGAGCTCGTTGCGCTTATAGAGCACGAACTTGCTGCCTATCACCTGCACCTGCTCGGCGCGGCAGCGGGCGGCCAGCGTGTCGCAGGCCTCGCGCGCTGTGAGCAGGGAATTTTCAAGCACGCGGCCCTTCACGAGCTCCCGCGCCCTGAGCATGTCCGAAAGCGTCTGGGTGGTGTTCTCCGTTATGCCGTCCTTGCCAATCTGAAGTATTGTGTCCTCCTTGGCGGCCAGGCCGCGCAGGTAGGCCCTCTGTTTACTTGTCAGCATCCTGGTACTCCTTTAACAGCCGGGCGAACTCGCGCAGGGCGGCCCCCCGGTGGGATATCGCGTTCTTCTCTCCGGCCGTCAGCTCGGCCATGGTGCGCCCCATGCCTTCAGGGACGAACAGGCTGTCGTAGCCGAAGCCGTTTTCGCCGCGCTCGGCGAAGGCAATGGACCCCTCGCAGGTCCCGCGCGCGCGTATCACGTCCCCGTTGGGGAAGGCGCAGCATATTGCAGAGACGAAACGCGCCGCGCGATGTTCCGTCCCGCCGAGGTTCTTCAGCAGCAGCGCCCTGCGGTCGGCGTCCGTATCCTCGTGCCGGCCCGTATAGCGGGCGGAGCGCACGCCGGGGGCCCCGCCGAGCGCGTCCACCTCGAGGCCCGAGTCGTCGCTCACCGCGGCCTCGCCGGTGGCCTTCATGGCCGCCTCGGCCTTGAGGAAGGCGTTGGCCTCAAAGGTATCGCCCGTCTCGTCCACCTCGAAATTGCAGCCGGCCTCGCTCTGGAGCACGATCTCAATGCCCATATGGGCGAGTATTTCCCTGAATTCGCGCGCCTTGTGCGCGTTGTTCGACGCAAGTATGAGTTTCATGAGAGCAGCGCCTCCGCGAAGGCCTTGGGCTCGAAGGGCATGAGGTCGTCCACGCCCTCGCCCACGCCGACGAACTTTACGGGCACGCCCATCTCCTCGGCTATGGCGAAGACTATGCCGCCCTTGGCCGTGCCGTCGAGCTTTGTGAGCACTATGCCGCTGATGTCCGCCGTCTGAGCGAACTGCTTGGCCTGTATGAGCCCGTTCTGGCCCGTGGTGGCGTCTATGACCATCAGAGTCTCGATGTCGGCCCCGGGCAGCTCGCGGGTGATTATGCGCTTTATCTTGGCCAGCTCGTTCATGAGGTTCGCCTTGTTGTGGAGCCTCCCGGCCGTATCCACAATGACGATGTCCGAGCCGCGCGCCTTTGCCGCCGAAATGGCGTCGAAGACGACGGCGCCCGGGTCGGAGCCTTCGCCGTGCTTGACTATGCCGCAGCCCGCGCGCTCGGCCCAGACTGTGAGCTGCTCGGCCGCCGCCGCGCGGAAGGTGTCCGCCGCCGCGAGGAGCACGCTCCTGCCCTCGGAAACATATTTCGCCGCGAGCTTGCCTATGGTCGTGGTCTTGCCCACGCCGTTCACGCCGACCATGAGTATGACGGAGGGCTTGGTGCCGAGCTTCAGCTCGAAGCTGCCCACGGAGAGGCGCCCGGCGAGTATGTCCACCAGCGCGCCCTTGACCTGCTCCGCGCCGTAGAGGGACTTCTCATACACCGCCCCGCGCAGCTCGTTCACGGCCTTCGCCGCCGTCTGCGCGCCGGCGTCGGCCAGGATGAGCGAATCCTCCAGCTCTTCAAAGAACTCCTCGTTGTCCACGGTGAGCGAGGCGAAAACCTCGCCCATCTGCTTGCGGGTCTTCTCCAGGCCCTGCTTTATCTTATCAAAGAATCCCATTGCCTTCCTCTCCTATCTGCTTAGCCGCCTCGTCGAGGTCGAGCTCTATAACCTTTGAGACGCCCTTCTCCTGCATGGTGACGCCGTAGAGCTTGTCGGCCTCCTCCATCGTGCCGCGGCGGTGGGTTATTACGACGAACTGGGTCCGTCCCGCGAGCGAGCGCATATGCCCGGCGAAGCGGTTGACGTTGGCCTCGTCGAGCGCGGCCTCGATCTCGTCCATGACGCAAAACGGCGTCGGGCGCACCTTGATTATCGCAAAGTAGAGCGCTATGGCCACGAAGGCCGTCTCGCCGCCGGAGAGCAGCGAGAGCGTGGTGAGCGCCTTGCCCGGCGGCTGCACGCGGATATCTATGTCGCCGCCGAGGACGTCCTCCGCCGGGCTTATGGTGAGCTCGGCGCTGCCGCCTCCGAACAGCTCGGTGAAGGTGGCCTTGAAGCTCTCGTTTATCGCGGCAAATTCGCGGGCGAATATACTCTTCATTTCCCCGGTTATGCCGTCGATTATACCCACAAGCTCGCTTTTGGCCTTTTCCACGTCGTCGCGCTGCCCGGCGAGGAATTCGTAGCGCTCGCTCACCCGCGCGTACTCGTCTATAGCGCCTATGTTTATCGCGCCCAGCGACGACATATCCCTGCGGAGCTCGGCTATGCGCTTTACGCACTTTGGCCGGCTCTCCACCGGCTGCCTTATGGCCTCGGCCGCCGTATGGCTGAGCTCGTAGCCGTCCCAGAGCTTGTCCGTGAGCTGCTTTTCCTCGAGCTCGGCGGAGAGCTTTTTCTGCTCGGCCCTGGCCAGGGCCCGCTCCAGCTCGAGTATGTCCGCGTTCTTGGCCTGCGCGGCCTTATCCGTGCGCGTGCGCTCGCCCTCAATGTCCAGCTTGCCGCTGGTGGCCCTGTCTATGGCCTCCTTGACGGAGGCGGCCTCAGCCGCGAGCGCCGCGCCCTTTTCCTCCGCCCCGCCGAGCTCGCGCCTGTAGCTCTCCGCGGCGGCCAGGGTGTCGGCTATCGCCTTCTCGCGCGCGGCCGTGTCGCCCGTGAGCCCGGCGAGCAGCGCTTCAAACTGCTGCGCCGCGCTCTCGGTAGTGCGCCGTTCGGCCTCGAGCGAGGCGAGGGAGTTGTTGATTTCTTGCACCTCCCCGCCGGCCACGTCCAGCTCATAGCGGGCGGAGGCTATGGTCCTCTTGAGCTCCTCGCACCTTGCGGCGAGCTCGTCGCGCCGCCGCGCGGCGGCGCCCCTGGCGGATATCAGCCGCTCGAGCTCGCTACGGCGTGAGAGTATGCCCGCGTTCTTGGCCGCGCTGCCGCCGGTCATGGAGCCTCCGGCGTTCATCACCTGGCCGTCGAGCGTAACTATCCTGACGCGCGAGCCGTTTTTGCGGGATATCGCAATGGCGTCGCCCAGCGTCTCGGCGACGAGCGTGCGGCCGAGCAGGTTCTCAAACGCCGGGGTATATTTGCCGTCGAACTCCACCAGGTCCACGGCCAGGCCGAGGCAGCCCTCGTCCTCGCCGGGGATTTTGTCCAGCCTGCCGCCGCGAATGGCGTCCAGGGGCAGGAAGGTCGCGCGCCCCGCGTTCCTGCGCTGCAGCATCTCTATGGCGCGCTTGCCGTCCGACTGCGTGTCCACGACTATGTTCTGTATCGCCGCGCCCAGCGCGGTCTCGATGGCCAGCGCGGTGCGCTCGCCCGTGCGCAGCAGTTCGCTGACCGTGCCGTGTACGCCGCGCAGGGAGCCGCGCTTCGCTTCGCGCATTACCGTCTTTACGGCGTTGGCAAAGCCCTCGTAGTCGCGCTCCATCTCCTCGAGCATGTTTATGCGCGAATCGGCGCTGTTGAGCTCCACTATCTGCTTCGTGAGCTCGTCCGTGAGCCCGGCAAGCTCGCTCTCCCGGTTCGCTATGCGCATTTTGCGGCCCTCGGCCACGTTCTTCGCGCTGACGGCCTTCTCCTCGAGCGCCGCCTTCTCCCGGTCTATCTCCGCTATACGCTCCCTGTGGGCGGCTATCTGGGCCGAGACGCCCTCCGCCCTGCCGGACTGCTCGGTGAGCTCGTCCTTCATGCGCGCGGCGTTCTGCTCCGCCGACTCCAGGCGGCTCCTGAGCGCGGCCGCGCGGGCCTCCTGTTCGGCTATAAGGGACTGGAGCCTCGCAAGCTCGCCGCGGCGGCTCTCGGCCTCGACGTCCTTGGCGCGCATCCGCTCGCTCAAAAGCTCGCTGCGGGAGTAGAGCCCCTGCAGCTCGCGCCGCGCCGCCTCAAGGCGGGACTTGTCCTCATTGTATTCGGCCTCTACCGCCCCGGCCTCGGCGCGTATGGCGTCCAGGTCGCCCATCCAGAGGCTGACCTCCGCCACGCGCAGCTCGTCGCGCAGGGCCAGGTACCGCCTGGCCGTCTCGGCCTGCTCCTTGAGCGGCTTCACCTGGAGCTCAAGCTCCTCTATCTTGTCGTTCACGCGCAGGAGGTTCTCCTCCGTGCGCTGCAAGCGGCGCTCGGCCTCCTCCTTGCGGTAGCGGTAGCGGGCTATGCCGGCCGCCTCTTCCAGCACCTCGCGGCGCTCGGCGCTCTTGCCGTTGACTATCTCGGCTATGCGCCCCTGGCCTATTATCGAGTAGCCGTCGCGGCCGAGGCCCGTGTCCATCAGGAGCTCGTGTACGTCGCGCAGGCGCACCTGCCGCCGGTTTATATAGTACTCGCTCTCGCCGGAGCGGTAATACTTGCGCGTTATCGCAACCTCGTCCTCATCCAGGTCGAACAGGCGCGCGGAGTTATCCAGTATAAGCGAGACCTGCGCCACGCCCATGGCCGGGCGCTTCGCCGTGCCGCCGAAGATGACGTCCTGCATCTTGCCGCCGCGCAGCGTGCGGCTGCTCTGCTCGCCCATGACCCAGAGGATGGCGTCGGAAATATTCGATTTGCCCGAGCCGTTGGGGCCGACGATGG
>CALWYP010000079.1 GCA_944385795.1 uncultured Oscillospiraceae bacterium | reverse complement strand
AAACGCAACTACTTGAAAAGCCAGCAAGGGTCTGCAACGACTTCAGCTTTGCTATATCCCTTTCAACCATCTGCCGCTGACCACCACCGTTCATTTTGGAGGTTGACTTTTAATAGTTAATCTTTCGTATGTAAACCGTGTCGCTGAGTCCTTATTTTATTAAACTGCCGCGGCTTTGTCAAGCGCGGGGTAAAAATCATATGCGCTCGAGCTTCACCCGCCAGGAGATGCTGCGCGGCGTGGCGGCGGCGTCGAACTTTATCACATGCGCGCCCTTGCCGGCGTCCTCCGCGACGACCGTGCCCTCGCCGAAGGCGAAGTGCCGCACCCGCGTCCCCTCCGGAAGGGCCCCGCCGGCCGCGGCCGCGGCGAGCCGGGCGTCCGCGCGCCCTATGGCGGCGTTGGCCCCGCGCACAAGCGAGTCGCGCAGCGGCGTATCCCAGCTGAGCTCCCCCGGGGCTATCTCCAGCACGAAACGGGAGGGGTAGAGCGGCGCGCCGTCGAAGTCCCGCCCCGCGGCGCCGGAGACGGCGAGCGAATCCATCGCCCGCGTCATGGCCACGAAGGCCAGGCGCCTCTCCTCCTCCATGGCCGGGAGCGTGCGCACCCGCCGCGTGGGGAAGATCCCCTCGTTCATGCCGCAGAGGAAGACGTGCGGGAACTCCAGGCCCTTGGCGGCGTGGACGGTCATGAGCTTGACCCTGTCCCCGTCCCCGGCCGTGTCCGCGTTGGTGAGGAGCGCCGCGTGCCGGAGGTAGAGCTCTACCGTCAGCTCCTCGCCGCAGCTGTCCTCGTAGGCCCGGACGCTCTGCTTGAGCTCGGCCAGGTTGTCGAGCCGCTCCTGGGCGCCCTCCGTGCGCAGCATACGCTCGTAGCCGCTCTCGTCGAGTATGGCGGCTAGAGCTTCGGAGACGCTCCGGCCCTCGATTACGGCGGCGGAATCCTCTATGAGGCTGACGAAGCGCCTCGCGCCCGTGCCCTTGAACATGTCCTCGTCCAGGTTCGCGCGCAGCGCGTCGAAGAGCGTGCAGGAGCGCTCCGCGGCGTACCGCTCCAGGAACTCCATGCGCCGCCTGCCTATGTTCCGGCGCGGCCTGTTGACTATGCGGCGGAAGCTCAGGTCGTCGCGGCCCGCAACCATGCGCAGGTAGCTGAGCGCGTCCTTTATCTCGGCTCGGTTGAAGAAGGCCGTGCCGCTGTAGATGGCGTAGGGCAGCTTCGCGGCGATAAAGGTCTCCTCCACGCAGCGGGAGACGTAGTGCGCGCGGTAGAGCACGGCCATATCGCGGTAGGGCGCGCCGCGGGCGTGCTCCTCCTCCACGCGCGCAGCTATCCACCTGGCCTCTTCTTCGCGGTTTTCGCCGAAGCAGGCCCTCACCGCCGCGCCCGCCGGCCGCGTGGGGAGCAGCGACTTGTCGGCGCGCGTCTTGTTGCGGGAGATTAGCGAGTTTGCCGCGCCTATTATCTGCGGTGTCGAGCGGTAATTGCGCGTCATCATGATTGTCTTGGCGCCAGGGAAGGCCTTGTCGAAGTCCAGGAGGTACTTGACGTCGGCGCCGCGCCAGGTGTAGATGCACTGGTCGGGGTCGCCGACGACGAAGAGGTTGCCGTGATAGCCGCAGAGGACCTGCATGAGCTCGTATTGCAGGGAATCTATGTCCTGGAACTCGTCTATCATGATATATTCCAGCCTGCTCTGCCATTTGAGGCGTATGTCGCCGCGCTCGCGGAAGATATGGAGCGTGAATTTGATGAGGTCGTTGTAGTCGAGCGCGAAGCACTTCTTCTCCTGGTAAAGGTAGCCGTAGAAGATGACGTCCCCGGCGCCAGCGGCGGCGTCGTACTTCGACTTGAGCGCGTCGAGCGGCATGGCGAGCATGTCCTTATAGTACTCCGGCTCCTTGAAGAGCTTGCGCACCTCTATCATGTCCCGCGCGTCCGCATAGCTCATGTCGCGCAGCGTCAGGCCGCGCTCCGAGTAGATTATCTCGAGCATGGCGTCTATGTCGGAGTTGTCCAGCACGAGGAAGCTCTTCGGGTATTGCAGGGCGTAGCTCTCCTCCTGCAGCACGCTGACGCAAAAGCCGTGGAAGGTGTTTATGTAGCCCGTGTCGTTATCGCCCGTGAGGGCGTGTATGCGCGCGCGCATCTCGCCGGCCGATTTGTTCGTGAAGGTGACGCAGAGTATGCCGCCCGGCATTACGCCCAGCTCCTCGACGAGGTAGGCGAAGCGCCGCGCGAGCGCCCGGGTCTTGCCCGAGCCCGCCCCGGCTATCACGCGCACAAAGCCCTCTGTCGTGGTCACGGCCTCGCGCTGTTCAGGGTTGAGCCCTTCGAGTATATCCACTTGCCACACCTCCCGGTAAACCTATACCATTATACCAAGTCCCGCCGCCGTAGACAATACGGCTTTGGCCCCGCGCGGCCCGGCCGCGCGTTATTTCCCGCCTCGGGCATTTTTATTCCCGAGCATTTATTAACAATTAGCGCCTTGACCTGGGCGGGTATACTACATTATAATGATTCGTAGCGTCCATACGGCGCTTTAAGCAAATCACAGTCACTTTCGGAGGTGACCGACATAGACAGGCAGAAATATATAGCCGAGCTAGGCAAGCTGCTCTCCGGTATGGCCCGGGCCGACCGCGAGGCCGTGCTGCGCGGCGTGGCGGCCAGGTTTGACGAGGCGGGCGACGACAACGCCGTTATCGCCGAGCTGGGCAGCCCCACCTTCGCCGCCGTCAGCGTGCTCCGCGGCTACACGCCGCCCGAGGACCCGGAGGAAGAGGAATACGCCGGGGAAGAATTCGATTTCAGCCCCGCGCCGGCCCAGGCCGCGCCGGAGGCCCAGGCCGCGCCGGAGCCCCAGGCCGCGCCGGAGCCCGAGGCCGTGGAGGCCGGGCACGAAGAAGCCGCGCCCGGCGGCGCGCAGGCCGTGGAAGCCGCGCCGGAGGAGGAGCCCGAGGCCGGGCCGGACGCCGCGGCCGCGGAGCCCGCTGAGATCCCCGCGCCCGAGGCCGTAGAGGCCGTCCAGGAGACGGAAGCCGCGGAAGAAGAAGCCGCCCCGGAAGATACAGGCGTGGACGCGGGCGGGCTGGACATAGAAGTCTACTCCGACAACGCCGGCCCGCAGCCCGAAGCGGAGGTGGCGGCCCCGGAGGAGGATATACCGGAGCGGCCCGTGCCGGAGGAAACGGAAACCGAAGGGCCCGAGCCGGCGGGGATCGAGCCGGTGGGAATTGATTTGGAGGAAATTGAGCCGGAGGAAGACGCGCCGGAAGCCCCGGCCCGGGAGATTTATATCCCGGAGCCCGAACCTGAGCGCGCGCCGCTCAAAGGCGGCAGGGTTTTCCTCTGCGCGCTGCTCGCCCTGGTGCCCGGCGTGCCCGTGGCCGCCGCGCTCATAGTCTTCGCCCTGGCCGTGCTGGCCGCGGGCGCCGCGCTGGCCTATGCGGGCGGCGTCGCCATATCCTTCGCCTTCCTGGGCATGAGCGTGGCGGCGGACATAATGCTCTGCGTGGGCTTCGGCCTCGCCGTGGCCGCCGTGGGGCTCGTCCTTGTGTTCCTCGCGCTGTGGTTCTTCCTGCGCTGCGTGATAGGGCTGTACAGCCGCGTATTCGCCGCCATGGGCGGCTGGTGCCGTGGGGAGGTGCGAAAATGAGGAAGGCCTGGACAATAGTACGCACGGTAGCCCTGCTCTGCCTTGCGCTGGGCGCGATACTTTTCGCGCTCGCCCTGGTAATGGACGCCGACCTTGTGCGCATAGCGGACACGGTGTTCTCCAACTACGACCTCGCCAAGGTGATCGTCGCCGCGCGCGAGGCCTGGTCGGGCGTCCTCGCGGCCTTCGGGCTGTGAGCGGCTTGGGAGCGCAAGGCGAAAGTTTTGATCAAACTTTTTCAAAAGTTTGCATGTTCCAAGGGCAGAGCCCTTGGCCGCGGCCCGCAGGCCGCGGAATCCCCCTGTGATAAAAAAGATCAGGAGGGGGAGTTGGGGGGACCCTATCAAGGGGTTCCCCCAAAAACATTCGAAGAATATGAAGGTGCGAAAATTGGTCAAGAAAGTCATACGCAAGCACAACAACGCCGGCAACTGCTTCGTCTGCGGCGTGAACAACCCCTGGGGCCTCCACGGGCGCTTCTACGAGCTCGAGGACGGCACGCTCGCCGCGCTGTTCAACTGCGATCCCAAGCATCAGAGCTATCCCGGCCGCGTCCACGGCGGAGTGATCTGCGCCATGCTCGACGAGACGATGGGCCGCGCCATAAATATCTCCGAGCCCGACACCTGGGGCGTCACGGGGGATATAACCATACGCTACCGCAAGCCCGTGCCTTACGGGACGCCCCTGATCGTCACCGGGCGGATAACCCGCAACACCCGCCTCATTTTCGACGGCGAGGGCGAGATCGTGCTCCCGGACGGCGCCGTCGCCGCCACGGGCCACGCGAGGTATATGAAGCAGCCGCTCTCCGTCATCGGCGACCTGGAGAGCGCGGGCGACCTCTGGGAACTCATCCAGGAGCCGGACGACCCGGCGGAGATAGACATACCCGAGTATAAGAAATAAAACTGAGGGCTCCCGTTCGGGAGCCCTTATACTGTATAAAAAGGCCTTGAAGGCCTTTTTATACAGATCTGCCCCCCCGGCCGCTTGGCGGCCGATGGCGGCCGGCGCTGCGCTCGTCGCCTCGGTTGTCCGCCAAGGGCGGACAATTCGACGCTCGCTTCGCGTAAAGTATTTTCGGCGGCGTACACGCCGCCGCCGAAAATTAATTACAATCTATTTCGCCGCAAAGCGGCGAAACTCAAGCGAGGCTTTTTCGACAGGCTGAGGGCTCCCGTTCGGGAGCCCTTTGCCTGTTCACACCCCGGCGAGGGTGGCGGCCATGACGGCCTTTATCGTGTGCAGGCGGTTTTCCGCCTCGTCGAAGACCACGGACTGCGGCCCTTCAAAGACCTCGTCGGTGACCTCGAGCGCGTCGAGGCCGTACTTCTCGCCGACCTGCCTGCCTATCGTGGTCTTGTGGTCGTGGAAGGCGGGCAGGCAGTGCATGAAGATTGCGCCCGGCTTGGCGAGGGCCATGGCCTTCGCGTTCACCTGGTAGGGCAGCAGCGCCTTTATCCTCTCGCCCCAGGCCTCGGGGCTCTCGCCCATACTGACCCATATGTCGGTGTATACGGCGTCGGCGTCTTTGAGCGCCAGCTCCGGCTCGGTCCAGAACTCGAGCACCGCCCCGCTCTCCGCGGCGAGCTCCTGGGCCGCGTCCTGGAGCCCTTCGTCCGGGAAGTACTCCACGGGCGCGCAGGCGGCGAAGTTAACTCCCAGCTTGGCGCAGCCTATCATGAGGGAGTTGCCCATATTGAAGCGCGCGTCGCCCATGTACACCAGCTTCTTCCCCTTCAGCGCGCCCAGGTGTTCGCGCAGGGTGAGCATGTCGGCGAGGATCTGCGTGGGGTGGAACTCGTCCGTCAGCCCGTTCCAGACCGGCACGGAGGAGTACGCGGCAAGCTCCTCGACGGTGCTCTGCGCGAAGCCGCGGTACTCTATACCGTCGAACATGCGCGCGAGGACCCGGGCCGTGTCCGCCACGGACTCCTTCTTCCCCAGCTGTGAGCCGCTGGGGTCGAGGTACACGGGGTGCATCCCCAGGTCGAAGGCCGCCGTCTCAAAGGCGCAGCGGGTGCGCGTGGAGGTCTTCTCAAATATCAGGGCGACGCTCTTGCCCTCGCAGTACCTGTGCGCTATGCCGGCCTTTTTCTTAGCCTTGAGGTCGGCGGCGAGGTCGATTAGGTGGGTTATCTCCTCGGGCGTGTAGTCCAGCAGCTTCAGGAAATCGCGTCCTTTCAGGTTCATGCCTTGCTCCTTTCTCATACGGCGCAGGCGGCCTTTATGGCCGCGACGGCCTTCTCTACAAGCTCCATGGGTATGTTCAGCGCGGGCAGGAGCCTCAGCTTGCCATGGGCGGTGAGCGCCAGCACGCCGTTTTCGCGGCAGGCGGCCACCACGTCGCCGACCGGCTTCGCCGTCTTGACGCCCAGCATCAGGCCCATGCCGTCGACGCTCTCGACGCCGGGCGCGGCTTTCAGTTCGTTTACGATGTACTCGCTCTTGGCCCTGACCTCCGCAAGCAGCTTGTCGTCTATGCGGCTCAAAATATTCAGCGCACCGGCGCAGACGGCGGGGTTGCCGCCGAAGGTGGAGCCGTGGCTCCCGGGGGTCATGGTATCCTTGACCTTTTCGCCCATCAGGCAGGCGCCTATGGGCAGGCCGCCGCCCAGGCCCTTGGCCGTGGTCATGATATCGGGGACTATCCCGAACTGCATGTAGGCATAGAGCGTGCCGCTGCGGCCGTTGCCGGTCTGCACCTCGTCGCAGATCATGAGTATGTCCCTCTCGGCGCAGATGGAGGCTATGCACTGCACGAACTCCTTGTCCAGGGGCAGCACTCCGCCCTCGCCCTGGACGGGCTCGAACATTATGGCGGCGATCGAGTCATCGCCCCCGGCCAGCTCGCGCAGGGCCTCGCAGTTGTTGGCCTCGGCGTAGAGGAAGCCGGGGGTGAGCGGCTGGAAGTCCCTGTGGTACTCGTCCTGGCCTGTGGCCGCGAGCGTGGTTATGGTGCGGCCGTGGAAGCTGTTTTTGAGCGTGACTATCTTGTACCTGTTCTCCGCGCCGTACTTGCCGGCCGCGTACTTGCGCGCGCACTTTATGGCGCACTCGTTGGCCTCCGCGCCGGAGTTTGCGAAGAAGACCTTCCTGAACCCGGTGCGCTCGCAGAGCTGCTGGGCGAGCAGGGCCCCCGGCTCGGTATAGTAGAGGTTGGAGCCGTGCTGTATCTTGCCCAGCTGGGCCGTGACGGCGCCTATCCACCCGCTGTCGGCTATGCCGAAGGCGTTGACGGCGATGCCGCTGCCCATGTCTATGTACTCCCGGCCCTCCTCGTCGTAGACGAGCGAGCCGCGGCCGTGCGTGAGCACGACGGGGAAACGGGAGTAGGTCCCGGCTATATATTTGCTGTCAAGTTCCTTCGCGTTCATTTCTTCTCCCCCACCATCATGGTGCCGCTGCCCTCGTCGGTGAGCATTTCGAGCAGTATCGAGTGCGGGACGCGGCCGTCGAGTATAAACACCTTGTGCACGCCGCAGAGCAGCGCCTCGATGCAGCTCTCGACCTTGGGTATCATGCCGCCTGAGATGACCCCGCGGCGGAAGAGGTCCGTGGCCTCGTTTATATCCGCCACATGCACCAGGCTTCCGGGATCGGCCGGGTCGAGCATTATGCCCGGCACGTCCGTCATGGATATAAGGCACTCCGCGCCCATCGCGCCGGAGATCTGCGCGGCCATGGTGTCGGCGTTGATGTTGTAGACGTTCCCTGCGGCGTCGCAGCCGACGGAGCTTATGACGGGGATGTAGCCGCGCTCCAGGAGGTCCGTTATGGGCTGGGTATTGACGTGGGTTATCTCGCCCACATAGCCGAGCTCGGCGCTTTTGGCCTTCGCCTCTACCATGCGCCCGTCTATGCCGCAGATGCCCATGGCCCTGCCGCCGGTGGCCTCTATGAGGTTCACCAGGCTCTTGCCCACCTTGCCGGCGAGCACCATCTGGGCTATCTCCGCCGTCTCCCGGTCGGTCACGCGCAGGCCGTTTGCGAACTTGCTCTCCACGCCCATCTTCGTCATGACCTCGCTTATGTCCGGGCCGCCGCCGTGGACAAGCACCACGCGCACGCCCACGAGCTGCAGCAGGACGATGTCCTCCATGACCTTGGCCTTCAGCGCCTCGTTCTCCATGGCGTGCCCGCCGTACTTTATTACGACGACGCGGTTGTAGTACTTCTGGATGTAGGGCAGGGCCTGCACCAGCACCTGAGCCCTGTCGGCCCTGTTTATAACTGCGTCCATGTCTTTTCCCCCTTTTCAGGTGCGGTAGTCGCCGTTGATCTTGACGTAATCGTATGTGAGGTCGCAGCCCCAGGCCTCGGAGGCGGCGTCCCCGTCGCCCAGGGATACGAGTATATATATCTCCTTCTCGGCGAGGACCTTAGCGGCCAGCTCCTCGGAGAACTCCACTCCCGCGCCGTTTTTGCAGACCTCTACCTCGCCCGCGGCGCTTTTGAAGCTCACCGCCACCTTGGAGACGTCCACGTCCGCGCCGGAGTAGCCGACGGCGCAGAGCACGCGGCCCCAGTTGGCGTCCGCGCCGAACATCGCGGCCTTCAGGAGCGTGCTGCCAGCCACGCCGCGCGCGACGGCGCGCGCGTCCGCGAGGCTCTTGGCGCCTGTGACAACGCAGTCGAGCAGCTTCGTCGCGCCCTCGCCGTCTCCGGCTATCTGGCGGCTCAGGTACACGGTGACGGCGTGCAGCGCCTCGCAGAAGGCGGCGTAGCCCTCGCCGCAGCTGCTTATCTCCGCGTTGCCCGCCATGCCGTTGGCCATGACGGCGACCATGTCGTTCGTGGACGTGTCCCCGTCCACGGTGACCATGTTGAAGCTGCCGGGTATGTCCTCGGAGAGGGCCTTTGCGAGCATTTCTGGGCTTATCGCGCAGTCGGTGGTGATAAAGCCGAGCATGGTGGCCATATTGGGGTGTATCATGCCGCTGCCCTTGGCCATGCCGCCCATGCGGCACTTCACTCCGCCGGAGACGAACTCGACGGCGAGCTCTTTTGCGTGGGTGTCCGTGGTCATGATGGCCTCGGCCGCCGGGGCGCTCGCGTCCCCCAGGGCCTTCACCAGCTCGGGGATCCCCCGCTCAAAGGGCTCCATGGTCATGGCCTGGCCTATGACCCCGGTGGAGGCCACGATAACGTCCTCCGGCTTTATGCCGAGCCCGGCGGCAAGCAGCGCGCTGGTGCTCTCGGCGATGTATTCGCCGTTGGCGTTGCAGGTGTTTGCGTTGCCGCTGTTGCAGATTATCGCCTGGGCCCTGCCGTCGGCGAGATGCCGCTTTGTCACCGTCAGGGGCGCGCCCTTCACGAGGTTCTGCGTGTATACCGCCGCGGCGCTTGCCGGCTTCTCCGAATATATCAGCGCGAGGTCGCGCTTCGTCTTATTCTTGCGCACGCCGCAGTGTACGCCCGCGGCCTTAAAGCCCTTGGGCGCGCAGACGCCGCCGGAAATGTATTCAATCATGGTCCTTCCTCCTTAGAGCGCAAGCCCGGCCGTCTCGTCCGCGCCGAGCATGAGGTTTATGCACTGCACGGCGGCGCCCGAGGCGCCCTTGCCGAGGTTGTCGAAGCGCGAGCAGAGTATCATGCGCTCGCCGTTGCCGAAGGCGGCGACCTCCATGGCGTCCGTGCCCGCGAGGGCGTTGGAGGCGATAAAGCCGTCCTCGTCCATAGCGTCCGTAAACCTGACCACCGGGCCCGTGAATTTGGCGGCGTAGCAGGCCTTGACGTCCTCGATGGTATAGCCCGGGTTGAGCTGCCGGGCGAAGAGCGGCACCGTCACGAGCATCCCGCTGTAATAATCCGCGACTATCGGGCAGAAGACCGGATAGCTTTCAAGCCCGGATATCCCGGCCATCTCTGGGAGGTGCTTGTGGGCCTGCGCGAGGGCGTACTGCCGCGGCGAGCCGAAGGCGGCGGGCCGCTCCGCGGCCTCGTATTCGGCTATCATGCCCTTGCCGCCGCCGGAGTAGCCGGTGAGCGAGTGGCAGCTCAAAAGCGCGCCCGCGGGCAGGATGCCGGCCTCTATAAGCGGCTGGACGAGGACGATGAAGCCGCCGGCGTGGCAGCCGGGCGAGGCGACGCGCTTGCCTTTGATTACCGCCTCGCGGCGCTCCGCCGAGAGCTCCGGGAAGCCGTAGGCCCAGCCGGGGGCGACGCGGTGGGCGGTGGAGGTGTCCACCACGCGCACGTCCGGGTTCTCTATCATGGCCACGCTCTCGCGCGCGGCGGCGTCGGGCAGGCAGAGCACGGCTAGCTCGCAGGAGTTGAGCATCTCGCGGCGCTTCCCCGCGTCCTTCCTCGCCTCGCCCTCGAGCACCGTGACTTTGAGCCCGGCCCGGCCCTCTAGCCGGGAGCGTATGCGCAGCCCGGCGGTGCCGGCGCTGCCGTCTATGAACACCTTAGTCATCTGTAATCCCCCTCAAATACTCCAGCTGGGCGGCTATGTTCGCCGGGGCCGCCCCGCCGGCGCTGGTGCGCTTGGCGACGCAGGCCTGAAGCGAGATTTCCTCGTACAGGTCCGCCTCGAACACGTCCGAATAGGCCTTGTACTCGGCGAGCGTCAAATCCTCGAGCGCCTTCCCGCCCGCGGCGCAGTCCGCGACGATCTGTCCCGTCAGCTTGTAGGCCGCGCGGAAGGGCACGCCCTTCTTTGCGAGGTAATCGGCGAGGTCCGTGGCGTTGATATACCCCCCCTTCGCCGCTTGCAGCATATTCCCGGCGTTCACCTTCATCGCCGCTATCATGGGCGCGAAGACGGCGAGGCAGAGCTTCGCGGTGTCGAAGGCGTCGAATACGGCCTCCTTGTCCTCCTGCATGTCCTTGTTGTAGGCGAGCGGGAGGCCCTTGAGCATGACCAGGAGCGTCGTGAGGTCGCCGTAGACCCGGCCGGTCTTGCCGCGCACGAGCTCGGCCATGTCGGAGTTTTTCTTCTGCGGCATAATAGAGCTGCCGGTGGTGAACTGCTCGGAGAGCTCTATGAACCTGAACTCCCAGCTCGACCAGAGTATCAGCTCCTCTGAAAGCCGCGAGAGGTGCATCATGAGTATGCCCAGCGCCGAACAGAGCTCCACGCAGTAATCGCGGTCGCTTACGGCGTCCATGCTGTTGAGGCTGTAGGCGGCAAAGCCGAGCTCCTTCGCGGTCATGGCCCGGTCTATGGGGTGGGTCGTGCCCGCCAGGGCCGCCGCGCCGAGCGGGCACTCGCCCATCATGCGCTTCTCCGCGTCCTCAATGCGCCCTATGTCCCGCGCGAGCATCATGCCGTAGGCCAGCAGATGGTGCGCGAAGGTCACGGGCTGGGCGCGCTGCAAATGCGTATAGCCCGGCATTATCGCCGCCTTGTTGTCCTCCGCGACGTGGCAGAGCGCGCCTATGACGTCCTTTATGAGCGCTACTGTCTTTTCGCACTCTCCCTTGAGGTAGAGGCGGGTGTCCACGGCCACCTGGTCGTTGCGGCTGCGCGCGGTGTGGAGCTTTTTGCCTACGTCGCCGAGGCGCGCGGTGAGCTCGGCCTCCACGAAGGAGTGTATGTCCTCGGCCGCGCCGTCAATTTCAAGCGCGCCGGAGTTCAAATCGTCCAGTATCCCGCCGAGCCCCTCTATCAGCGCCTCGCCCTCGTCGGGGCTTATTATCCCCGTCTTCGCAAGCATGGCCGCGTGTGCCATGCTCCCGGCTATATCCTCTTTATACATGCGCGAGTCCACGCCTATGCTCGAATTGAGCCTGTCGGCGTATTCGTCGAGCGCGCCGGAGCTGCGCCCGGTCCAGAGCTTCTCCATTCTCCCAACTCCCTCAAACCGCAATCGGGGCGGACGCGCCGCCCCGATTGCACATTGTATTACTTTTAATGGTTGAAGTCAACCTTCCTCGCGGCCGCTGCCGGGCGGCCAGGCCGGCCGAGCTGCAAGCCGAAGTCTCGCATTGTCAGCCGGCACAGCCGGCGTTTTTGGCGTCGGACTCCCTCGCGGCCTCTGCCGGGCGGCCAGGCCGGCCGAGCCGCAAGGCGAAGTCTCGCATTGTCAGCCGGCACAGCCGGCGTTTTTGGCGTCAACCTTCCTCGCGGCCGCTGCCGGGCGGCCAGGCCGGCCGAGCCGCAAGGCGAAGCCTCGCATTGTCAGCCGGCACAGCCGGCGTTTTTGGCGTCGGACTTCCTCGCGGCCGCTGTCGGGCGGCCAGGCCGGCCGAGCTGCAAGCCGAAGTCTCGCATTGTCAGCCGGCACAGCCGGCGTTTTTGGCGTCGACCTGGGCCTGGACCTTTATAGGCAGGCCGAAGAGGTTGATGAATCCCGCGCTGTCGGCCTGGTTATAGACGTGGTCCTCGCCGAAGGTGGCTATCTCCTCGCTGTAGAGGCTCCAGTCGCTCCAGGCCCCGGCCTTGATGACGTTGCCCTTGTAGAGCTTGAGCTTGACCGTGCCGGTGACGTGCTCCTGGGTCTTGTCGACGAAGGCGGAGAGGGCCTCGCGCAGCGGGGTGTACCACTGTCCGTCGTAGACCAGCTCCGCGAAGGTGATGGCGAGCTCCTGCTTCTTGTGCATGGTGAGCTTGTCGAGGCAGAGCGTCTCGAGGTACTCGTGCGCGGCGTAGAGTATCGTGCCGCCCGGCGTCTCGTAGACGCCGCGGCACTTCATGCCGACGAGGCGGTTCTCGACGATGTCGAGCAGTCCTATGCCGTTGGCCCCGCCCAGCTCGTTGAGCTTGAGTATGATGTCCTTGGCGCTGAGCTTCTCGCCGTCCAGGGCCACGGGCACGCCCTTGTCGAACTCTATCGTGACGTAGGTGGGCTCGTCCGGCGCGTCGAGCGGGGAGACGCCCATCTCCAGGAAGCCCTTCTTCTCATAGAGCGGCTCGTTGCCCGCGTCCTCGAGGTCGAGGCCCTCGTGGCTCAGGTGCCAGAGGTTCTTGTCCTTGGAGTAGTTCGTCTCGCGGTTTATCTTCAGCGGGACGTTGTGCGCCTCGGCGTAGGCTATCTCCTCCTCCCTGGACTTTATGCTCCACTCGCGCCAGGGCGCGATCACCGGCATATCGGGCACGAAATGCTTGAGCGTCAGCTCAAAGCGCACCTGGTCGTTGCCCTTGCCGGTGCAGCCGTGGCATATCGCGTCCGCGCCCTCGGCTATGGCTATCTCCGCAAGGCGCTTGGCTATGACCGGCCTGGCCAGCGAGGTGCCGAGCATGTACTCCTCGTACTTCGCCCCGGCCTTCACGGCGGGGATTACAAAATCGTCCACAAACTCGTCCGTGAGGTCCTCGACGTAGAGCTTGCTCGCGCCGGTCTTGAGCGCCTTCTCCTCCAGCCCCTCAAGCTCGTCGGCCTGGCCCACGTTCCCGGATACGGCTATGACCTCGCAGTTGTTGTAGTTCTCCTTCAGCCAGGGTATGATAACCGAGGTGTCAAGGCCGCCCGAGTAGGCGAGAACAACCTTCTTAATGTCCGATTTATTCATTGTGAAGCCTCCAATATGCGAAGTGGTTTTGTGTTTATGCGTTGATTATAGCCTATTCTGCATAATTATGCAATAGGCATTTTCAATTTTGTAGGACTTCACCTATACGGCCTCCCCCGATGGCGCGGCTTCGTGCGACATGCCGTATTTATTCATTTTTATCTGTATTATTTTAAAATTATTCACTGCCTATCCAGCGCCGGCATATGGAAAGGGAGGGCTTGCGCCCTCCCTTATTGTCCTGGCCAATGTCAGGCCGTCGCGGCGGTTATGGGGTTTCTGAGCGTCACCGCGCGGCCTATGCCGAAGAAGGCCGCGGCGAGGGCAAGGAAGAATACGTCCATGTTCAGCGGGGCCTTGACCACCCAGACGAAGAAGTCCGTGAGCGCCCTCGAGAGCCAGTCGTAGCTCGCGGCGGCGTTTATGAAGAGGATGAAGGCCGCGCCGAGGCCGAGCGAGAGTATCCACTTCCCGGCCTTGCCCAGCCGCCAGTAGACGAGCGAGAGCATCGTGCCGAGGCCCGCGAGGGCGAGGCTCGCAACCGTGCCGGTTATGAAGCACATCAGCATCTCGCCGAGGGTGTCGGGCGTCATCTCCTGCAGGAAGGCCATGGAATAGAGGTCGATTATTATGAGCTCGGTGTCCAGCAGCGCCCAGAGCTTGTAGAAGACGAGGCAGCTGTGGTTCAGCAGCAGGGCCGTCGCCGCCAGGCAGGCGAGGTTTGCGAGGAAGCTCGTCGTGCGCCCCGCGCCGTTCTGGATGCCTATGCGCATATCCTCGCGTATGGTGACGACGCCGACCACGAACATGAATATGACGTAGGGCATGGTGAAGTTCATCGTGGCGAAGCTCTCGGTGACGACGCCGTCCACGCTCTCCTCATAGCCGCCGAAGGTGACGATGCCGAAGTAGCTCAGCACGGTCAGGGCCACCATGACCAGCATGACCACGCCTCCGGAGATGAGGCAGTCGCGCATACGGTATTTGAAAAGCGGTATAAATCTCATTTTGCTTCCCTCCTGTCGGCCTCGTTCATGAGGCTGATGAAGTAGTCCTGCAAGTCCATGCCCGCGAACTCGAGCCCGGCGGGCGCCTCCGCCCCCGGTTCGCCCTCGACGCAGGCGGTCTTGAGCCCGCCGAGGCTGTTCGCGTTCAGGACGTGCCGGCCCGCGCAGTAGGCGTCCACGGCCGAGGCCGGGCCGCTCACCTGATAGGCGGCGCCCGTGAGCGCGGCGGTGTCCATGTCGCGCAGGATGCGCCCGGAGTGGATTATGACCGCGTGGGAAATGAGGCTCGCGGCCTCCTGGATGAGGTGCGTGGAGAGTATGACGGTCTGCTCCGTCTCGGCGGCGCGCTCCATCAGCAGGCGGTAGAAGAGGTCGCGGTGCTGCGCGTCGAGGCCGAGGACGGGCTCGTCGAATATCACGTAGGGCGTGCTCACCGCGAGGGCCAGCGTGAGGCGGAAGATGCTTGCGT
>CALWYP010000078.1 GCA_944385795.1 uncultured Oscillospiraceae bacterium | reverse complement strand
TGCTCTTCCGATCTATGACCTTGTGCGCGCTGGCCGGGTCGAACTCGCCCGAGTTGGCGTCGGCCCAGCCGAGCACGCCGCGCGCGTACTCTATCACCGCGGCCTGCATACCCAGGCAGAGCCCGAGGTAGGGCACGCCGCGCTCGCGGGCGTACCTGGCCGCGAGGATCTTGCCCTCTACGCCGCGCGTGCCGAAGCCGCCGGGCACGAGGATGCCGTCCACGTCCGCGAATATGCCCTCCGCCGTCTCAGGCGTGACGCTCTCGGAGTCCACCCATTTGATGCGGACATGCCTCCCTAGGGCGCAGCCGGCGTGGTTCAGGGCCTCGCTGACGGAGAGGTAGGCGTCGCGGAGCTGGACGTACTTGCCCACCAGGGCTATCCTCACCTCGCCGGAAAGGCCCTGCCCGCGGCGGACCATGTCCTCCCACTCGCCCAGCTCGGGCTCCGGCGTAACGAGGCCGAGCTCGCGGCAGGCCGCGGCGTCCAGGCCCTCGCGGCGCAGCATCAGCGGCGCGGCGTAGAGCGTGGGCAGGGTCACGTTCTCTATCACGCAGTCGGGCTTCACATTGCAGAAGCCGGCTATCTTCTCGAATATGCCGCGGTCCTCTATGTGCTCGTCGCAGCGCAGGACTATTATGTCCGGCGAAATCCCGAGGCCCTGCAGCTCCTTTACCGAGTGCTGGGTCGGCTTGCTCTTGTGCTCGCCGCTCGCCTTCAGGTACGGCACCAGCGTGACGTGTATGAAGATGGCATTGCCCCGGCCCTGCTCGAGCGCCACCTGGCGTATGGCCTCCAGGAAGGGCTGGCTCTCTATATCGCCGACCGTGCCGCCTATCTCCGTTATGACCACGTCGGCGCCGGTCTTGTTCCCGAGGGAGTATATGAATTCCTTTATCTCGTTCGTGATGTGGGGGATAATCTGCACGGTGGAGCCAAGGTATTCGCCCCGCCTCTCCTTATTGAGCACGTTCCAGTAGACGCGGCCCGTGGTGAGGTTGGAAAAGCGGTTCAGGTCCTCGTCTATGAAGCGCTCGTAGTGGCCGAGGTCCAGGTCGGTCTCGGCGCCGTCCTCCGTGACGTACACCTCGCCGTGCTGGTACGGGCTCATGGTGCCCGGGTCGACGTTTATGTACGGGTCCAGCTTCTGCGCGGCGACCTTCAGCCCGCGCGCCTTGAGCAGCAGGCCCAGCGAGGCCGCGGTTATACCCTTTCCCAGCCCGGAGACGACGCCCCCGGTGACAAAAATGTACTTTGGCATATTATCCCTCCTGTTCGCCTTATAATTGCATTCCCGCTTCAGACGGCGCTGTCCAGCGGGACGATGATTGTGTTCGCAAGTTTCAGCCGCCTGTAGCTCTCGCCTATGGAAAGCCCCAGCTCCTCGGATATCAGCCCGCGTATCACGGCGCTGTGGCAGACGCACAGGGCCTCGCCGCCCGGTGCCCGGCGCAGGGCGTCTACGAAGGGCTTTGCCCGCCGGAGCATGTCCGCGTAGCTCTCGCCCCCGGGCGGGGCGTAATTCCTCCGGTCCGCGGCGTAGGCCTCGAACTGGCCGGGCCAGCGCTCGCCCACCTCGTCCCAGGAGCAGCCCTCCCAGCAGCCGAAGCTGAGCTCCGTGAGCTCCGGCGCGGCTATCACCTCCACGCCCAGCGTCCGCCCGGCTATCCTGGCCGTCTCCAGCGCGCGCTTCAGGGGGCTCGAGTATATGATCCCCGGCCTCATGCCGCCGGCGGCGATTTTCCCCGCCAGGGCCTCGGCCTGCGAGCGGCCCGCGGCGTTCAGCGGTATGTCGCTCGCGCCTTGGATTTTACCGGCGACGTTCCAGTCCGTCTCGCCGTGACGCACAAGCAGCACGCGCATGGCGCACCTCCGTTCAGAATTCAGAGCGACCCTATCCGCTCCGTCAGCCGCTCGAAGAACATGCCGACGTGGACCCCGTCGAGCAGGCGGTGGTTGAGCTCAAGGCTAAGGTCGAGCAACGTGCGCCCTCCCTCCTCGCGCCAGCGGCCCCAGGACACGCGGGGCACGGAGTCGGAGGGGTTCGCGTCCCTCTCGTTCTTGAGCGCGCTTACGGGGAACCAGGGCAGGCAGGTGAAGTATATAAGCTCGTCCTCGGCCCAGGGCCCCGAGCTTATAAACCCGCCCTGCGCCGCGCTCTTGGCCTTGGCGCGGCGGCAGAAATCCGCCATGTCGTCCCCGGCCTCGAGCGTGACTATGCGGAAGAGCTCGCTGCCCGGCGTGAGGTCGGTGAAGCTCGGCACAAGCCGCTCGTGCTTTACGATCACGCCGTCCCTGTCCTTGTAGAGGAAGGCGTCCACGGACTCCATGGCCTTTGTGACGGCGAAGGTCATGGCCATGTAGAACGAGATGCCCCGCTCGCGGCAGCAGGCGCGCAGGCGCGTCACGTCCACCGGGAAGGTGAGCGAGTAAAACGGGTCGGACATCGGCGCGAAGAAGCTGTAAATCTCCCTCCTCGGCCAGGAGGACATGTCAATTATCCGGGACATTCGTGCGCCTCACTCCCATTCTATGGTCGCGGGGGGCTTGCTCGTTATGTCGTAGACCACGCGGTTTATGCCCTTCACCTCGTTTACTATCCTCGTCGAGACGCGCTCGAGCGTGTCCCAGGGGACGCGGGAGAAGCCGGCGGTCATGAAGTCGCTGGTCTGCACCGCGCGCAGGGCCAGGGTGTAGTCATAGCTGCGCCCGTCGCCCATCACGCCCACGCTGCGCGTGTTTGTGAGCACGGCGAAGTACTGGTCGGGCATTTCCTCCAGGCCCGCGGCGGCGAGCTCGGCGCGGAAGATGGCGTCCGCCTCGCGCAGGGAGCCGAGCTTGTCCTCGGTGACGTCGCCGATTATGCGTATGGCGAGGCCGGGGCCCGGGAAGGGCTGGCGCATGACCAGGCTCTCGGGCAGGCCGAGCTCGCGGCCGAGCTGGCGCACCTCGTCCTTGAAGAGCATGCGCCGCGGCTCTATAATCTCGCGGAAGTCGACGCAGTCGGGCAGGCCGCCCACGTTGTGGTGGCTCTTTATGACCGCGGCGTCGCCCGCGCCGGACTCTATCACGTCGGGGTAAATCGTGCCCTGGGCCAGGAAGTCCACGGCGCCGGTCTTTTTGGCCTCGGCCTCAAAGACGCGGATGAATTCCTCGCCTATTATGCGCCTCTTGCGCTCCGGCTCGGTCACGCCGGCGAGCTTGACGAGGAAGCGGTCGCGCGCGTCCACGCGCACGAAGTTGAGTTCCCTGCCCGAGAAGGCGCGCTCCACCTCTTCCGCCTCGCCCTTCCTGAGCAGGCCGTGGTCGACGAAGACCGCGGTGAGCCTGTCGCCTACGGCCTCGCTGAGCAGGGCGGCGGCGACGGAGCTGTCCACCCCTCCGGAGAGGGCGAGCAGCACCCTGCCGTCTCCGGCGCGGCGGCGGATCTCCTCTACCGCCCTCTCCCTGTAGCCGCCCATGGACCAGTCGCCGGCCGCGCGGCAGGCGCGGTACAGGAAGTTCCTTATCATATCCGTGCCGTGCGAGGTGTGGTTCACCTCGGGGTGGAACTGCACGCCGTAAAAGCCCCGGGCCTCGTCGGCTATGGCGGCGTTGGGGCAGGCGGCGGTGTGCGCCGCGTTCCGGAAGCCCTCCGGCACGCGCTCCATATAGTCGCCGTGGCTCATCCAGGTGACGCCCTCGCCGGGCAGCCCGGCGAAGAGCCGGCATCCCGTGTCGAAGACGGTGTCCGTGCGGCCGTACTCGCGCGCCGTATCCTCCTCCGCCGCCACGACGCTCCCGCCCAGGTACTGGGCCATGAGCTGGCAGCCGTAGCAGATGCCGAGCACGGGCACGCCGAGGCTGAATATGCCCGGGTCGGCCCCAGGCGCGCCGGGGGCGTAGACGCTGCCCGGCCCGCCGGTAAGTATGAGCCCGATGGGCGACATCGCCCTGAGCTCCTCTAACGGCGTGGCGCAGGGCTTGACCTCGCAGTATACGCCGCACTCGCGCACGCGGCGGGCTATAAGCTGGTTGTACTGGCCTCCAAAGTCAAGCACTATTACCGTTTCCTGCTGCATTCTCTCCGTTCCCTCTCTTCTCCTCATATTGTTCGTGGTAATCGACTATCTCCTGGGCGACCTGCCGCTTCCTCACGCAGCGGTCCATTGCCGAGCGGACTATCAGCCGGTGGGCCTCCCCCTCGGTCATGCCGCGCATTTTAATCAGTATGAGCTTGGCGCGGTTCACAAGGCGTATCTCCTCTACAAGTTTCCTGACGTCCTCATAAGTGTACATATCCCCGCCTCCAATCGGCTGAGCCCTACGAAAAACAGCGCGGCGCCGCCCTCTCAGGGGCCGCCAAAAACAAAAAAGCGACGCTCCCGATGCCGAAAGAGGGCACTTCGGCCCTTTGGTATCGCGGAACGCCGTCCGACGGCAGAAACAACTTAATTAACGCTGATATTATATGCTCCGGCGTATGCCTTGTCAAGCGCAACGCGAAGAAAATCTTTCGGCAAAACGGCGGAATTTCACCGCCGTCAAGCGCGCGCGATGGTCAAAACTATCTTCTGCGCCATCAGCAGCCCGGCCGCGGCGGGGACCCAGACCACGCTGCCCGGCACGCTGCGGCGGCCGGGGGGCGGGGCCTCCACGTCCAGGGGCTTGGCGCCCTCTTCGGGCGAGAAGACGCAGTCGAGGTGCTCCACGCCGCGGCGGCGCAGCTCGCGGCGCATGACGCGCGCGAAGGGGCAGCCGCTGGTTTCGGCGAGGTCGGTTATGCGCAGGGCCTGGGCGTCCAGCTTGTTGCCCGTGCCCAGGGCGGATATTATGGGCACGCCGCGCTCCCGGGCCGTGCATATCAGGTCCACCTTGCAGCTCACGAGGTCTATGCAGTCGGCGATATAGTCGCACGCCGGGAGGGCGGAGCGGTCCTCGGCGCTGTAGAGCGCCGTCACGGGCCGTATATCCGCCCCGGGCGCTATGTCGCGGCAGCGCGCGGCAACCGCCTCGGCCTTGGGCGCGCCCAGAGTGGAGCTCAGCGCGCCGAGCTGGCGGTTGACGTTGCTCTCGGCGACGGAATCGGAGTCTATGAGCGTCAGCGCGCCTATGCCGCTGCGGCAGAGCGCCTCGGCGCACCAGGAGCCGACGCCGCCCAGGCCCACGACCGCGACGTGCGCGCGGGCCAGCCGCTCCATGGCCACGGGGCCAAGCAGCATCTCTATCCTTTTCGTCCTCTCCTGCATTATATCCCCTCCAAAAAAGGCAGAGCCGCCGGGCCCTGCCTTTTAAGTTTATGCTGCTGCGCCCATGGCCGTAGGGCCGGGGCGGCGTTATACCTTGGCGAACCAGTTGACGAAGCCGTGGATGGTGACGTCGTAGCCGTCGGTGATGGCGGCTTCCCAGGCGTCGTAGTCGGGCTGGCGCAGGCCGCTCGGGCCGCCGGAGGCGCCCAGGCCGTACTCGGCGAGGCAGTCGTGATAGCTCATATCGTCCGTGCCGACGAAGTAGACGAGGTGCCAGCCGGTGTAGTTGGGCGCTTCGACATAGACGATGGTGGTGTCGCCGCTCTGGCGGGCGGGGTCGAATATCCACTCGTCTATCTCGGTCACCATCTGGTGGCGGGCGACGTGCTCATAGAGGCCGCCTTCGGTGCTGTAGACGCTCGAGCCGTTGGAGCCGGAGTCCTCGCTGTTGGCGTTGGCGAGCTGGGCGAAGCGCTCCTCGGTCTCGCCGTCGGCGGTCCACTCGTCGTAAATCTCGTTGATCTCGTCCTCGACGGTCTGGCGCTCCTCGGCGCTTATCTCGCCGTCCTCGTCGGCGTCCTCGACATTGAGCAGGATGTGGCGGAAGGCCACGCCGTTATAGTCGCTGGAATCGCTGCGGGAGTTGAAGCTGACGACGTAGTAGCCCACGCCCTCGCTCTCGAGCACGGCCATGTCGCCCGGCTCGCGCGCGGAGTCGAGCACCCAGCTGGCGAAATCGTCGTTGAAGCTGGTGGAAACGTTGTAGCCGAAGGTGCTTTCAACCTCGGTGGCGGAGGCCTCGGCGCCGAAGACCTCGGTCACGGCCTCGGCGAAGCTCAGCGCGGAGAGTTCCGCGCCGGACTCGGCGGCGGTGAGCAGGCGCTCGGCCTCTTCCTTGGCCTCGGCCATGGTCTCCTCGGTGACCTCTTCGCTGGTCTCCTCGGTCTCCTCGCCGGTCTCCTCGTCGGTGACCGTCTCGGTGACCTCGACCTTCTCCGCGGAGACGAGGTAGTAGTCGAAGCTCAGCGCGTCGAACTCGTCGGCGTGCTCGTCGTAGTAGGCGTCTATGTCCTCGCGGGAGTACTCAAAGCCGTCGTAGACGTCGGCGGAGTAGTCCTCGGCGATGTACGCGCGCTCGAGCAGCTCGCGCACGAGGCCGGCGGTGACGCCCTTGCCGTAGCTGACGGCGCAGTAGCCGTCCGCGCCGCGCAGGTTGTTGATGGTGGCCATGGTCTCAAAGGCCTCGATAGTCTCGTCTATACTGGCGGCGTCCTCCTCGGAGAGGGTGTAGCCCTCGGCCACGGCGGCGTCGTAGATGGCGGTGACCTGCACCATGTTCTGCAGGGCCGTCTCGCGGAAATAGTCGTCCCAGGTGGCGTCCTCGGAGAGGTTGTCGCCGCTCATGCTGTCAGGGATGCTCATGCCCATCATGCCCAGCAGGGAAACCTGGCTCTCGCCGAAGGGCTGCTCGTCCAGGTCGGCGGAGGTGTCGAGCTGGAAGAGGCTCAGATAGTTCTCGTACTGGTAGGTGAAGTTGTTATACGCGGTATTGTAGTAGTACTGGTACTCCGCGTTCGTGAAGTCGTGGTCCCCAATCGTGACGGAGGTGGTGCCCGTATAGAGCAGGTTGGTGTTCAGCACTACTACGACCACGATGAACAGCGCGACTATCGCGCCGACTATCGTCCAGGTCCTGCGCTCCTTGCGGGCCTTCTTTTCGGCCTCGCGTTCCGCCAGCGTCTTCGGGCTGGTTCCGGCGGCCTTTTCGGCCTGACGCCTCTTCTTGTCCTGAGATGCGCTCATAACTTAGGTTCAATCCTTCCGTAATGCGGCTCCGAGCCGCTTTTTAACAAGCCTAGGTATTATAACGCAAAACCCCGCGCGTTTCAAGGCATAAATGTAAATTGTTGATTTTGCCATATCGTTTGTGTTAGAATAGCTTATTCCCACATGCGGAGGTGGAGGGCTTGAACATATCCGGCATGCGGCCGAGCCGGCGCTTTATCCTCTGCGCCGCGGCGTTATTTATCCTGGGCGCCGCGCTGCGGCTCGCGTGCCTTGACGCGCTGCCGGCGGGGCTGAACCAGGACGAGGCCAGCGCGGGCTACGACGCCTGGGCCATACTCAACTTCGGCCTCGACCGCAACCTGAACCGGCTGCCCGTCCTGCTCGAGAGCTGGGGCAGCGGGCAGAACGCGCTCCTCAGCTATCTGGCCATGCCCTTTATCGCGCTTTTCGGCCTCAGCAGCGTCTCCGTACGCCTGCCCATGGCCCTGGCCGGCTGCCTGACGCTCGCGCTCTTCTGGCGTGCGGCCGCCCTCGCGCGCGGCGGGCGCTTCGGGCTCTGGGCGCTCTTCATGCTGGCCGTCTGCCCCTGGCACGTCATGGCCTCGCGCTGGGCGCTGGAATCGAACCTCCTGCCGGCCTGCCTCATGGCCGGGGCGTACTTCGCCGCGCTCTCCGAGCGGCGGCCCTGGGCGCTCCTGGGCGCCGGGCTGGCCTTCGCCCTCGCCCTATACGCCTACGGCACGGCCTTCTTCCTGCTGCCGGGCCTGCTCGTATACTGCCTCTGGCGGCTGAGGCGAAGCCTGAGGCCCGGCGCCTTTGCCGCGGCCTTCGCGCTCTTCGCGCTCATTGCCTTCCCCATCGCCCTCTGCCAGCTGCGCAACGCCCTTGGCCTGGGCGGGCTCGAGCTCTTCGGCTTCACCCTGCCCGAACTGAGCGCGACGCGGCAATCGGCCGTGAGCGTGCTCGGCGGCGGGGACGTTATAGGGGCCGTCTGGGACAACTTCAAGGCCCTCATAAGGCTGCTGCTGACGCAGACGGACGGGCTCATATGGAACTCCGTGGGCTTCGGCGGAATATTCACCGTACTCGGGCTGCCCCTGGCCGCGGCGGGGCTTGCGAGGAGCGCGAGGGACGGCGCGCGCAGCGCGATGGAGGGTATAATGCTCGCCTGGCTGCTGCTCTCCCTCGCCTGCTCGCTGCTCATAAGCGTGAACATAAACCGGGTGAACATGCTCTGGCTGCCGCTCATATACTTCGCTGCGCTGGGCGCGGACTGGCTGGGCGGGGCGCTGGGCCGGGCCTGGGGCGCGCTGGCCGCGGCGCTGCTGGCCTGCTTCGCGGGCTTCATGTTCATGTACGCCTCCGCCCTGGGCGGCGAGGGGAATGTGAACTTCTTCCCCGGCCTCGGGGAGGCCATAGAGTACGCGGACGCGAAGTCCGAAGGGGACATATACGTCACGGACTGGGTGAACGCGCCGTATATCTTCGCGCTCTTCTACACCCGCACGCCGCCGGAGGAGTTCGCCGCGAGCGTGGAGTACTCCGACCCTGGCTCCGCCTTCAGGGATGTGGAGGGCTTTGCGCTCTGGCGCTTCGGCCCGGCCGGACAGGCCGAAGGGGACTATTTCATCCTCCACCTGAGCGAGTGCGCCGGGATGGAGGCCGAGGCCGTTTTCGGCCAGTTTGCAGTTATAAACAACACGGAAAGTAAGTGATTTCATGTCAATAGACAACCTGCGCCTCGCCGTGCTCATAGACGGCGACAACGCGCCGCGCGACTGCCTCAAGGGCATCATGGAGGAGATAGCGATATACGGCACGCCCATGATAAAGCGCATCTACGGCGACTGGGCCAGCCACGGCCTCTCCACCTGGAAGAACACCCTGCTCGAAAACGCCGTCACGCCAAAGCAGCAGTTCGCCTACACCACGGGCAAGAACGCCACGGACAGCGCGATGATAATCGACGCCATGGACATACTCTACACCGGCAAGGCCGACGGCTTCGTGCTGGTGAGCTCGGACAGCGACTTCACCCCCCTCGCCATACGCCTGCGCGAGAGCGGCATGTATGTGATAGGCATCGGCGAGGAAAAGACGCCGAAGGCCTTCGTCCAGGCCTGCGACAAGTTCATCCGCGTGGAGGTAATACGCGACAAGTACAAGAAGCCGGCCAAGTCCGCCAAGAGCGCGCCGAAGGCCGCCGCGGCGAAGAAGTCCGCGGCAAAAGCCGCCGACAAGGCCCCGGCCAAGTCCTCCGCGAAGAAGTCCGCCGCCCCGGCCCCGGCCGCGCCCGAGAAGCCGCCCGTGCCCGAGGACATCATAAGCCTCATCGCCGACTCCGTCGCCGACCTCGCCGACGACGACGGCTGGATCGACATGTCAAACCTCGGCAACCTGATAATCAAGAAGCAGCCCGACTTCGACCCGCGCACCTACGGCTTCGGCAAGCTCTCCAACATGCTCAAGAACCTCGAGCGCTTCGAGCTCCAGGTCCGCGAGACCTCCGACCCCAACGTGCGGCCCATGTACGTCCGCGACCTCGAGGCATGAATAAGCGCCCCGTCTTCCTGTGCGGGGCGCCGTGAACATGGAAACGCCCCCGCGTGCTGCGGGGGCGTTGGATTTTGTCCGTTATTCGCCCGTAAAGAGCGCGACCACCTTGTCCCAGAGCTCTGCGAAGAAGCCCTGTTCCTCGCTCTCCTCCTCGGGCTCGGGCGCCTCCTCCTCGGCGGCTATGCCCTCGGTGGAAAGCACGAACTGCACGGAGGCGACGGCGTCGTTTTCGTCGCTCACGAAGCTGGACGGGCCGTCTTCCCCGCCCTCCCCGTCTTCGCCGGAGCCGAGCATGGCGTCTATCATGCCGGGTATCTCGCGCGTGTTGCTGTTGAGGGTATACATCCCGGAGGTGTACTCGCCCATGCCCTCGCTGAGCGCGTCCACGCCCTCGGTATAGGCCTGGAGGCCCTCGTTGAAGGTGTCGTAGCTGTCGGCGAGCTGGGTCATGCCGCTCTGGAGCTCCTCTATGCCGGAGAAGTCCATATCCGTGAACTCCTCAAAGCCCTCGCTCATCTCCATGGCGGCCTTCACCATCTCTTCGCTCATGGTGTAAAGGCCGTCGGCCAGCGTGCGCAGGCTGGAGTTGAGGAAGTTCAGCATCTCGATGACATAGTTGAGCTGCTCCTGCATACCGGCATCCTCGGCCGGCTGCTCCGGCATGCCCTCCATGCTGCCCAGGTCCCCAAGGTCCCCCAGGCCGCCGAGGTCCCCGAGGCCGGAGGACGAGCTCGCGCTGCCGCCGCGCGGGGAGACGAACTCCTCCGCCGCCTGCGTCTCGGCCGTCACGGGCTCGCTGGGCTCCGCGGGCTCGCTGGGTTCCGCGGGCTCGCTGGGCTCCACGGATTCGCTGGGCTCCACGGATTCGCTGGGCTCCACGGGCTCGCTGGGTTCCACGGGTTCGCTGGGCTCAGCGGGCTCGCTGGGCTCCACGGGTTCGCTGGGCCCGGTTGTAGGCGGCGTGGTCCCTCCGCCCTGGCCCTGGCTGGCGATATAAAAGGCTATAATCGCCGGCAAATCGCCGAGCGTAAGGCCGTATTTGCCGAGCGTGGCAATCAGCGCCTGCATATCGTCCAGATACGGCAGCACCGCCTGGATCTGGCTCATATAGGGCAGGAGGGCCTCGATCTGGTCCATATAAGGCAGCAGCTGCATGAGCGTACTCAGGTCCAGATTGCCGAGGTACGGAAGCAGGGGCAGGTACTGCTCAAGCTGGGCAAGCTGCTCGTCGGTCATGCCGTCCAGGGCTTCGAGCAGGCTGGCGTACCTGTCCATATTCTGCATTATGTCCATGAGCTGCGAGAGGTCCATGCCCTGCAGCTGGGGCAGGAGCGCGGCCAGCGCGGCTATCTCCTGCTCGCTCATGCCCTCGAGGGCCGTGAGCAGGGGCTGGAGCTTCTCGAGGTCGCCGAGCTGGCCCATCATGCCGCCGAGCGCCTCCTGCAGTCCCGCCGTAATGGCCTCGTAGCCCGTGGCGAGCTGGTCGGCGCCGTCGCCAATGGTGCTGAGCACCGCGGCGAGCTGGAAGAACATGTCCGGCAGTTCCGTGAGCTGGTCAAGGCCCTCGGTCATCTCGCTCATGTCGAACCCGCTTACGCCGTCGGCTATCTGGCGCAGGGCCTCGGCTATGGCGTCGCTGCCCTCGGTGAGGGCGGAGCTGTTCTCGCTGAGCGTGCCCGCGCCATCGCTGATCTGCCCGGCCGCGCCCGTAAGGGCGCTTATCGCCCCGGCGAGCTGGTCGATGCCGTTGGTGATGCCGTCTATCTCGCCGCTCATGCCGCTCATCATGCTCTCGGCGTCGTAGGGCACGCCCGCGATGGTGAAGCCGGCCATGCTGAAGTCCTTGACCTTGGCGGAGAAGCCCACGTCGCCCTCCGCGCCGGGCAGGATGACGAAGGCGATGGTCTTGTCGCTGCCCGCGCTGGCGATGGTGCCGTTGCGCGCGCTGATGTCGCTGCACAGGGCGCTGTCCAGCGTGACGGTCATCTGCAGCATGTAGTTGTCGGCGAAATAGGGGTCGAAGCCGGAGTTCGTCTCGGTATGTATGTCTACCTCCAGCCTGCCCTTGGCCCCGGCGAGGTCGTCGGGGTCCACCTCTTTGCCGTCAAGCGTGTAGGTTATCTGGATGTCCCAGGGCATGAGCGCCTTGCGCAGCTTGCCTTGATAGTAGTAGAGCCCCGAATTTTCGGCCTCGAGCGTGACCTTGCCGCCGGAATACTCTATCGGGCTCGTATCGGTCAGGTTCTCGACCTCGGTGTACTGGCCGTAGTGCGTGACCGTGCCGGGCTCGTCCACATTGAGCGCGACGACGGCGTAGGCGCTGCGGGGGCGGCCGTAGTTGTCGAGACGGCCGTATATGACCTCCTCCGGCGCGTCCCCGCCCTGGGCGGCGGAACCGGCCGGCCCCGACGCCGCGGGGCTCTCTGCCGGCGCGTCCGCGCCGCCCGCCGCGTAGGCGAGGCAGCTCGTGGCGAGGCAGACGCAGAGTATTACTGCCAGGAAGGCGGAAAATTTGCGTTTCATTGGGGTTTTGCCTCCTTATCGTTCGCGTGTTCGGGTAGTCTGTAGAAGCCGGCCATGAGCGTAAGCCTTCCGGTCAGCGGGTCAAAGAGCATGAGCAGGGCGGGCAGGGCCAGCACGACCATGGCGAGGCTGAGCGCCGTGCCGCGGGCGAGCAGGATGCCCAGCTCGGCCACGACCTCCAGCGAGCTCTCAAAGCCCAGGCAGAGGCCGGCGGAGATGAGTATGAGCGCGCTTGTGAGCACGCTTTCAAAGTTGGTGCTCAGCGTGGCGGTGACGGCCTCGCGCTTCGTCATCGTCCGCCTGTTGGCCATATAGCCGTTCGTCATAAGTATGGCGTAGTCTATCGTGGCGCCGAGCTGCACCGTGTTCATTACGAGGTAGCCGATGTAGATAAGCGGCTGCTCCGTGAAATATGGCACGGAGAGGTTTATCCATATGGCCGTCTCTATTGCGAAGAGCAGTATGAAGGGCAGCGTCAGGCTCCGGAAGGTGACGAGCAGGGTGAGGAAGATGAAGCCTATGGCTATCCAGTTGACCGTAGAGGTGTCCGCCGTTATGACCTCGCGCATGTCGTAGAGGTTGGCGCTCTGGCCGCAGACCCAGCTCTCGGAATAGTAGCTGTCCGCCGCCGCCCTCACCTGTTCCACCACGGCGAAGGCCTCGTCGCCCTCCTCAGGCGTGTCCGTATACAGGATTATGCGCGCGTAGTTGTCGGAATAGAACTGCGAGACTATCGCCTCGTCCAGGAAGGCCTCGGGCACGGCCCCGACGGTGCCGGCGTAGCTGAGGACGGCGGTGACGTGGTCTATCTCCGCGAGCTCCGCGGCGAGCTGGGCCTCCGCGCCCGGGTCGCCCACGGGCACGAGTATGACCAGGTTGTTGCTCTGGCCGAAGGCCTCGTTCACGAGCTCCGTGTCCCGCCCATAGTCCGTGCGCGCGTCCGGCTCGCCGTTGCCGTAGAGGAAATCGGCGCGGCTCTGGGCGCGGTAGCAGGGGATGACGCATATCAGCACGAGTATGAGCGCGGGCACGCGTATCTTCACGAAGAAGCGGCCGACGCGCCTGCCCGTCCTTATGATCTGCCTGTGCGAAGTCTTGTCCAGCCACTTGACGCAGGCGAGGGCCAGCGCGGGCAGGAAGACCATGACGGATATGTAGCTGAGGGCTATGCCCTTGACCAGGTTTACGCCGAGGTCGGAGCCTATGCCGAAGCGCATGAACATGAGCGCGAGGAAGCCGAAGAGCGTCGTGGCCGCGCTGGCCGCGATGGAGGAAAAGCTCTCCTTAATCGCCCGGCGCATGGCCTCGGCGCTGTCCGCCGTCTCCTCGCGGTGGCGGCCGAAGCTGTTGAGCAGGAATATGGCGTAGTCCAGCGACACGGCCAGCTGCATTATCGGGCTGACCGACTGCGTCACGAAACTTATCTCCCCGAACACGACGTTCGTGCCCATGTTGATTATGACCGCGACGCCTATGGTGAGGAGGAAGAGTATGGGGCTTATCCAGCTCGTGGTCGTGAGCAGCAGCAGGACTATTATAATCGGCACGAGCACGCAGGCCGCGCCTACGACCTCGCTCACGGCCAGGTTCTGCATACTCGCCGTGCTCGCGGCGTTGCCGGACACCGCGGCCTTGCCGTCCGTGAGGTCGTATATGGCCTCGACGGCGCGGCTCTCGCTGCCCTCGTCTATCGTCACGTCGTAGAGCGCCGTGCCGTCGCGCCAGTACTGGTTTACCGTCGCCTGGTCCATCAGCTCCACCGGCGTGGAGAGGTCCTGCGTATCGTCCAGCCACATGACGCCGCTCACGCCCTCCAGCGCGGCGAGCTCGCCCTTGAGCTCCTTCGCCCCGGTCAGCGTCAGATCCGGCACCATAACGCGGGTATTTGGCACGCCGGAGCCGAATTCCTCGTACATCAGGTCCAGCGCGACCGTGCTCTCCGCGTCCTCGGGCAGGTAGTCGACAAGATTGTAATTGACCTTCACGCCCAGGAAAAGCACCGCCGATATGAGCGCCGCGGTTATAAATATCGCTATTACAATCCTCTTGTGCCGGGTTATGCCCCGGGTCAGCGCATCCATAGGCAGGCCTCCGATAAACAACGCCGTGTTGACTTACTTTCGCTTTTATAGTATATTTTCAAATTGAAAGATAAGCAAGCGTCATTTTAAGGCCAAATGAAATTTATTAAACGCTTATCAAAAAAGCGTTTATTATCTCAAAGAAAATTTACTATTATGGAGGCGGCGGAAATGCCCGGCAGGAAGCAGGACGCGCGGGTGCGCTACACGAAGATGGTGATACGCCAGGCGCTTTTGGAGCTCATGGGTACGAAGCCCGTGGCGAAGATAACCGTCACGGAGATCTGCGAGCGCGCGGGCATAAACCGCGCGACCTTCTACTCGCACTACGCCGACCCGACCGACCTCCTGCAGAGCATAGAGGCGGAGCTCATCGAGGGCATAAGCGTCCGGGCCCAGCCCGCGCTGAGCGGCGGGGGCAGCGACATACTCGCCACCTTCAACGGCATTGTGGAGTATATACGCGACAACGCCGGGATCTGCCGCGTGCTGCTCTCGGACACGGGCGACGCCGGCTTCCAGAACCAGGTCGTCAACGTAATGGAGAAGCGCTATCTCGACTTCTGGTACTCGGCGAGCAGCGGCGACGCCGAGGAGGCGGCCTACGCCTATACCTATATAGCGCTGGGGAGCGTCGGCGTGCTGCGCAAATGGCTCGACGGCGGCATGAAGAAGCCCGCCGCCGAGATAGCCGGGCTAATACTGCGCCTGTCCGCCTCGGGCCTCGCCCTGGCCGGCAATGAGCCGGGCGTCAGTTGAGCGCCGCCACGCCTATGTTCAGGTAGAGCGCGAAGGCGCACCAGGCGAGGTAGGGCGCGAAGAGTATGCCCGCCAGGTCGTCCAGGCGGCGGAAGTCCGCCCAGGCGAGGGCGGCGAGCGCGATGAGCAGGCCCAGCCACACGGCGGCCGCCCAATATAGCCCAAGGCCGAAGAAGAGCCCCGGCCAGAGCGCGTTTACGGCCAGCTGCGCCGCGTACAGCCTGAGCGCCCGGCGCCTTTCCGCCGCGGGCTGCCGCCGCAGCCAGACGCGCCAGGCCGCCGCGCCGGTCAGGATATAGAGCGCCGTCCACACCACGGGGAACACCCAGCCCGGCGGCGTAAGCGGCGGCTTTTCCAGCGGCCCGAAGCCGTCCATGCCCCCGCCCAGCAGGGCGCCGAGGCCCCCCGCGGCCAACGCGAGCAGTATTGAAACGATAAGCGCCCTGCGGTTTTTCATATAAATCACCCCGCCCACAGCATACGCGCCTGGGCGGGGTTTTATTCGCTGGGGGGCGGAGCTGTCAGTCCCCGGCCTTTATGACATGGCCGGCCCCGTAGTAGAGGGCCAGGGCCTCGTTCTGCCAGCTGTCCGGGTCGTCCACAAGGTCGCCCTCGCCGTCAAAGCAGTTCCAGCGCGTGCGGCCGTAGACGCTCGGGGCGTAGACGTCCTCCTGCCCCGCGGCCAGCTGGGCCTCTATGCTCTCGCCCCTGGCCTCCACGTCCGCGCGCGTCGCCAGGATGTCGTCCACGGCGGCGCCGTAGCACGCCAGGCAGGCTATGGCCAGCGCCGCGCTCACAAGCATCTGGGGCCGGAGCCCTCTCCCGAGCTTGGCGCAAGCGCTCAGCGCGGCGGTTATGCCGAACACCGCCCCGGCGCACCAGGCGCGCAGCGGGAAATAGGGCGCGGCGCACATGCAGTATACCGCGGCGAGCGCGGCCGCGATCCAGCACAGCGAATCCGACCAGCGGCGCAGCCAGTACATGAAACCCTTCCCGCGCGAGAGCGCTATGCTCGCCACGAGGCAGGCGAGGCCGATGAGCAGGGGCAGCCAGAGGTAGCGGACGGCGTTCTCCGTCACCGTGGGGATGCGCCGGAGCATTTCCCCGAAGCCGGCGAGCCCGCCCGTGCCCGATATCCGCACCCCCTGGGCCGGGGCCAGGAAGAGGGCGGCGGCCCCGGCGAGGAACCCGGCCGCGCCCGTGAGCGTCCAGGGCGCGAAGGGCTCGCGCAGTATGGCGTACCTGCGTATCAGGAAGCATACAAGGCCCGCCGCCGCGCCGAGGCAGGCGTTCTCCCCCGACCAGCCGGCGAGGGCGCCGAGCGCGAATATGCCCGCCGCGGCGAGGGCCGGGCGCTTCGCCTCCATGCCCCGCGCGTAGGGCAGCAGGAAGCAGGCCGCGGCGCAGGCCGTCCAGAGGTAGTTTACTGAGCCCGTGAGCCACAGGCAGCTCTGCCCGAAGCCGGGCAGCGTCAGCCATATCAGGGCGAAGGGCGCTATTACGCGCCAGGGCCTGAGCATTTCCCTGCGGCCCCAGGCCGCGGCGCATACGGCGAGGCCGAGCAGCAAGAATACGGCGGTGTTGGCGAAGTTGAATACGCCCCGCCCGCCCATGAGGAAGAGCTGCACAAGCGTGTGCACTACCGCCCGGCCGTTGATCACCCTGTAGTGGTTGAGCTGGCTGAGATAGAGCCCGTACAGGCTTGTGATACGCTCCTTGGGCGCGCCGGCGGCGTAGGTGAACATATAAGAATAGTCGTCGGCATAGAAGGGCGTTATGAAGTTCAGGTATAGGAAAAGCGCGGCTATGGCGGCGAGCGCCGCCACGGCCAGAGCGCGGCTGCCGCTGGGTTTCATTTGAGGCCTTCCTCCGTCTCGCGGACAATATATATTGGGCGGTGCTTGGCCTCCATATAGGTCTTGGCCAGGTACTGGCCCAGCATACCTATGAAGAACATCAAAAGCCCGCCGACAAGCAGTATGAGGCTGACTATGGTCGGGTAGCCCGCCACGGGGTTGCCAAAGATGAGCGTCTTCACCACCGTGACCAGCAGGGTCGCCGCCGCTATCGCGCAGCAGACGACGCCGAGTATGCTCGAGAGCGCGAGCGGCTTGGTGGAAAAGGCCATCATGCCGTCTATCGAGTAGCGCAGCAGCTTCATGAACGACCACTTCGTCTCGCCCGCCGCCCGTTCGCGGCTCACATAGGGTATCCACTTGGTCTTGAAGCCCACCCAGGAGAATATGCCCTTGGTGAAGCGGTTGTATTCCGGAAGGCTGAGCACGGCCTCCACCATGCCGCGGCGCATGAGGCGGTAATCCGTCGCGCCCTCGACGTACTCCGTGTCGCTGAGGGCGTTCATGAGCTTGGCGAAGAGCGCGCTGCCCCCGCTCCTCACCGCCGTCTCCCCCTCGCGGTCCGTGCGGCGGGCGGCGGCGCAGTCGTACTCCCCGCCCCTTACGGCCTCGTACATCTCCAGGAGCATCTCCGGCGGGTGCTGCAAGTCCGCGTCCATGACGGCGACATAGTCCCCCCTGGCCATGCGCAGCCCGGCGAGCATCGCCGCCTCCTTCCCGAAGTTGCGTGAGAAGGAGCAAAAGCGCACGCGCTTGTCCCGGGCGGCGCAGGAGCGCAGTATGCCCAGCGTGCCGTCCGAGGAGCCGTCGTCCACAAAGCAGTATTCAAAGTTTACATAATCCATGAGCCCTGCGACCCTGGCGAGCTCATCGTAGAGCTGCGGCAGCACCTCCTGCTCGTTATAGCAGGGTATAACTACCGATATCAGCGGCATGGCCGCCACCTCCGATGCGAAGTATCATGGCCTATTTTAGCGCATCCGGGCGGGTTTTTCAAGGATATAGCGCCCGGCGCGGGGAACACAAAAGCGCGCGGCCACGGCCGCGCGCTTTCGCGTAAGATCTATGAGGAATATGAAGAGTTTCTGTCGGCTTGCAATATATATCAGCGGCGGCAGACGGCCTTGACGTCGACGCCGTAGTCGCGCGCGCTGTTGAGAAGGATCTCGATTTCGTCGTCCACATAGGCGTTGCGGCGCTTGCTCACAGCGTCGAGGCCCTCGGCCAGCATAACGGCCGCTTCTTCTTCGCGTTCGCCGGTAACTTCGTAGTTGATGCCATTCCCGAATACGGTCTTCATATTTTCTCCTTTCCGGGCCCTGGGGCCCCGCGTCGCACACTTCCGCCGCCCGTGGAGGCGCCGCCTCCCGAGTGCGTTAATAATATAACGCTTGGCGGCGATTTCGTCAAGCTATTAACGTTATGAAATTAACCAGCTTGTGAAAAATATAATTAGTTAATTTTACGAAAATAATCCCACAAATTGCCCTGCCGGCGCGCAGCCTTCCGCGCAGGCGCGCACGCGCCCCGGATTTGGGCTCCGGGGCGCGTTTTTTACTGTGTTTAAGGCATATTTACGCGGTTTTCCTCGCGCCGCGCGCGGCCGCGCGGATTTCGCTCAGGTTCGCCGTGCGCGTGTGCTCTATCGGCTTCCAGCTCAGGTCGCGCGAGAAGAGCCCGGCCACGGTGCAGGGGATGTAGGTGAGCATGAAGAGCGGGAAGGTCAGGGTGAAGGTTATCTTCTTCCAGGCCGGGGCGTATATGCGCTTCCACTCCGAGAGCGTGGTAACCGCGCCTATGGCGAAGACGGTGAGGTACATGCTGTTGAGCAGGCCGAAGGCGGAGGCGAACACCGCCGCCGCGCCCTGCCGCGTCAGGACGCAGTACGCAAAGCCGCCGATGTTCGCAAAGACGGCCAGGACGGTGACGACGGCCGCGGGCAGGATGTTCATGAACATGTCGTAGCAGGCGAAGGAGCCGGAGAATATGCCGCGCAGCATGTCCTTGCCGTACTTCATGAAGACCTGGACGTAGCCCTTCGTCCAGCGCTTGCGCTGCCTGAGCGACTGGCGCAGCTTTGTCGGCTGCTCGTCGTAGAGCACAGCCCCGGCGCAGTAGCCTATGCGCCGCCCCGCCGTGATGTTCCTTATGGTGAACTCTATGTCCTCCGTGAGCAGGAAGAAGTTCCAGCCGCCGCACTCGTCCAGCACCCGGCGTGAAAACATGAAGCCTGTGCCGGACACGGCGCAGCTCGTGCCGAGCAGCATACGCGAACGGTTCAGCCAGCTGCTCTCGCGCATGAACCAGAGCGCGTAGCCGCTGCTTATCCAGTTGTCGCCGTAGTTCTTGGAGTTGCGGTAGCCGGTGACTATCTCGTAGCCGTCGGAATATGTGCGGTTCATCTGCTCTATATAGTCCGGCTCGAGCACGTTGTCCGCGTCGAAGACGAAGTAGGCGTCTATGCGCGCGTCCGGGTGCGCGGCGTCTATGCGCTCCAGCAGCCAGTTGAGGGCGTAGCCCTTGCCCACCTGCTCGGGGTTGAAGCGCTCGAAGACCTCGGCGCCGTGCTCCCGGGCGATACGGGCCGTATCGTCCGTGCAGTTGTCCGCGCAGACGAAAACCCGCAGCTCCCCGGCCGTATAGGTCTGCCGCTTCACGCTGTCTATGAGGTTCGCTATCACAGCCCGCTCGTTGCGCGCAGAGATCAGCACGGCGAAATTGTGCGCCGCGGCGGCGCGGTGGGGCTTAGGCTTTATAATAAAGGGCACAAGCATGTAGAAGGCCTGATAGGCGTAGCAGATGAAGAACACTACGGCCAGGATATAGTTGATCGTCCTTACGGCGTCCATGGCGCTCCCTCCTTTTTCTGTCGTTTGCCAGTCATGATTATACAGCCGGAAATTTAAAATCACTGTCAACGGTTTTTAATTTTTGTTTAAATCGAACCGCAACTGTATTAATACAGTTGGCACAGATAATTTAGCACGCCCGGGCGATTATGTCAAGCGGAAATCTGTGGTTGAATAATTCAGTAATAATATTCATCGTTCCCCCTTCCGCCTCGCCCCGGCTCTGCTACGCTGTTTGCGCAACAAATGCTTGACTTATGGGTTGTTTGGGGGTATATTACTCCTTGACGGTGCGCGGGCTTGCAAGTCTCGTCCGCATAATTATACGAATTCTTTGAATCGCGCCGGTTTTCCGGCGGAAAGGAGGCACGACATGCCGAAGGCATACCTGCTTTTGGCCGACGGCACGGTTTTCACCGGCGAGGGCTTTGGGGCCCGGGGCACCCGCGTGGCGGAGCTCGTCTTCACCACCGGCATGACCGGCGCGGCCGAGAGCCTCACCGACCCGAGCTACGCGGGCCAGACAATCTGCTTCACCTTCCCACAGCTGGGGAACTACGGCGTATGTATAGACGATTTTGAGAGCGGAAAAGTTCACGCTTCCGCGGTAGTTTGCAACGAATATTGCGATAAGCCCAGCAACTTCCGCTGCGGCATGACCGTCGGCGCCCTTCTCGAGCGCGACGGCGTCGTGGGCATAGAGGGCGTGGACACGCGCCGGATAACCCAGATCATACGCAGCCGCGGCGTGATGAACGCCGCGGTGACGGATTCCGAACCCACGCCCGGGCTGCTTGAGGCCGTGCGCGGCTACGCGGTCAGGGGCGCCGTGGCGGCGGCGAGCGTGCCGGAGCCCGTGAAGCTCGGCGCGCCGGGGGGCAAATACTCCGTGGCGCTTATGGACTACGGCTATAAGAAGTCCATCGCCGGCTGCCTTTTGAGGCGCGGCTGCTCCGTCACCGTCTACCCGCACGGCACGAGCGCGGAGGCCGTCCTGGCCGCGGGGCACGACGGCGTCATGCTCTCCAACGGCCCCGGCGACCCGGCGGAAAACGTGTATGAGATAGCGCAGATAAAGGCGCTCATGGGCAGGATACCCGTCTTCGGGATCTGCCTGGGCCACCAGATGATGGCCCTCGCCCAGGGCGCGCGGACGGCGAAGATGAAGTTCGGCCACCGCGGCGCGAACCAGCCGGCCAAGGATTTGAAGACCGGGCGCGTCTATGTGACGAGCCAGAACCACGGCTACGCCGTCGTCGGCGCTTCCCTGGCCGCGACGGGGGGAGAGCTGCGCTTTATAAACGCCAACGACGGCTCGGTTGAGGGCGTGGACTATCCGGACCTGGGCGCCTTCTCCGTGCAGTTCCATCCGGAGGCGCACTCCGGCCCGCGCGACAGTGAAGGCCTCTTCGACCGCTTTATCGCCATGATGGGAGGTGGGCGCGATGCCTAAGGACCCGAGTATAAGGAAAGTGCTTGTCATAGGCTCCGGCCCCATAGTGATAGGCCAGGCGGCGGAGTTCGACTACGCCGGCACCCAGGCCTGCCGCGCCCTCATGGGCGAGGGCGTGGAGACGGTGCTCGTCAACTCCAACCCCGCCACCATCATGACCGACCCGCACATGGCCTCGGCCGTGTACATAGAGCCGCTCACGGAGCGCACTGTGGAGAGGATAATAGAAAAGGAGAAGCCGGACAGCCTGCTGGCCGGCCTCGGCGGCCAGACGGGCCTCAACCTCTCCATGAAGCTGCACAAGTCCGGCTTCCTCGACGCGCACGGCGTGAGGCTTATAGGCACGAACATAGACGCCATATTGAAGAGCGAGGACCGCCAGCTCTTCAAGGACGCGATGGCCGCTATAGGCCAGCCGACCATACCCTCCCGCACGGCGAACACCCTGGCCCAGGCCCTGAACGCCGCGCGCGCCGTGGGCTACCCGGTCATAATCCGCCCCGCCTTCACCCTCGGCGGGAGCGGCGGCGGCGTAGCGCACAGCGAGAAGGAGCTTGAGGCCGTGGCGCAGCGCGGCCTCGACGCCTCGCCCATACACCAGGTGCTGGTCGAGCGCTACATCTTCGGCTGGAAGGAGATAGAGTTCGAGGTCATGCGCGACAGCGCGGGCTCGGCGGTAACCATATGCTCCATGGAGAACTTCGACCCCGTCGGCGTGCACACGGGCGACAGTATAGTCGTGGCCCCGGCCCTGACCCTGGCCGACCGCGAGTACCAGATGCTGCGCTCGGCGGCGCTGAAGATTATAGGCGCGCTGGGCATAGAGGGCGGCTGCAACTGCCAGTTCGCGCTCGACCCCGAGAGCTTCGAGTACGCCGTCATCGAGGTCAACCCCCGCGTCTCGCGCTCCTCGGCCCTCGCCAGCAAGGCCACGGGCTACCCCATCGCCAAGGTCAGCGCCAAGATAGCCCTCGGCTACACGCTCGACGAGATTAAGAACGAGGTGACGGGCGAGACCTACGCCTGCTTCGAGCCGGCGCTCGACTACGTCGTGTGTAAGCTGCCGCGCTGGCCCTTCGACAAGTTCTACGGCGCGGACAGCTCCCTCGGCCCGCAGATGAAGGCCACAGGCGAGGTCATGAGCATCGCCCCGACCTTCGAGGCCGCGCTTATGAAGGCGATACGCGGCGCGGGGATAAAGGAGGAGAGCCTGAACCGCCGCGTCCCGGCGAAAAAGCCGCTGCAGATACGCCTGCGCGGGATAGACGACATGCGCGTCTTCACGCTCTTCGAGGCGCTCAAGGCCGGATACACCGTCCAGGAGCTCCACGAGCTCACGAAGGTGGACGGGTTCTTCCTCACAAAGCTCGCCGGCATGGCGGAGCTGGAGGCGGAGCTCGCCCGGGGCCTCACGGAAGAGAACGTGGCTAAGGCCCGCCGCTTCGGCTACACCGAGGCGCTTATTGAAAAGCTCTCCGGCTCAAAGCCGCCCGAGGCCGCGCCGCTGAGCTACAAGATGGTGGACACCTGCGCCGCGGAATTCGAGGCGAAAACGCCCTACTTCTACTCCGTGCCCGGCGGCGTGCGCTGCGACGCGCGCGAGCGCCGCGGGGACAGGCCCACGGTCGTCGTGCTCGGCTCCGGGCCCATACGCATAGGCCAGGGCATAGAGTTCGACTATTCCTCCGTCCACTGCGTGTCCACCCTGCGCGAGATGGGCTACGACGTGGCCATAATAAACAACAACCCCGAGACCGTCTCCACGGACTACGACACCGCTTCGCGCCTCTACTTCGAGCCGCTCTGCCCCGAGGACGTCATGGGCGTGCTCGCCGTGGAGCAGCCCGTGGGCGTGGTCGTGGCCTTCGGCGGCCAGACGGCCATATCCCTCGCGCAGTACCTCGTCGCGCAGGGCGTAAAAATCCTCGGCACCAGCGCCGAGGGCATAGACCTCGCCGAGGACAGGGAGAAGTTCGACGCCCTGCTGGAATCCCTAGGGATCAAGCGCCCGCGCGGCGCGGCCGTGCACTCGCTCGCGGAGGCCGTCACCACGGCGGGCGAGCTCGGCTACCCCGTGCTGCTCCGGCCCAGCTATGTGATAGGCGGCCAGAACATGGTGATAGCCCACGACGAGGCCGACGTGCGCCGCTATATGGAGCTTATAATCACGGCGGGCAACGGCGCGAGCGTGCTTATAGACCAGTACCTGCCCGGCACGGAGCTGGAATGCGACGTAATCTCCGACGGCGAGAGCGTGCTCATACCCGGGATCATGGAGCACATTGAGCGCGCGGGCATACACTCCGGCGACTCCATAGCCGTCTGCCCGCCGCACAGCCTGACGGAGGCCATGACAGAGCGCGTCGTCGAGTGCTCCCGCGCCCTGGCCCTAGCGCTCGGCACGCGCGGCCTAGTCAACATCCAATACCTCACCTTCAAGGGCGAGCTCTACGTCATAGAGGTCAACCCCCGCGCCAGCCGCACCGTGCCCTACCTGAGCAAGATAAGCGGCCTGCACATGGCCGACGCCGCCACGCGGGTCATGATGGGCGAGACGCTCAAGGGCATGGGCCTCGCCGGCGGCCTCGCGCCGCAGCCGGGATACGTCGGCGTGAAAGTCCCCGTCTTCAGCTTTGAAAAACTGCCCGACGCCAACAGCCTCCTGGGCCCGGAGATGAAGTCCACCGGCGAGGTGCTGGGCATCGGCCGTGACTTCACCGAGGCGCTGTATAAGGGTCTCACCGCCGCGGGCTTCAGGTTCGTCTCCGCGCACGCCGAGGGCAGGCGCGGGGTGCTCATAAGCGTGGAGAACCGACAGCTCGGCGAGATAGGCGGGCTCGTCAGCCGCCTCGACAGGCAGGGCAAGCTGCTCTACGCCACGCCGGACACGGCCGCCGCGATAAGGGGCCTGGGCTTTTACGCCTTCGACATCGGCCACGTCGCGGCCATAACGGACATAGGCGGCCTGCTCGAGCGCGCGGGCATAGGCCTCGTCATATACACAGGCGCGCTGCACGACGACACGATGGGCGACTATGCGGCGCTCCACTACGAGGCCGTCAAGCGCGGCATACCCGCGCTCACAAGCATAGACACGGCCCTCGCCGCCGCCGGGCTGCTGGAAGCGCAGCTCACCGAGGACTCCACCTCGCTCGTGGACATATCCGAAATACCCGAGAGATAAATAACGCCCCGGAGCCCAAAGCTCCGGGGCGCAGCTTGTCGAAAAGCCTCGCCGCTCTCGCCCGAAGGCCATGGGCCTTTCGGGCGGTAAACGCGTTTACGCCTTCTTATAGCTGTCCTTGAGCGCCACGGCCCGGTTGAAGACCAGACGGCCGGGCCTGGAGGCCTTGTCGCGCGCGAAGTAGCCCTCGCGCAGGAACTGGAAGTGCGTGCCGCTCCCCTCGTCGGCGAGCATGTGCTCGACCTTGCAGCCCGTGAGCACCTCGAGGCTCTCGGGGTTGAGGCACTCGATGAAGTCCTTCCCGGCGGCGTCGGGCTCGGGGTCGTCGAAGAGGTTGGAGTAGAGCCTGATCTCGGCGTCCGAGCAGTTGTTCGCGTCCACCCAGTGGAGCGTGGCGCCCTTGACCTTGCGCCCGTCGGCGGGGTCGCCGCCGCGGCTGTCGGGGTCGTACTCGCACAGCACCTCGGCCACCTCGCCGTTCTCGTCCCTGACGAAGCCGGCGCAGCGCACGAGGTAGGCGCCCTTGAGGCGGCACTCGAGCGCGCAGCTCTCGCCCTCCTCCGCCGGGCATAGGCGCTTATACTTGGGCGCGCGGTGCTCCATGAAGTCCTCGCGCTCGATATAGAGGTTGCGCGAGAAGCTGACGAGGCGCTTGCCGGCGGCGGGGTCGTTGGGGTTGTTCTCGACCTCTATGAGCTCGCTCCGGCCCTCGGGGTAGTTGATAATGGTGAGCTTGAGCGGGCGCAGCACGGCCATGGCGCGCTGCGCGTGCTGGTTGAGGTCGTCGCGCAGGCAGCTCTCCAGCAGGGCGTACTCTACCGTGTTCGGCGTCTTAGCCACGCCTATCCGCTCGCAGAAGCTGCGTATGGACGCGGGCGTGTAGCCGCGGCGGCGCAGCCCGCAGAGCGTCGGCATACGCGGGTCGTCCCAGCCGGAGACATAGCCCTCCTCGACGAGCTTCCTGAGCTTGCGCTTGCTCATGACGGTGTGGTCTATGCCCAGCCGCGCGAACTCTATCTGCCTCGGGCGGTTCGGCACGGAGACGTTGTTCACGACCCAATCGTACAGCGGGCGGTGCGCCTCGAACTCCAGGGAGCAGAGCGAGTGCGTGATGCCCTCGAGCGCGTCCTGGATGGGGTGTGCGAAGTCGTACATGGGGTAAATGCACCACTTGTTCCCCTGGCGGTGGTGCTCAAAGTGGCGTATGCGGTAGAGCACCGGGTCGCGCATGTTGAAGTTGCCGCTGGCCAGGTCTATCTTCGCGCGCAGGGTGTATTTGTTGTCCGGGAACTCGCCGGCCCTCATGCGGCGGAACAGGTCCAGGCTCTCCTCCATGGGCCTGTCGCGCCAGGGGCTGCGCGCCGGGGTGTTGACGTCGCCGCGGTATTCCCTGAACTGCTCGGGCGTCAGCTCGCAGACATAGGCGAGGCCCTTCTTTATCAGCTCCTCGGCGTACTCATAGGTCTGCTCGAAGTAGTCCGAGCCGTAGAAGAACCTGCCGCCCCAATCGAAGCCCAGCCAATGTATGTCTTCCTTTATGGCGTCGACGTACTCGGTGTCCTCCTTGGCGGGGTTCGTGTCGTCCATGCGCAGGTTGCAGATGCCGCCGAAGCGCTCCGCCGTGCCGAAGTCGATGACAAGGGCCTTGCAGTGGCCTATGTGCAGATAGCCGTTGGGCTCGGGCGGGAAGCGGGTGTGTACCTGCCTGCCCTCGAAGCGCCCGCCGGGGGCGGTGTCCTCGGCTATGAACTGTTCTATGAAATTACGGGAGGTCTCTTCCATCTCTTTCACCTCGGGAATGGATTACCGCCTAATTATATATCAAAAGCCCGAGGTTTACAACGGCAAATTCGCGCTGTATAATAAACTAAATCTGATTTGGAGGACGCAGCGTGGAAAACATTTACGACCTCGTCATAATAGGCTCCGGCCCCGCCGGCGTCTCCGCCGCGCTCACGGCCCGGCACCGCGGCAAGAGCGCCCTCATTGTCGCCACCTCGCCGGAGGATTCCGCCCTGTGGAAGGCTGAGCATGTGGACAATTACCCGGGCTTCCACAACGCTGCCGGCGCGGAAATAGTGACGGCGCTCGTGAAGCACGCGGAGGCCTCCGGCGTTGAGTTCATGCGCGGCCGGGCCCTCGCCGCGGCGGACATGGGCGGCGTCTTCGGCGTCAGCGTGGGCGCGGACTTCGTCCAGGGCCGCTCCCTCGTGCTCGCCTGCGGGCTGAACCGCGCCAAGCCCTTCCCGGGCGAGGCCGAATACCTTGGCCGCGGCGTCAGCTATTGCGCCACCTGCGACGGTATGCTCTACCGCGGCAGGCGCGTCGCCGTCGTCGGCCTCTCGGCCGAGGCCCCCGAGGAGGCCGAATACCTGAGGCAGATAGGCTGCGAGGTGGAGTATTTCGACTCCGATCGCGCCAGAAAGTACGCCGTAAAGGGCGCGGAGCGCGTCACGGCGCTTACGGCCGGCGGCGTGGACTACGCCTGCGAATGTGTGTTCATCTTCCGGGCGGGCCTCGACCCGGCCGCGCTCATGCCCGGCCTCGCAACCGGCGGAGGGCATATCCTGGTGGGGGCTGACATGTCCGCCAGCATACCCGGCATCTACGCCGCTGGCGACGTCGCCGGCGCCCCATACCAGGCCGCCAAGGCCGTGGGCGAGGGCTGCGTCGCCGGCCTCGCCGCCTGTAAATACGTCGAGAGCAAAATCAAGGAGGAAAAATAATCATGGAAATCAACCATCTCAGCAAGGACAGCTTTGACGCCGCGGTCGCCTCCGGCATGGCGGTAGTCGATTTCTGGGCCGGCTGGTGCGGCCCCTGCCGTATGCAGGCGCCCATACTCGACCAGTTCGCCGAGGCGCATCAGGACGTCTCCGTCTGCAAGGTGGACGTAGACGCCGAGCCGGAGCTCGCCGCCCGCTTCGGCGTCATGAGCATACCCACGCTGCTCTATTTCCACAACGGCAAGCTCGTGAACAAGACCGTCGGCGTGCAGAGCCTCGCCCAGATCGAGTCCGCCATGGGCGTATAAGCCCCGATTCCCCGGCCGCCATCCGCGTGGCGGCCATTTTTATATCCTAAGGAGGCTGAAAATGGACTCACGCGAGGTAAACGCCCTGCTTGAAAGGCAGAAAAAATACTTTTCCTCGGGCGCGACCCTGGGCTACGAGGCCCGCGAACGGGCGCTGGCCGCGCTCTACGGCGGCGTAAAACGGCGCGAGGCGGAAATCGCCGCCGCGCTGCGCGCCGACCTCGGCAAGGGCGCGGAGGAGAGCTACATGTGCGAAACGGGGCTGCTGCTCTCGGACATACGCTGGCTTAGGCGGCATCTGCGCGGCCTGATGCGCGTCAAGCGCGTCGGGACCGGCCTAGCCCAGTTCCCGGGCCGCGGCGAGCTCCGGCGCGTCCCCTACGGCGCGGCGCTCATCATGGGCGCGTGGAACTATCCGCTGCTGCTCACGCTCCAGCCCCTCGCCGCCGCCCTCGCCGCCGGGAACACCGCCGTCGTAAAGCCGAGCGCCTACGCCCCGGAGACGGCGCGCGTAGTCTCTGAGATCATAGCCGGGGCCTTCCAGGAGGGCCATGTTTCCTGCGTCACGGGCGGGCGCGCGGAAAACGCGGCGCTACTGGAGGCAAAATGGGACAAGATCTTCTTCACCGGCGGCTCCCGCGGCGGCAGCGAGGTGCTGCGCTCGGCGGCGGCCTCCTTCGCCAGCGTAACGCTCGAGCTCGGCGGCAAGAGCCCGGTGATAGTCGAGCGCACGGCGGACATCCCCCTCGCCGCGAGGCGTATAGTCTGCGGCAAATTCATAAACTGCGGCCAGACCTGCGTCGCGCCGGACTACATACTCTGCGACGAGGCCGTCGAGGGCCGGCTAATCGAGGCGCTCAAGGCCGAAATACTCCGCCAGTACCCCTCGGCGCTCGAAGACCCCGGCTACTGCCGCATGGTAAACGAAAAGCACTTCCGCCGCGTCCTGGGGCTAATCGACCCGGGCAAGGCCGTATACGGCGGCCGTTCGGACGCCGCGGCGCTGAAAATCGAGCCGACCATAATGGCCGGCGTCTCGCCGGAGGACGCCGTCATGGGCGAGGAGATTTTCGGGCCCGTGCTGCCCGTACTCGGCTTCAAGGCCCTCGGCGAGGCCATAGCCTTCGTCGAAGCGCGCGAGCGGCCTCTGGCCCTCTACCTCTTCACGCGCTCGCGCGAGGCGGAGCGCGCCGTCCTCTCGCGCTGCCGCTTCGGCGGCGGCTGCGTCAACGACACCATTATGCACCTGCCCACGGAGTCCCTGCCCTTCGGCGGCGTGGGAGCGAGCGGCTGCGGCGCGTACCACGGCCGCTGGGGCTACGAGGAGTTCAGCCATCTCGAGGGGATACTCCACCGCGGCGGGCGGTTCGAGCCCGCCGTGCGCTACCGGCCAAGCAGCGCGCTCAAGCGCGCCGTCACGCGCTTTATCCTGCGCTGAGCGGCTCCTCTTGTGCAGATTATATAATTATGCCCGGCCTTCCATGTCCAAACTATACGACAAGTGCGTCTTGATAAAATCGGTATGCTCGCTTATAATATGTGATAAATGACTTAGACGTATCAGACGTTATAATAAGCAATGGAAGGTAACGACATGGACATGAACCCGGTACTGATGAACAAGCTGAGCATGGACAGCGACATCCCCCTCTATTCCCAGCTCGTAAGCATAATCAAGCGCAACATATCCGCGGGCACGCTCTCCCCCGGGGCGCTGCTGCCGAGCGAGGCGGAGCTCTGCCGCACCTTCGACGTCTCGCGCTCCACGGTGCGCCAGGCCATCGGCGAGCTGGAAAGCGAGGGCCTGGTAGTGCGTAAGCAGGGCCGCGGCACCTTTGTGGCCGAGCCCAAGATGCGCCGCCGCACCGAGAACGTTTACTCCTTCACGAGCGAGATAAACGCCATGGGCATGACGCCCAGCTCCACTATACTGGAGTTTGAGGTCATGTCCCCTCCGCCCGACATAGTCTCCATGCTGGAGCTGGAGAGCAGTGAGGTCAAAATCTACCGCTTCTCGCGCATACGCAACGTGAACGGCGAGCCGCTGATACTCGAGACGAGCTTCTATCCCGCCTATCTCTACCCCAAGCTGACCCGCGAGCTGCTGGAGACGCACAGCTTCTACAGCCTGCTCTATGAGGAGGGCATAGTCCCGGCCTCCGCCGTGGACAGCTACGAGGCCGTGCAGCTCGGCCGCCGCGAGGCGGAGCTGCTCCACTGCCGCCCAGGCAGCTGCGCCTTTTCCGTGCAGCGGCGCACGCGCACCGAGGCCGGCGTGGTGTACGAGTTCACGCAGAGCCTTATACGCGCCGACCGGGTCAAGCTGGACGTGTACCTGCACAAGGACGGCGTGAGCTTCGCCCGCAGCGTGGACAAGTAAATCCCGGGCTAATATCTTGACATTGTAAACGCCATACTATATAATACCCCATTGTAAAAGGCCTTGACGGGCAGGAGTAGGCGTCCGCGGATGCGCAGAGAGAGGGCGGTTGGTGCAAGCCCTTGTGAAGCGGCGCCGAAGGTCGGCCCCGAGCCGCCGGGCTGAAGCGCGCAAGCCGCGCGGGTAAGCCGGACGGGAGCTCCCGTTACAGAGCCGAGAGTGTCATGCCGCGAGGCATGGAATTCAGGTGGTACCACGCTTATTCAAGCGCCCTGGAGCATTACGCTCCGGGGCGCTTTCGCTCTTCCGGAGCAAGCATGAAAGGAGACAACATGAAAGAGCTGCCGAAAGTCTACGACCCGCACGAGGTCGAGAAGAACATCTATGACATGTGGCTCAAGGGCAACTACTTCCACGCCGAGCGCGACCCGGAAAAGACGCCCTTCACCATCGTCATCCCCCCTCCGAACGTCACCGGCCAGCTGCATCTCGGCCACGCCTTCGACGAGACTATCCAGGACATCCTGATACGCTACAAGCGTATGGATGGCTACTCCACGCTCTGGCTGCCCGGCTATGACCACGCGGGCATCGCCACGCAGATAAAGGTCGAGGAGAAGCTCCGGAACGAGGGCAAGACGCGCTTCGACCTGGGCCGCGAGGGCTTCCTCGACGAGGTCTGGGCCTGGAAGAACAAGTACGGCGACCGCATCGTCGAACAGCTCAAGACCCTCGGCTGCTCCTGCGACTGGGAGAGGCAGCGCTTCACGATGGACGACACCTGCGCCAAGGCCGTGCGCGAGACCTTCGTCCACATGTACGAGAAGGGCCTTATCTACAAGGGCCACAGGATAATCAACTGGTGCCCGCACTGCACCACCGCCCTCTCCGACGCCGAGGTCGAATACACCGAGAAGCCCGGCCACCTCTGGCACATCCGCTACCCGCTCTCGGACGGCAGCGGCGAGCTTATAATCGCCACCACCCGCCCGGAGACCATGCTCGGCGACACGGGCGTCGCCGTCAACCCCAACGACGAGCGCTATACCGACGTCGTCGGCAAGACCTGCATCCTCCCGCTCGTGGGCCGCGAGATCCCCATCGTCGCCGACGAGTACGTCGAGACGGACTTCGGCACCGGCGCCGTCAAGATGACGCCCTGCCACGACCCGAACGACTTCGAGGTCGCCAAGAGGCACAACCTCGAGGAGATCCTTATCCTCGACAACAACGCAAGGATAATTAACGGCGGCAAGTACAACGGCATGGACCGCTACGAGGCCCGCGAGGCCATTGTGGCCGACCTCGAGCGCGAGGGCTATCTCGTCAAGGTCGAGGAGTACAGCCACAACGTCGGCACCTGCTACCGATGCCACAACGACGTGGAGCCCATGTCGAGCGAGCAGTGGTTCGTGAAGATGCAGCCCCTCGCCG
>CALWYP010000077.1 GCA_944385795.1 uncultured Oscillospiraceae bacterium | reverse complement strand
AAGGCGTTGCCGGGGCCGACAATCTTGTCCACCTGCGGTACCGTCTCCGTGCCGTAGGCGAGCGCGGCCACGGCCTGGGCCCCGCCCACGCGGAAGACGCGGCCGACGCCCGCTATCTTAGCCGCGGCGAGTATAACGCCGCTCACCTCGCCGCCGCTGGCGGGGGTGGTCATTACCACCTCGTCCACGCCCGCTATGCGCGCGGGCACGCAGTTCATCAGCACGCTGCTGGGATACGCCGCCGTGCCGCCGGGTATGTAGAGGCCCACTCGCTTGAGCGGGAGCACGCGCTGCCCGAGCACGGCGCCGTTTTCGCGGGCCATGACGTAGCCGCTCGAGAGCTGGCGTTTGTGGAACTCGCGTATGTTCTCCGCGGCGAGCTCCATGACCTCTATGAGCCGCGGGTCCAAGGCGGCGTAGGCCGCGTCCATCTCCTGCCGCGTCACCTCGAGGGCCGCGTCCCCGGCCCCGTCGAACTTGGCGTTATACTTCCTCAGCGCGGCGTCGCCGTTTTCCCGCACGTCGGCTATTATCTCGGAGACGGTGGCGGATACGTCGCGCCCGCCCGTCTCGCGGCGGACCAGTTCCGCGTCCGGGGCCTCGCCCCTCACATATATCTTCAGCATCAGTTTTTTCCTCCTTCCAATATTCCCGAAAGCGCCGCGGAGAGCTCCTGCACGCGCCCGTGCTTGAACCTGAACGAGGCCTTGTTCGCCACAAGCCTCGCGCTTATGGGCAGTATCTCCTCGAGCACGTCAAGGCTGTTCTCCCGGAGCGTCGCCCCCGTCTCGACTATGTCCACAATCACGTCGGCGAGGCCGATTATGGGCGCGAGCTCTATGGAGCCGTTGAGCTTTATTATATCTATCGCCCTGCCGCGGTTCATGAAATGCCGCGTGGCTATGTTCGGGAACTTTGTCGCCACGCGCAGCACGCCGCCGCGCTCAAGGCCCCCGGGGTAGCCCGCGACGCACATGCGGCACTTGCCGAGGCCGAGGTCTAGGAGCTCGTACACGTCCGCGCCGGACTCCAGCAGCACGTCGCGTCCGGCGACGCCTATGTCCGCCGCCCCGCGCTCGACGTATATGGGCACGTCCGCGGGCTTGACCCAGAAGAAGCGGAGCGAGCCCCCGCCGCCGGAGAGCACCAGCTTGCGGCTGTCGCCGCCTAGCCCGTCGCAGCCCATGCCCGCCTCGGAGAGCAGCCGGGCCACCTTCTCGCCCAGCCTGCCCTTGGGAAGTGCTATATCCAGCGTTTCAGTCAAGGTACTCAAGCCCCCCTTCCGCGTTTATCCTCGCCGTCCTCCTGCACCTGGCCCCGGCGGCGCCCTGTACGAGCACGCTCCTGCCGGAGTCCGTAACGGCCTTGGCCGCGGCGGCCAGGGCCGAGGGCGCCGCGCCGCCGGGGAGCAGCAGCACGTCGGCGGCGTAGCCGTCCCCGTCCGTCTCGTAAAGGCGCTCGAGCAGGTTGAGGTACACGGCGAAGCCTATGGCGCCGCCGCTCTTGCCCAGCTTCGTGAGCAGGCTGTCGTACCTGCCGCCGGAGAGCACGGCCGAGGGCGCGCCGGGGACGTAGCCCTTGAAAAGCAGGCCGTTATAGTAATCCGTGTCGCTCGTTATTGAGAGGTCGAGGTTAACCCTCCCCAGCGCGCCGAAGCTCCCGAGCACGCCGGCGAGCTCCGTGAGCTCGTGCAGGGCCCGTTCAGTCTCGCTGTTCACGGACATCTCCCGCAGCGCGTCCAGGTTCCCCGCGAGCGGGCCGTAGAGCCCCACGGCGCGGCACAGCCGCTCCACCGGCGCGCCGGAGACGCCCGCCTGGGCGCACAGCGCGCGTATGCCGTGCGCGTTCCGCCCGGACATGAGCCGGAGCAGCTCCCCCCTTGCCTGGCCGCCGACGCCCAGGGCCCCTATGAGCCCGTTTATGTAGCCCATATGCGAGAGCTCCAGCGCGTAGCCCGGGTCTATCGCCCCAAGACATTCGGCGGAGAGCATTACCACCTCGCCCATGGCGTAGGCGTCCACCTCGCCAAGGTACTCCAGCCCGGCCTGGGTTATCTCCTGGAAGCCGAGCTGGCGGTCGGGCGCGCGGTACACGCTCTCGTCGTAATACACCCGCACCGGCCCGTCCGGCCTGGCCGTGAGGTTCTTGGCTATGGACAGCGTGACGTCCGGCTTCAGGGCCATGAGGCGCCCGTTCGTGTCCGTAAAAGTTATGACCCCGCCCGCCGGAAGGAAACTCCGGTTGTTGGCGTAGAGGTCATATTCCTCGAATTTGCTCATGCGGTAGGGCCTGTAGCCGTAGCGCGAGCACAGCGCGCGGAAGGCGCGCACCAGCTTTTCCTCCCGCGAAATTATATCGTCCATGCCGAATCTCGCCTTTCGCTTTACTCTGCTAATGTGATAGCACGCTAATATACTATCACATTCTGCGCAGATGTCAAGTTATTTCTGCGTTAAATATGCTCAAGCCCTCCGCGCCGCCGGGCAGGAATATGCCCGCGGTGCGCCGGAAGGCCTCCGCGCCGCCGCTCACGAAGAACTCGGCGCGCCCGGCGTGGGCGGGGTCGTTGGCGATGCCCGCGCGTGAAACGAGCCGCGCGATGGCCTCCGCCCCGGCGCGGCCGGAATCAATAAGCCTGAGGCCCGGGGCCTGGGCGGAGAACACGCCGGCGAGCAGCGGGAAATGCGTGCAGCCGAGCACGAGGGTATCTATCCCAAGCCCCTCGAACATGGCGAGGGCGCGGCCCACGGCCGCGGCGGCTTCCGGGTCGTCCGGCCCGGTCCGGCCCGCCTCCACGAGCGGCACGAGCTCGGCCGTGCCGCGGACCGTCACCTCGGCGCCGGGGCGCAGGCGCAGGATTTCGCGCTCGAACGCGCCCGTTCGCGCCGTGGCCTCGGTAGCCAGCACGCCGATGCGCCCGGAGCTCACTCGCGCGGCCAGGCGCGCCGCCTCCGCCACCACGCCGCAGCTTGGCCCGCCGGCAAAGCCCGAGACTACCTCGGGGCAGTTGGAGCTCACCGTGCCGCAGGCGGCCAGGACGGCCTTGACGCCGCGCGAGGCCAGGAAGCGCAGGTCCGAGGCGGCGATTTCCCTCAGCTCCGCGCGGTTCCTGCCCCCATACGGCACGCGCGCCGTATCCGCGAGGAACACCAGGTCCTCCGCGGGAAGCAGCGCGCGAAGCGAGCGCACGGCGGTCAGCCCGCCGGCGCCCGAATCAAATATTCCTATGGGTCTTGCGTCCATGTAACACCTCAACGCTCTCCCCCGTCCGCGGCGGCGGGCAGCAGCCCGGCCCGGCGCAGCAGCTTCAGGCTTGCGGGGGAAGCATGGCGCAGGAACTCCTCCAGGAAGTCCCCGGGCCCGTCGTACAGCGGGATAAGCCTCTCGCCCCGGGCGCGCCCCGCCCTGGGCGGCAGGGTCAGCACGCGGTCGGCCGCCGCCTCCAGCTCGCCGAGCGGGACGTCGTCCCGGTAGAAGTGCTCGCCTTCCAGGTGCTCGAGCTCGTGCCTGAGCCCCTCGGCGCGCTTGGCCGGTGAAAAGCGGCTGTTCACATATATGGTGAACGTGCCGTCGCCGTTCGAGACCGCCACGCTGGGCGAGGCCATGTTGGGGAACTCCACGAGCCGCACCCAGTAGTCCACGCCCTCCAGGTACTTCATCAGCCCCGCTGCATCTCCTTTATCATATTCACGATGGCCTCTATCTGTTCGCGCGTGGCGCTGCGCGTAACCGAAAAGAGCATCCTCTGCTCCGGCCTGTTGCGCAGTTCCTCAAGGTACCCGGCGAGCTCCCTGTCCATGGGGTCCGCGCCCGGCTCCCTGCTGGAGGTCTTGCCCAGGAGGTAGTCCGTCGTCACGCCGAGATAGTCCGCGATACGCGAAGCGGTGTCCGCGTTTATGCCTTTGGCCCTGCCCTTGCGCAGCTCGGTCATGAAGCTGCGCGACATGCCGAGGTCGCTGGCCAGGCGCGAACCGGTTATGCCCCTCTCGCGCAGCAGGCCGTCTATCCTTTCGCACACGCTCTGATTGTCGCTCATTTATATCACCTTTTCAGAAATCTGCCCGTGTTCCCGGGCGAATATGTCTGTTCCCTCGGCTCTATTTTATTACAAACACTTGTGCATGTCAATAGCCAGGCCGGTCAGAGCTTCACGGCGCGGCGCGCGGAGAGGAAATAGAGTATTTTTTCCTTGACCGGGCGGCCGGTAATCCGCTCCATCGCCCAGGCGTAGGCCTCTATCTGGCTGCGGTAATACCCCGCGCGGCTTTCGCACTCCTCCGGCGCTATCCTGTCCGTCTTGTAGTCTACCACCACAAGGCCGCCGGGCTCCGAAAAGCAGCAGTCCACAACGCCCTGGAGCAGTATCTCCTCGTCGGGCGCGCCCGGGAAAAGCTCGCCCGCGGGACGCAGCAGGGAAAAGGAAAACTCGCGCTTTACCTCTTCCGCGGCGGCCATGCGCGCGCCGAGTGGGCTCGCGGCGAGGGCGTAAACGCTCCCCGCGTCCACCGCCGCAGCGTCGCGCCGGGACATGCGCCCGGCGAGGGCCAGGGCGTCCACAGCCTCGCGCGCGTCCGCCTCGGAGCGTATGGCGGCGAGGTCGAGGTACCTGAGCGCCAGGTGAGTGGCCGTGCCGCGCTCGGCCGCCGTCATCCGCCGCTCCACGCCTTCGAGCTCCGGCCTGCGGAAGGGCCGGGGCCGGGCGAGCAGCTCGGCGCTCTCCGGGTCGGGCTCGGGCAGGCTCTTGAGCTCGGTGGCCGTGACCTTGCTGGGCAGGGCGACGGCGGCCGCGTGCGGGTAGCGCCAGGCGAAGCGCGCGGCGAGGTCCCCGTATCCCTCCCCGCCGCGGAGGGCGCCTCCCTCCTGCGCCCCGGCGCCCTCCGCGGCGCGGCCCGAGGGCTGCTCTGCCGCGTCTATCTCAAGCGAGAGCGTCCGGCCGCCGTCGGCTATCGCGGCGCTTATGAGCCAGCCGGCCGCGGAGCGCATACCGGCCAGGGCCTCGGCCGGCATGGGCGAGCGGGCCGAGACGGCGAGCTTGGCGGCCTCCTTTTGCGGGTCTCCCAGGGCGCAGGTTATTATGAGCCGCTCCCGCGCACGGGTCATGGCGACGTATAAAAGCCGCAGCTCCTCGCTGAGCTGCTCACGCCGGAGCCTGTGCGCCACGGCCCTCCGGGCTATGGTCGGGTACTCGATGCCCCGCGCCGCGTCCGTGACCTTGGGCCCAAGGCCCAGCTCCGGGTGGACAAGCACGGTCTCGCGCAGGTCGGACTCGTTGAAATATTTCGAGGTGCCGCCGAGGAAGACCACGGGGAACTCCAGGCCTTTGCTCTGGTGTATGCTCATAATCCTCACGGCCCCTCCGGCGGCGGCCGCCGGCATGGCCGGTTCCCGCCCGGCCTCGCGCATCGCGGCAATCCACTCGTTGAAGCGGCGCAGGCCGCGCCACGCCCCGGACTCGTACTCCCGGGCCAGCTCGAAGAGGCGGCGGAGCCGGGCCTCCCTCTCCGCGCCGCCGGCAAGCGCGGCGCACACGGCGAAGCAGTCCAGCCGCCCGTATATCTGCGCGATGAGCTCAGTGAGCTCAGATTCCCGGGCAAATTCCCGCATTTCAGCTATGAATTTAACAAATCCCGCGCATTTTTCGTCCGTTTCCGCGCAATTATTCAGCGCGTCCCAGAGCTCCCCGTCCCGGTTGGCGAGGCGTACGGCCGTGAGCTCGTCGGGCGTGAAGCCGAAGAGCGCGCTCCGGAGCACGCTGACGAGCTGGACGTCCTGGCGGGGGTTGTCTATGAGCGAGAGCAGGGCCAGCATGACCTCTATCTCGGGCGAGGCGAAGAAGCCGCCCGACTGCCCCGCCTCGACGGGTATGCCCGCCGCGGCGAGCTCCCGCCGCCATACCGGCCCGGTGACGTTGGCGGAGCGGAGCAGCACGGCGATGTCGCCATAGCCTATGGGCCGCTCCGAGCCCGGCGCGGTTATTGCCGCGCCGCCTTCGACCAGGGCGCGCATACGCGCCGCGGCGCGCCGCGCCTCCCAGGCGTATTTGTCCGGCCGCTCCTCCCCGCCGCCGTCCGGCGCGGCGCAGAGCAGGAGCTCCGGCTTGGGGACTTCGCCGGGGTAAGGCAGCGCGGCGATGAGGCTCGCGTTCGAGTCGTAGTCGAGCTCGCCCAGGGAACGGCTCATGAGCGTGCCGAAGACGCTGTTGACGGCGGCGACTATCTCCGGCCTCGAGCGGAAGCTCTCGCGCAGGAAGATGCGCCTGGGTTCGCCCTCAGGCTGGGGCGCGTCGCCAAAGGCGTCGTATTTGCGCAGGAATATGCCGGGCTCGGCCAGGCGGAAGCGGTATATGCTCTGCTTCACGTCGCCGACCATGAAGAGCCGGCGCCCGCCGCCGGAGACGGCGTAGACGATGTCCTCCTGCACGCGGGAGACGTCCTGGTACTCGTCGACCATTACCTCCGTGTAGCGGCGCGAAAGCTCGAGCGCGAAGGGCGAGGGCGAGCCGTCCTCCTCCGTCAGGAGCTGGGCGGCCAGGTGCTCGGCGTCCGCGAAGTCTATCAGCGAGCGGCGCTGCTTTCGGCGCATGTACTCGCGGTCGAAGGCCATGACGAGCTCCAGGAGCGCCTTCATCGCCGGGGCCGCCGCGCTTATGTCGCGCAGAAGGGGCGCGCTGGGGGTGTTGAAGTCCTTGGCGAGCTTGGCCGCGGCCTTTTTGAGGGCCTCGCGCCGGGCCTTTATGGCCTCGCGCAGCTCCGCCGTATCTGCGCCGCGCGCGGCCTTGAGCGCCGGGAAAGCTATGGGCAGGGCGGAGCAGAGCGCGTCCCAGCCCCTGCGCGCGGCCTTGAGCGCGGCGTCAAGGCTCTCGAGCGTCGCGTTAAGGCTCGGCGCATAGGCCTTCTCCACCGCTTCGCTCCCGCCCGCCTCGTCCAAAAGCGCGCTTATTTCCCCGCGCAGGTAGTCCAGCGTCTCCACGGCGCCCTCCAGCAGCTCCCGGCCCCAGGCGGTGCCCGCGGCGTCGCCGGGCAGCTCCGAAAAGCCGCGGATCTGCTCCCTCGCCCATTTTTCCGGCCTGGCGTGGGAGCCGAGCTTTTCGTGCAGCGAGAGCACCAGGGCCGCGAGGCGCTTGTCGTCTCGGCCCGCGCCGACGGTATCCGCCAGGGCGGTGAAGCCCGGCTCGGCGCGCTCATAGGCGTCCTCCAGGACCGTCTCCAGCGCGAGGCCCTTGAGCTCCGCGGAGCGCTGCTCGTCGCCCAGGCCGAAGCCGGGCTCCAGGCCGGCCCGCGCGGCGTTCTCGCGCAGGAGCGACACGCAGAAGCTGTCTATGGTGCATATCTGGGCGCGGCGGAGCAGGGCGTTCTGGCGTCGCGCCCGCGCGGCGGCGTCCCCGGCCGCGGAGGCGGCCCGCGCGCCGAGCTCGGCGGCGATCTTGCTGCGGAGCTGCTCCGCGGCGGCGCGGGTGAAGGTTATTATGAGGAAGCTGTCCACATCCGCGGGCTTGTCCCCGTCTAGGATATAGCGCATGAGGCGCTCGATAAGCACGCGGGTCTTGCCGCTGCCGGCGGCGGCGGATACCAGGAGCTCGCCGCCCCTGTCGCCTATCGCGGCGGCCTGGGCGGGGGTCGGGATGAAATCAGCCATCGTTATCCGCTCCTTCCTCAAGCATTTCCCAGACGCGCGAGGCCTTCAGCGGCTCGAGATAGCGCCGCCCGTCGCCGCCCTCACCCGGGGCGAAGCGGCAGGCCGAGGCGTAGTCACAGTAGAGGCAGGCGTTCTCCCTCGCGCTCTTGTAATACGGGTCGGCGGTGATGCTGCCCGAGCGTATCTCTCCGGCCATGGCCCGGAGCGTGTCCCGCACCCGCCGCGCGAGCGCGCCGAGCTGTTCGGCGCTTGCCAGCGACTCGCCCGACGGCGCGCCGTCCTTCCACTTGACGGGCAGGCGCGCGGGCGCGCCCGGGCGCTCCATGGCGCGCAGGACCTCGGGGTCGTCAAGCAGGAGGCCGCTGCGCACTAGCCTCTTGCGGCGTTCGCGCGCTATCTCCTCGTCGCTCATATCGCTCTCTGCGGAGACGATATCGTCGCGCGCCGGGACGTAGAGCACGCCGGCGGGCTCGGCGCCGGCGCCGTAGCGCCCGGACCCGGTGAGGGTGAAGAGGTAGAGCAGCATCTGCATATTCAGCCCGTAGTAGACGTCGGAAAGGGAAAAGCTCTTCTTCCCCGTCTTGTAGTCCACCACGCGCAGGTACAGACGCCCATCGCGCACCCAGCCGTCCACGCGGTCGGCCTTGCCCACGGCGCTGACGCTCCCGCCGCCAGGTACGTCCAGGCGCGTCCCCGGCGCGGCCTCGGAGAGGTCCAGCTCGAAATCCAGCGGCGTGAAGTCCGAGCCGCGCAGCTCCTCCGCCATGTCCTGCACTATGCGCTCCGCCGCCGCGGCCAGCCGCTCGAAAAGGTACAGGAAACGCGCGCTCTTGCCCTCGCGCCCGCCGAGCTCCTCCTCAAGATAGAGCTCCGAGAATTCGCGCGCAAGCCGCGCTATATCGCCGTCGGAGAGTGCGGCGAGGCCGCCCTCCGGCGCGGCGGCGGCCGTGCGCTGCAGGACGTAATGTATAAAAGTGCCCGCCTCGGGCGCCTTGAACTCCGCGCGCACCCGCGGCCTCGCCTTCAGGCCGTAGGTGAGGAAGTAGGAAAAGCGGCAGCTCGCAAAGCGCTCCATGCGCGAGGGGGAAAGGCGCATATCCCGCCCGTACAGGCCCAGCGCGCTCTCGCGCGAGAGCCGGCCGCGCGTCACGGCGGCGGCCCGCTCTATCCTCCCGAGCCTGTCCGCGGCGGCGGCGAGGAAATACTCCCGCGCCGCGCCGCAGGCGGCGTCCGGCGCCGGTTCCGCGGCGAGGGCCGCGGCCGTATTTTCGCACTCCAGCATGTCCCGCTCGCGGGACACGGCGCTTACCGTCAGGCCAAAGAGCCCGGCGGCGCGGCGCACGAGGAAGCTCGGCTCGAGCTCCTGCCCGTCCGGGCCGAAGGCCGGCGCGCTTATGGTAAGGCTCTCCGAGGGCAAGGACACGCAGTTATATATGAGCGTGTATTCCCTCCACAGTTCGGCGTCGCCGGCGTCCAGCTCGAGGCCCAGCGCGGCCAGCTCGCGCCTCTCCGCGGCGGTGAACACCCCGCCCTCGCCCTCCGGGGCGGGCAGGCGCTCGCCGCTCGCGCCGAGGACGATGAGGTGCTTTATATGCCTCCGGCGCATACGGTCCATGTCCCCGGCCGTGACCATGTCGAGCGACACGGGTATTACGCCGACGTTATACTGGGAGAGGGTAAGCAGGTAGAGGCGGGAAAACTCCGCGCTGTCCAGCTCCATGTCCCCAAGCACGGCGGCGCACTGCTCCAGCGCGTCCACGGCCGCGTCCCATACCCTCGCGTACTCCGCGGCGGCCTGGCCGCGCCCGGCGCGCTCGAGGGCGGCGGCGCGGTCAGACAGCGCCTGCGCAAGATTGAGCCCGTCGAAAAAGCCCGCCAGCGCGGCGCAGTGCTCCTTCGCCGTGCCCGCGGCGGCGAGCGCCGACTCCAGCGCCAGCAGCGGCGCGGCGGCGCGGCGGCGCAGGGCGTTTATGCGCGCGAGCTTCCCCTCCGCCTCCTCGCCGTAGCTCCCGCCCCAGCCGTCGGGGTGCATACGCCAGTCGGCTGAGGAGTGCCAGCGCTTATAGCCTATATTCCATGTAAAGCAATAGTTCTCAAGCAGGTCGCACTCGTCAGGCTCCAGGAGCGCGAGGCCCGTGCGGAAGTAGGCGAAGAGCTCCGCCTGTTCCCAGCCGCCCGTGACGGCCTCAAGGGCGGACGAGAGCAGCGTGGGCAGGGGCTTCTGCATTATGTCAACCTGCCTGGCCGTAAACAGCGGGACCCCGCAGCGCCCGAAGGCCGCGGCGAGGGCCGGGCGGTAGTCCTCGAAGCCGCGCAAGGCCACGGCGATATCGCGCCAGCGGCAGCCGCCGCGGGCCAGGCGCAGGGCCTCGGCAGCGGCGAAGGCGCACTCCTCTTCGCGCCCGGAGGCGGTGTAAAGCCTTATCCGCCCGCCGGCGTCGAAGCCCCGCGCGGGGTAGGCCAGCAGGTTCTCCGCGAGAATATCTATGGGCGAGCGCCCCGGGGCCTCCAGCTCCTCGCAGCGCGCGGGTATGCCCTCTTCGCGGGCATAGCGCAGCAGGCCGCGGGCCGTGGCGCGCGAGAGCTCGAAAATCTCGCTGCCCGAATCCAGGCTGTCCAGGGTCAGGCAGACGGCGACGTCCGCGCGGTCCATGAGGATTTCGATGATGCGCCTCTCCTGCGCGGTAAAGTCGGTAAAGCCGTCTATGTATACCGCCCCGCCCTTTGCGAAGCCGCTCTGGGGCAGGGTTTCGGCCAGCAGGCTCAGCCGGCCGGCGCTGTCCAGGCGCTCCGTGCCGACGGCGGCGGCGAAGGCCTCGGTGATAAACGCCATGTCGCGGAGCTTTTCGCCCAGCGCCCCGCCGCAGCGCCCGGCGGCCTCCATGAGTTCCTCCGCCCCCACGCCCGCGGCGGCCAGCTCGTCTATCTCGCCGAGCAGCTTCAGCTGGGCCTCCGGCGAACGGCGGGCCCGGGCGTAGACGTGGAGCTGGGAGTACACGTTCTCAAGGGCCAGGGCCATGCACAGCAGCCGCCCGCCCGCCGTGAGCGCCCTGCGACCGCCGGGGCCGAGCTCCGCGGCCACGCGCCGCGCGACGCCCGTGAAGCTCAGCACCTCGGCGTAGAGCGCGAGGCCGGGCCCCGCCGCGCGCGCGAGCTCGCGCTCGGCCTCGTGGCTGTACTGCTCCGGTACGAGCAGCACCCGGCCGCCGAGCCCGGCGTCCGCCGCGGCGCGTATCTCCTCCATTATTCTCGCTGTCTTGCCGGCCCCTGCCCGGCCAGTAATAATCCTGAGCATGTTTCTCCTCGCGCGCGGCGGGCTAAGTGCGCCCGCACGGCATATACTTCAATAATTTCAACAATTCAGATTATAACAAAGCGTGCACTTTTAGTCAAATGCTCTTGAACAGTCCGCGATTATGTGTTATGATTTAAACAATTCAGCCCGCAGCCGCGCTGGGGCGATAACGAAGGGAGAAAACTATGGATATCAGCAAGGTCACAGTCAAGGAACTGCTCGCCAACCAGAAGGCCTGCGACGCCATGAACGCCATCGACCCGAAGATACTCAAGAGCCCCATGGTCAAGCTCGTCAAGGGCAAGACCGTCGAGGCCGTCTTCAACATGGTCCCGGACAGCA
>CALWYP010000076.1 GCA_944385795.1 uncultured Oscillospiraceae bacterium | reverse complement strand
GGAGGGGCCTCGACAAAGGGCGGCAGTCGTGGTAAGCTTGTCATGAGCAACACAGAGCGCCACAGGGTGAGCAGCGGGATACTGACTGACCACCCTAATTTGAAGCCCGGTGATGTTAGAGGCTATTTTTATGGCCAGTACTATTACCGTTTTTCTGTGGACGGGCCGGGCGAATACAATTTTCATCAGCGCATCAGGATTGAGGGCAACAAAGCCTACATAGACCGCATTGAAATGGGGTGGAAAAAATGAGAGAGGATCTGACTCCTTGCCAAGAAATTTTGCTGGAGCGTTATTCAGGGCAAATAAAGGGCGAGGAAGAAAAGATGATCATGCTTTCTGTTGGCATGGGGGCGAAGGAGTTTGGATTTGAAACAGAAATAATCGAATATCTTGAATCTCATCCCCGGGCGACACTGAAAGAGTTGGATAGTTTTGCGGCTGCGTTTTTCCCTGAAATCGTAGAGGAGGACTGAGCATGGCAAAGGACGATTATTTTGTGCTGGCGTACCGGATATTAAAATATCTGTATGAGTGTTTCAAGGCCGGCGAGAGGGCGGACACGGACATGTTTGGCCCCGATGCGCTGGGTATAAACAATGGTTACTGGGTAAACCTTATTGAGAGCCTGTACAACGAAGGATATATAACAGGCGTAGCGTTCCCGATAGCTGTCGGCGCCATCCGCAGCGCAAAGGTTTATGACGCGCGGATTACGCAAAAGGGAATTGAGTTTTTAGAGGACAACAGCCGCATGAAAAAAGCCGCAGAGTTTCTGCGCGCAGTCAAGGGAACAATCCCGGGCCTTTGACAAAAACTAAAGGATTACCAAAAGAGCGAAAGCAGATATGCTTATCGCTCTTTTTTTATGCCGGAGGAGGTGTTTGCAGATGCTGGCGCTGAGGCGGGCGGGGGAATCTGAGCTTGAAAAGCTCCGGCAGATATTCCTCAAGGCCGAGACGGACATCATAAACGAGATAGGCCGGCTGCGCTCGATGGGCAATGTGGATTACCACGCTGTTGCAGCCCTGCTTCAAAGCGGCGGACAGCCCGGGGATATAGGCGAGGACGCGGCCCGCGCCGCGGCCAGGTTCGGCTGCGCCGCGGCCGGGCTCTCCACCCAGCGCCCGGGCGGCATAGCCAGCGTCCCCACGGAGGAAGAGCTGCTCGCCGCCATATCCGGATATTGAATTGACGCCGCGGGCTATCCCGCGGCGTAATTAATGAAGCCGCGCCACACATCCGCAAAAACAAAACCGAAGCCCAGCATGGCTTCGGTTTTTAAATGGAGCAATATAAGCGCCAGCACCCAAAAGCGGCAAAGGAGCGAAGCAAACTTTGCCGCCGCGACGACCAAAGAACAAAATTGAAGCCCAGCGAAGCGGGTTCAATTTTGAAAAGGAGGAGCAAGGGAGCGGGCGGATGACGTCTTTTTTGCCGCAGGCATAAAAAGACGTCGGAGCAAAGCGGACTTTGCTCCGACGTGGTGCGAGAGATGGGACTTGAACCCACACGCCTGTAAATGAGACACAGGCACCTCAAGCCTGCCTGTCTGCCAGTTCCAGCACTCTCGCGTATTCATGCGCCCTTGCTAAGCGCATGTGTTATTATAGCACCGATTTTGCTTTTGTCAAGAACTTTTTTATCGGGACGGATTTTTCCTCGCCGGGCGGAGCTGCGCGGCCGTAAAGGCCAGGCTGCCGGCGAGGACCAGGGCCAGGGCGGCGGCGCCGAACTTCATTGGCAGCAGGAAGCGCCAGTTCAGGAAGGCGTAGTAGCCGAGCCAGGAGGCGAACAGCGTGAGTACGGGCAGGGCCAGGAACTCCGGCGCGGCCACGGCCAGCAGCAGCGTCAGGATGTCGGCGATGAAAAAGTAGCGCTCGTGCATGTGGGGCAGGAGATAGGGGATGCCGACGGAGAGCACAACGGCGAAGCCGAGTATGGCCCAGTTCGTTAGGCGGCCCCTCTTGGCCCAGGCCCAGGCGAATACGCCCAGCATCAGCGCAAAAGCGGCGGCTATGCCGAGCGCGCTCAGGCCGGGGTCGGGGTTCCCGTCGGTGAAGGCATAGATGCTGGAAGAGTTATAATTCAGCGCGTCGCCCACGGTGCCCATCTGGTCAAAGTACAGCGTAACCGTGTCCAGCAGGGGATAGCCGGCGAGGACGGCGGGCAGCATCAGCGCGAGATAGGCGAGGGGGAAGATCAAAAAGTGCCGCAGCTTTACCCTCCCGGCTATGAGCAGTACGACGAAAATAGGCATGATGAACACGGCCTGGAGCTTGAAAGCGAAGCTCACGGCGATGCAGGCCATGCCCCGCGCCGGATGCCCGGACAGCGCGTAGTATATGCTCAGCACCGCGAACGCGGCGTAGATGCTGTCGCACTGGCCCCAGCAGGAGCCGTTTAATATGACCGTCGGCCAGTAGAGTATCAGGAAAAAGGCGGCGAGGGCGCGCCCCTCCGAGCGCGTATACAGCCCCGCGAGCTTCATGCCCGCCCAGGCGAGCACTACGTCGAAAACTATGCTCAGCCCCTTTATAAACACAAGGTCGGGCGCGTCTATATAGGAGATGGCGGCGAGGAAATAGAGGTAGGGGAGGTTGTAGTTGCCTATCTTTTCGCCCAGCGCCGCGAAGCCGCCGTTGCTGCGGTAATACTCCACCCACTGCGAGAGGAAGGTCTCATAGTCCGACGTGACGTGGGGCATATAATAGCCGCGTATCGCAAAGGCCCCGGCCAGCAGCGCCGCGCACACCAGCACCTGGGAGGGACGGCGCAGCAGGCCGGAGGCGTAGAGCAGCACCAGCGCCGCGGAGGCGGTTAGGATTAGTATGGTGACAGAGAGAGCGTCCATAAAGACTCCTTGACAAACAAAAAAGCGGGGTACAAGCATACCCCACCGAAAAATATTTCCACAAAATCTGCCCCGTACCCTTGACAGGAAGGGATAAGAGATGATAAAATATCTTGCTATGTCTTCAGGGACAGATAATAACCCATTCTCGAACTGCTTATATTCTATCAGATTTTCTGAAAAAAGCAACCGAGTTCAAGAAGTTTTTCTAAACGCAGCCGGGTGTACGCGAAGTACACAACATTCCACGACGAGGAGAGTGTATCGATGCCCACAGACGTTTATTACGGCAAGACCCTCAGGAAGAGCTACGCCACGAGCAACGAGATCCAGGACATGCCGAACCTTCTGGAGATACAGAAGAAGAGCTATAAGTGGTTCCTGGACGAGGGGCTCAGGGAGGTTTTCAGGGACGTTGACTCTGTCACGGACTACTCTGGCAACCTTGAGCTCAGCTTTGTCGACTACTCCATGGACGACAAGCCCAAGTATGACATTGAAGAGTGCAAGGCCCGCGACGCCACATACGCCGCGCCGCTCAAGGTCAGCGTGCGGCTGCGCAACCGCGAGACCGAGGAGATAAAGGAGCAGGAGATATTCATGGGCGACTTCCCGCTCATGACCCCCGGCGGCACCTTCGTGATAAACGGCGCCGAGCGCGTCATTGTCTCGCAGATAGTGCGCTCCCCCGGCGTGTACTACGATAAGAAGACGGACAAGACCCAGATCTCCACCTACGGCACCACCGTCATACCCTATCACGGCGCATGGCTCGAGTATGAGACGGACGCGAACGACAACTTCTTCGTCCGCATCGACAAGAACCGCAAGCTGCCCGTTACGCTGCTGCTCAAGGCCGTGGGCCGCTACGACCCCGCCAAGCCGCACACCTGGCTCAGCTGCCTGCCCGACCCCGTCGCGGGCTGCGTCACCAGCGAGCAGATTAAAGAGGTCTTCGCCAACGACGAGCGCATCGTATATACCCTCGACCACGACACCTATGTCACCCGCGAGGACGCCCTGCTCGAGATCTACCGCAAGCTCCGCCCGGGCGACCCCCCGACGGTCGAGAGCGCCGAGACCCTGCTCGACGCGCTCTTCTTTGACAAGCGCCGCTACGACCTCTTCAGCGTCGGCCGCTATAAGTTCAACAAGAAGCTCTCCATCTCCGGCAGGCTCATAGGCCACCAGCTGGCCGCCCCGCTCGCCGACCCTGTCACCGGCGAGATTATCGCCGAGGCCGGCGAGGTCGTGAACTTCGACCGCGCCCAGTATATCGAGGGCTGCGGCGTCACCGAGGCCTGGGTAAAGGCCGCCGACGGCAGGGACGTCCGCGTCTTCACCAACGGCATGGTCGACCTCTCCCACTTCGTGGACTTTGACCCCGCCGAGGTCGGCGTGAAGGAGAAGGTCCGCCTCATCATCCTCAGCCAGCTCATGGAGCAGTACAGCGGCGACGCCCTCAAGGACGCCATACGCGAGAACATAGACCTGCTCATACCCAAGCACATCATAGTGGACGACATCTACGCCTCCGTCAACTACCTGTGCTGCCTCGCCCACGGCGTGGGCACGGCCGACGACATCGACCACCTGGGCAACCGCCGCGTGAGGTGCGTGGGCGAGCTGCTGCAAAACCAGTTCCGCATAGGCTTCTCCCGCATGGAGCGCGTCATACGCGAGCGCATGACCCTCCAGGACCTCGACATTGTCACCCCGCAGAGCCTTATCAATATCCGCCCGGTCACCGCGGCGATAAAGGAGTTCTTCGGCTCCTCGCCGCTCAGCCAGTTCATGGACCAGACGAACCCGCTGGCCGAGCTCACCCACAAGCGCCGTATGTCGGCCCTCGGCCCCGGCGGCCTGAGCCGCGAGAGGGCGAGCTTCGACGTCCGCGACGTCCACTACAGCCACTACGGCCGCCTCTGCCCCATAGAGACCCCCGAAGGCCCGAACATAGGCCTTATCAGCTACCTCGCCAGCTACGCGCGCGTCAACGAGTACGGCTTCCTGATTACCCCGTACCAGAAGGTGCGCCACCCCGACTGCTTCGTCACCGACGAGGTCGAGTATATGACCGCCGACGTTGAGGACCGCTACATCGTCGCCCAGGCCACCGAGCCCGTGGACGAAAACGGCTGCCTCAAGAACAGGCGCATCACCTGCCGCCACCGCGACGAGATTATAGACGTCGACCGCGAGAGGGTCGATTACATCGACATCTCCCCGCGCATGATGGTATCCGTCGCCACGGCCATGATACCCTTCCTGCAGAACGACGACGCCAACCGCGCGCTCATGGGCGCCAACATGCAGCGCCAGGCCGTGCCCCTGCTGACCACCGAGGCGCCCATAGTCGCCACCGGCATCGAGCACAAGTGCGCCGTGGACTCCGGCGTCTGCGTCCTCGCCGAGG
>CALWYP010000075.1 GCA_944385795.1 uncultured Oscillospiraceae bacterium | reverse complement strand
GGCCTGCTCGAGCAGGGCCTTGTTGACGATGATGCCGTAGGACTCGCTGACGTAGGCCACGCCGAGGAACTCGTCGCCCTGCTTGAGGGCGTAGTCCTCGCTGGTCGGCTCGCAGTCGAAGTCGCTGCCGGACAGGTCGTAGCAGTAGGTCTTCCAGTTGTTGAGGCCGACGGGGCCGTTGACCTGGAACAGGGTCGGCGCGTCTTCCTTGGCCATCTCGCTGGTCAGCTGCGTCTCATAGGTGCCGGAGGCGGCGGTGACGACCTTGACGGGGACGCCGGTCTCCTCGGTGTAGAGCGCGGCGAGCTCCTGCCACTGGCCGTCCTGTTCGGGCTTGAAGTTCAGGTAATAGACGCTGCCCGCGGCGCTGGGCTCCTCGCCGGCGGGGGTGGTCTCCTCGCCCGCGGGGGTGGTCTCCTCGGTTTCGGCCTCGCCGCAGGCGGCGAGCGCGAAGACCATCACGAGCGCGAGAAGCAGAGCAAGAAACTTCTTCATACTTTTAACATCTCCTGTTCAAATTTATTTTCACGGCTTTCCTCGCCGCAAAAACCAAAGCGCATCGTTACAGCTGCGCTGTAACGCGAGACGCCCGAGCGTCTCGAAATTTTTATTTCCCGCCCCCGCTTAGCCGGGCGGCGGGGCTATGGAGGCCCCCGCGCGCAGCTCGGGCGCGAGTACGACGTGGCGCGGCTCGCTGCGCCCCTCTATGACGTCGAGGAGGATCTTGACGCTCTCCTCGCCCATGCGGGAGGTCGGCTGGCACAGCGTGGTCAGCGTGGGGCGGATGTACTCGGAAAAGGTCAGGCCGTCTATCGCAATCACGGAGCAGTCCCGCGGCACCTCCCGCCCCAGGTCGGCCAGGGCCTTGATGGCCGCCACGGCCATCGCGTCCGCGATTATGAACATGGCCGTGAAGTCCGCGCCGGAGCGCGCCAGCCCGGCCGCGGCGGCATAGGCGTCCTCCATGTTGAAGCTGTGCGCCCTGGCGACCAGGGCCTCGTCCGGCTCTATCCCGGCCTCGAGCAGGGCCTTTACATAGCCGTGCCAGCGCAGCTCGCTTATGGAGCGGTCGTCCGTCTCCGCCACCAGGCAGGCTATGCGCCTGTGCCCGAGCTTCAGCAGCTCGCCCACCGCCGTCTCGGCGGCCTGGGCGTCCTCGATCGTGACGGAAGAATAGCTCCTCCGGTCGAGCGAGCCGAAGCTGTTCGTAAAGGAGCAGCAGACGAAGGGCACGGTTATCGGCCCGAGCTCCTCCGGGGAGTAATCCCAGCGCCCGCCGAGGAAAATGATCCCGCGCAGCTTCTTCTCCCGCTCCATTATGGCGCCGCGGGCGATCTCGTCCTCGTTCGCGCCTATCTGCTGCATCACCATCGTGTAGCCGGCGGCGTCTATCTCCCGGCCTATGACCTTGATTATGTCGGAATAGAAGGGGTTCGACACGCCTCGCACCACGAGCCCTATCGCGTCCGAGCTGGTCCTGACCAGGTCGCGCGCGGAGTTGTTCGGCACATAGTTGCTCTCGCGCACCGCCGCCAGGACCTGCTCGCGCACGGCGGGGCTGACGTCGGGCCTGTCGTTCAGGACGCGCGAAACCGTGCTCACGGAGACCCCGCAGAGCTTCGCTATATCCTTGATAGTCAAGCGCGTCCCCCCCTTTAGAGGGCTTGGAAACGTTACCGGTAACGTTTCCGGCCTTCTGTAAATCAACAATAAGCGTAAATATGTGAAATGTCAATCGAAATCGCTGCCCTTTGAATCGATTTGTCGAATCTGTTTTATTGCGCGCCTTAGTATTTGTGCAGTATTCCGGCCCTCTTCCCCGCGCGCAGGGGCCCGGCGAAAAAATTATCGAGTTAGTATTGACAAACCACGGCGAACGTGTTATGCTCTCGCTGTAGTTAGACAGAGCTAACCGCCCTGTCCGAAAGGAGGGATGGATATGCTGCCGCTTTCGATGGCCGCGGAGGGCGACAGCCTGGAGATAGTCAGGATAACCGGCCGGGACGAGCTGCGGCGCCATCTCGCGGAGCTCGGGCTGGTGACCGGCGAGCATGTGACGGTGGTCAACTCTATCGCCGGCAACCTCATACTCCAGGTCAAGGACAGCCGCATAGCGCTCGACAGGGCGCTCTGCAACAGAATAATGGTCAACGTATAGGGGGTCAAAGCATGAAAACATTGAAAGACGCAAAGGTGGGCGAGACCGTAACAGTCGCCGCCGTCGCCGGCTCCGGCCCGCTCAAGCGGCGCATCATGGACATGGGCGTCACCAAGGGCACGGAGATATACGTCCGCAAGGTCGCGCCTCTCGGCGACCCCGTACAGGTCACTCTGAGGGGTTACGAGCTGAGCATAAGGAAGGCCGATGCCGAGCTCATATGCCTTGAATGACGGCGGCCCCGCCCCCTTCCCGCGCCCGCCGCGCCGGGGGGAAGGCACGCCAAGGCGCTCCGCGCATATTTTTTTGACAGCGAGTTAGAAATGACTAATCAGGAGGGAAAAGCATGGAAGTAAGAATCGCCCTCGCCGGAAACCCGAACAGCGGCAAGACGACGATGTTCAACGACCTCACGGGGTCCAACCAGCGCGTCGGCAACTGGCCCGGCGTCACGGTCGAAAAGAAGGAAGGCCGTCTCAAGGGCGGCAAGGACGTCGTGATACAGGACCTGCCCGGGATTTACTCCCTGAGCCCCTATACGCTCGAGGAGGTCGTCGCGCGCAATTACCTGGTGGGCGAGAAGCCCGACGCCATAATAAATATAGTCGACGGCACGAACATAGAGCGCAACCTCTACCTCACCACCCAGCTGCTCGAGCTCGGCATCCCCACGGTCGTGGCGGTGAACATGATAGACGTAGTGCGCAAGAACGGCGACGCCATAGATATAAAGAAGCTCGCCTCCGCCCTCGGCTGCGAGGTCGTGGTCACCAGCGCCCTCAAGGGCGAGGGCAGCGCCGCGGCGGCCGAGCGCGCCGCCGGGTTAGCCAAGGCTCACCGGCCGGCGAACGTCCCCAGCGTCTTCACGGGCAGCGTGGAGCACGCGATAGCCCACATCGAGGAGAGCATCGAGGGCAAGGTGGATAAGCGCTTCCTGCGCTGGTACGCGATAAAGCTCTTTGAGCGCGACGAGAAGGTGCTCGATGAGCTGAAGCTCGACGCCGGGCTCTGGAAGCACATAGACGAGCACATAGCCGACTGCGAGCGCGAGATGGAAGACGACAGCGAGAGCATTATAACCAACCAGCGCTACGCCTACATAGCCCGCGTGGTGGGCTCCGCGGTAAAGAAGAAATCGCCGGGGCGGAAGCTGACCCTCTCCGACAAGATAGACCGCGTGGTCACGAACCGCTTCGCGGCCCTGCCTCTCTTCGTCGCCATAATGGCGATCGTCTACTGGGTGGCCATGGGCCCGAAGATAGGCACGCCGATAACCGACTGGACGAACGACGTGCTCGTGGGCGAGTGGTGCATGGAGACCGTGCGCGGCTGGATGGAGGGCGCGTCTGTCGCCCCCTGGCTGACCGGCCTCGTCGTGGACGGCATAATCGCCGGCGTCGGCGCGGTCATCGGCTTCGTGCCGCAGATGCTTATCCTCTTCGTCATGCTCTCCATCCTCGAGGACGTCGGCTACATGGCGCGAATCGCCTTCATTATGGACCGCATCTTCCGCAAGTTCGGCCTCTCCGGCAAGAGCTTCATCCCCATGCTTATCGGCTCCGGCTGCGGCGTCCCCGCCGTCATGGCGAGCCGCACGATTGAGAACGAGCGAGACAGGCGCATGACAGTCATGACGACCTGCTTCATCCCCTGCAGCGCCAAGCTGCCCATCATCGGCATGATAGCCGGCGCGTTCTTCGATAACGCCTGGTGGGTCGCCACCAGCGCCTACTTCGTCGGGGTCATCTCCATCGTCGTCTCCGGCATCATCCTCAAAAAGCTCCGCGCCTTCGCGGGCGAGGCCGCGCCCTTCGTCATGGAGCTGCCCGCCTATCACGCCCCGGCGCCCGGCAACGTCCTGCGCGCCACCTGGGAGCGCGGCTGGAGCTTCATCAAGAGGGCCTTCACCGTCATACTCCTCAGCTCCATAATCATCTGGTTCCTCCAGGGCTTCGGCAGCGAGAACGGCGCCTTCGGCATGGTCGAGGACAACAACAACTCCCTGCTCGCCGCCATCGGCAGCGCGCTCGCCTTCATCTTCATCCCGCTCGGCTTCGGCACCTGGCAGGCCACGGTCGGCGTGGTCGGCGGCCTTGTCGCCAAGGAGAACCTCGTCGCTATCATGGGCGTCTGCTACGGCATCGCCGAGGTCAGCGAGGCCGGCGAGGAGTTCTGGCCGGTGCTCCAGAGCAGCTATCTGCCCATCGCGGGCTACAGCTTCATGGTCTTCAACCTGCTGTGCGCGCCGTGCTTCGCGGCCATGGGCGCCATAAAGCGCGCCTTCACCGTCATACTCCTCAGCTCCATAGTCATCTGGTTCCTCCAGGGCTTCGGCAGCGAGAACGGCGTCTTCGGCATGGTCGAGGACAACAACAACTCCCTGCTCGCCGCGATTGGCAGCGCGGTCGCCTTCATCTTTGTCCCGCTCGGCTTCGGAACCTGGCAGGCCACGGTCGGCGTGGTCGGCGGCCTCGTCGCCAAGGAGAACCTAGTCGCGATAATGGGCATCTGCTATGGCTACGCCGAGCTTGCCACCGACACCGGCGAGGAATTCTGGCCCATCCTCGCGAGCGAGTACACCGGCAT
>CALWYP010000074.1 GCA_944385795.1 uncultured Oscillospiraceae bacterium | reverse complement strand
CGACCATATTCTGCAAGCACATGTAGCCGATAGATGTTTTATGTGCTATAATTGCAAAAAAGGAGATGTAGAAATGAGCTCGTTCGCCCTGAAACTAACGGCCATAGCGCTGATGACCCTGGACCATTTCGCCACGATAGTAGGCCAGGCCGGGCTTATCGCCATGCTTCCCGGCGCCGGCTTGGACAGCGCCTGGGCCCTGAACCTCAGCTACGGCGTATTGCAGGCGCTGCACGGCCTGGGCCGAGCGGCCTTCCCGCTTTTCGCCTTCATGCTCGCCGAGGGCTGCGCGAGGACGCGCAGCATGCCGCGCTACATGGGCCGGCTGGCGCTCTTCGCGCTTATCTCAGAGCCGGTCTACTACTTCACGCTGGGCGGCGCGGTATACGGCGCGGACCTGGGCGGCTTTGCCGCAAATCTCGCGGCGCTCCACTTCAACAACATCTTTTTCACTCTCACGCTGGCCGCGCTCGCCATATACGCCTGGCAGCTCCTGACGCCGCGGGGCGGGGGAGGGGCGGCGCTCGGCCTTCTCGCCTTCGCCGTCGCTGTATTCGCCGCCGGGTATTTCAAGACGGACTACGGAGCGATGGGCGTGATACTCATATTCGCGCTCTACCTCGCGGGGAGGAGCAGGAAGCTCCAGTGCGCGGTCATAGTCCTCTGGGCGCTGGTTCTCTACTTATTTTCGGGCTTTGGCTATGGATGGTACGAGATCAGCCGCTGGCAGTTCATCAGCTTTTTCGGCGCCTGCCTCTCGCTCATTCCGGTCCTTCTAAGCAGCGGACGGCGCGGCCGGCCGCTCAAGTGGGCCTTCTACGTCTATTATCCGGCGCACCTCGCCGTCCTCGGACTCATAGCTGCGCTTTTGGATTGACAAGCAGGCCCGGGCATATTAAACTATACGCTGTTGGAAATTTGGAGGGATGCCCTTGTTCAAACTTATAAAACAGGAGGGACGCGCCCGGCGCGGCGAGTTTACCTGCCCGCACGGCACTGTGCAGACGCCCGTCTTCATGAACGTCGGCACGCAGGGCGCGATTAAAGGCGCCCTCTCGGCGCGGGACTTGAAGGAAATCGGCTGCCAGATAGAGCTCTCGAACACCTACCATCTGCATGTTCGGCCAGGGGACGGGCTCATAAAATCCCTCGGCGGGCTGCACAAATTCATGACCTGGGACGGCCCTATACTCACGGACAGCGGCGGGTTTCAGATTTTTTCCCTCGCTGAGCTCAGGAAGATTGGCGAGGACGGCGTGCGCTTCAATTCCCATGTCGACGGGCGGCATATCTTCATGGGCCCTGAGGAGAGTATGCGCATACAGTCCAACCTGGGCAGCGACATCGCCATGGCCTTTGACGAGTGCGTTAAGATACCCTCGCCCTACGAGTACGTCAAGGAGAGCTGCTCGCGCACCGCTCGCTGGCTGCAAAGGTGCAAGACGGCCCTGGAGCGCTATAACTCCGAGCCTGACGCCGTAAACCCCGGGCAGGCGCTCTTTGGCATTAACCAGGGCGCGGTCTTCCACGACCTGCGCATAGAGCACATGAAGCGCATAGCCGAGCTTGACCTCGAGGGCTACGCCATCGGAGGCCTCGCCGTCGGTGAGACGGCGCAGGAGATGTACGACACCATCGAGGCGGTTGAGGAGTACATGCCGAAGGACAGGCCGCGCTATCTCATGGGCGTCGGCACGCCGGGGAATATCATCGAAGGCGTCGCGCGCGGCGTCGATTTCTTCGACTGCGTAATGCCGGCGCGCAACGGCCGCCACGGGCATCTATTCACCTGGGGCGGGATTATCAACATCAAGAACGCCAAGTATGAGCGCGACGAGAGCCCCATTGATCCCGAGTGCTCCTGCCCGGTCTGCCGCCGCTACTCTCGCGCCTATCTCCGCCACCTGTTCAAGGCGGAGGAGATGCTCGCCATGCGCTTCGCCGTCGCGCACAACCTCTGGTTCTACAACAACCTGATGCGCCGTATCCGGGAAGAGCTGGAGGCGGGGACTTTCGAGGCCTTCCGGAGGCGCTGGGCGCAGGCCCTCGACAAGAGAATATAAACTACTTGCAATTTTTAAAATTTGAGGGTATAATCTACACACTGTATCTTTGGCTTGGAGGTATTTAAACCAATGTTTGGAAACATCCTTAGCGGCGGCACAGCTGCCGGCGGAATGGGCGGCATGTCGTCCATCCTCTTCCTTGTAATTATCTTCGTCGTGTTCTACTTCTTCCTTATCCGTCCTGAGAACAAGAGGAAGAAGCAGCTCAACGAGATGCGCAACAATATTTCCCTTGGCGACGAGATTGTCACCATCGGCGGTATTATGGGCAAAGTTGTGCAGGTCACTGAGGACACCATCACCTTTGAGACCGGCGAGGACCGCGTCCGCCTGCAGGTGACCAAGTGGGCCATCTCCTCCAACGTGCGCGAGGAGAAGCAGCGCGCTGAGCAGCAGGCCGCCGCCCGCGCCTCTCGCGCCAGCAAGAAGAAGGCCAAGACCTCCGGCGAGGAGAACAGCGTCGACGGCGAGGGCAAGTAAGCCTTAACCGACATAGCGAGAATTAAAATCCCTCTGACGTAATAGGATGTACAAACATCTTCGTCGGAGGGATTTTTATGACTGTACGCTCCGAGCGGCGCACTAAGGCCGGGCCGCTCATAAAGTGGTATGTGCTTGGCCCGCTGACTGCCGCCGTCAGCCTGCCGGCGCTCATGTACCTATGCGCAGTGCTCCTCGCAAGGGAAGTGCTGCCGTATGGGCTGATGGAAGAACTTGTTATCGCCTGCGTCTTTTTCGCATCAGCTCTTGGCGGCGCTGCGGCCGCCGCCGGAAGGGGAGGGAAGGTGCTTCAGACGGGCGCGGCAATAGGCGCGGCCGTGGCCGGGGCTATCGTCATAGCCGCCCTCGCCGCCCCGGGGGAAGGGCCGTTAAACAGTGAAACGCTTAAGCACGTCATTGCCGCGCTGTGCGGCGGGGCGTTCGGCGGGGCGCTTTCTTTGAGGAGAGGGGGCGGTAAAAAGCGCCGGAGGCGCAAGTGATATAACAGACAGTAATATTTTTGCTTGGTAGACATAATTCTTGCTTGATTACCTATATGCTGTGCCAATGGCCATACTCCACATACTACATATAGTTGAATACCGTATGATTGCCTGTTTCTGCTTGGAGGATGGTAGACTGAGTTGACATAATGATGTTAACATAATTCATAGTCATAATTCACAAACTTAAACCAATTTTGACAAAGGGCTTGATTACTGATGGATTTTGTATTATATTGTGCGTACTTGAATTATGTAAATTGCAGCCCTGCGCGGGCGGCGCGCCTGGCCGGGGCCCCCGGCGATGGGCGTGCGTAGCGCGGGCTTTTTCCCACGGATAGATACATCTGCCATTGCCCGGCGCGGAGCGGAATATACACTGCTTATCGTTTTTGCGCTGTGCTTTGTCGGCGGCGCTGCCGCCGGGGCTTTGGCTGGCAGCGGCGCGATACCTGATGGAGAAGCTATATTAACTGATGATGGAAACATCTATGGTTCGGACAGCTTTTTCCAGCTGCTGCTCTCCTGCTCTAAGTACCACCTTCTGGTTCTGCTATTTTCCACCTCGGTTATAGGTGTTTTGCTCATACCTGCGTCGTTGGCCTTCCGCGGCTTTACGTTCGCATGTTCCGCGGCTTATCTGGCCGCGGCCGACCCGGAGCACGGCGCGGCGCTGGCCGCGGCTGCGCTGGGCCTGCCTTCGCTGTTCACGGTGCCCAGCCTCTTTATTGCGGCGCAGGCCGGAGGGCTTTTTTCGCTCCGGCTGCTCGCCGCGTACAGGCGGAGGCCCGCGCCTCTGCGCAGGCCCGAGCGCGACAACAGGGTTTTAATAATTGCCGCGGCGCTCTTCGCTGCGGCGGGGGTGGAGCGTTATATAGTGCCGGCAATAGTACGGCTTATAATTTCCTGAGATAAAGGGGAAGGGGGATGAGTTGGTGCAAAGCAGCGAGAGCCTCAAGCTCTATGAGAGCTATCTGCGCGGCGAGCGCAAGTCTTCCGACAATACAATAGCGAGTTATATGCGCGATATGCGCCAGCTCGCCGACTACCTCGATTTCCATACCGAACTGCAGCTTGACCAGGCCGGGGAGCGGGACCTTGTGGCGTACCTGGACTACCTCCGGCGCGACGGCAAGAGCCCGGCGACGATAAGCCGGCATATAGCCGCGATGAAGAGCTTTTACCGCAGGCTCCTGGTGACCGGGGATATAGAGAGCAACCCAGCCGCTTCGCTTGTCAGCGAAAAGCAGGAGAAGAGGCTTCCGCAGATACTCACGAGCAAGGAAGTGGAGCTGCTGCTTGAGCAGCCCGAATGTACCGACGCTAAGGGTTACCGCGACAGGGCTATGCTTGAGACGCTCTACGCCACCGGTATGCGCGTGACGGAGCTCATAAGCCTGAACGTCTCCGACGTAAGCCTCACGGTCGGCGTTGTCCGCTGCCGCGGAAGGGGCAAGGAGAGGGTGATACCGCTCTACTCCAAGGCGGTCAAGGCGCTTTCGGAGTATATCGAGTTCATCCGCCCGCAGATGGTCTCCTCGTCCGACGAAGAGTCGCTTTTCGTTAACGTCAGCGGCGGGCGCATGACCCGGCAGGGCTTCTGGAAGATAGTCAAGACCTATCAGGCGAAGGCCCATATAGAAAAGGACATAACGCCCCACACGCTGCGTCACTCCTTCGCGGCGCACCTGCTGGAAAACGGCGCCGACCTGCGTTCCATACAGGAGATGCTGGGCCACGCCGATATCGCCAGCACTCACATATACGCCCAGATTATCGACAAGCAGCTCAAAGACATCTATAACAAAGCGCATCCTCGCGCGTGATGTATGCCCCCGGGCCCGGCCCCGGGGGCGTCGCTTTGCCTCCGGTACACTTGCGCAAGGCGCCGCGGCATGTTACAATAACTCCTGTATGAGGGGAGGCGCAGACATGCTCAAGAAGCCCGGGATGATTTTTTACGACTACGGACACACGCTCTGCTATGAGCCGTCCCAGGACTATCCGGCCGGCTGGGCCGCCGTGCTGAGCCACGCGGTGGAGAACCGCTCGGGCATAAGCGCGGCGGGGCTTGCCGAAGTGTGCGGCGCGGCCTACAAAAAGGTCTGGGACGCGACACGGCCGCTGGAGCTGGAAACTGACGGCTTCAAGCTCGATGAATCCATCTATGAGTGCCTTGGGCTGAAGTTCGACGTGCCTCTGGACGAGCTGGAGTACATACGCTGGCGGGCGACGGAGCCCATCGAGCCCATGGAGGGGATAGAGGGCTTCCTCGCGCTTTGCCGCGAGCTCGGGATACGCACGGCGGTCATAAGCAACCTCTCATATTCCGGGGGCTCGCTCCGCCGCAGGATAAACGAGACGTTGCCTTACCACAGCTTTGAGTTCATCCTGGCTTCAAGCGACGGCATTTTCAGAAAGCCGTCGGAGTGGATTTTCGCCCGTGCCCTCGCCAGGGCTGGAGTGAACGCAGGCGATAGCTGGTTCATAGGCGACGACGTCCGCTGCGACATCGAGGGAGCCGCCAGGGCCGGGATCTATCCCATCTGGTATAAGTGCCCGCTCAAGTGCACCTATAAGCCAGAGGCCAAGTCCCCGCCGCAGTGCGAGCACACCCGCGTCGAGAGCTGGGACGAGCTCGGCGGCATATTGCGCGGCTTGATTTGAGCTGGGCGCGATGATAAAATACTCTGTTGAAAGCGGGGCTTTGGCTTGCGCATATTAGGTATCGACCCGGGAATAGCCACGGTTGGCTTCGGCGTCATAGACGCAGGGCGCGGAAAGGCCCAGTTTGTGCGCTGCGGCGTAATTACCACGCCGGCCGGCACGCCGCTCACGAGCAGGCTGGACAGGATTTATGCCGACCTGGGGGAGCTCATATCTGAGTTCAACCCGGACGCCGCCGCGGTTGAAGAGCTCTTCTTCAACACGAATACCACTACCGGCATCTCGGTCGCAGAGGGCAGGGGAGTCATCCTGCTGGCCTGTTATCATGCGGGCGTGCCGGTATACGAGTATACGCCGCTGCAGGTGAAGCAGGCGGTGGTCGGCTACGGACGGGCGGAGAAGCGCCAGGTTATAGACATGGTCAGGCGCATCCTCGGCCTTAAAAACGCGCCCAAACCCGACGACGCGGCGGACGCGGTGGCCATTGCGCTGTGCCACGCGCGCAGCAGCACGTCCATGCTCATGCAGCAAGGAGGGAACGCATGTTCTACTATATAGAAGGCACCGTTACGGAGTTGGGAAGCTATCTCGCCGTGCTCGACTGCGGCGGGGTAGGCTTTGAGCTGAACGTAAGCCTCAACACCCTCTCGCGGCTCAAGACAGGCGAGAGGGCCAGGCTTTATGTGGCTGAGAGCGTAAAGGAGGACGCCTTCGACCTGTTCGGGTTCGCTACCAAGAGCGAAAAGCGTTTTTTCCAGCTGCTTATCGGCGTCTCCGGCGTCGGCCCGAAGGCGGCGCTCAGCATACTTTCCTCGTCGACTACGGAGACGCTCGCAATGGCCATACTTGCCGGCGACGAGAAAGCGCTTACCGTCGCCCCTGGCGTGGGCAAGAAAATTGCCCAGCGCGTCATATACGAGCTTCAGGACAAGATAGCGAAGGAGTCCGGGGGCATCGCCGCGCCGGCCCAGGCCGGCAGGGCCGCCGCGCCCGGGACTGACAAGCTCTCTGACGCCGCGGCGGCGCTTGCAGTGCTCGGATACGGCACGGCGGAGATTAACGCCGCGCTTCGCGGGGTGGACCTCGAGGCGCTGGACACCGAGGGCGTCATCAAGGCCGCGCTGAAAAACATGATGAAGTGAGGCGAGGGACATGAGCATCAGCTTTTCGGGCGACGGCCCGGCGGAGGAGAGGATAATCACCTCCACAACCTTTCAGCCTGAGGACGCCAGCGAGGGCTCGCTCCGCCCCAGGGTCCTGGACGAATACATTGGGCAGGAGAAGGCGAAGGAAAACCTTCGCGTATTTATAAAGGCCGCAAAGATGCGCGGCGAGGCGCTCGACCACGTCCTGCTCCACGGCCCTCCGGGCCTGGGCAAGACCACCCTCGCCGGTATCATAGCCAACGAGATGGGCGTCAACCTGCGTATAACCTCGGGCCCTTCCATAGAAAAGGCGGGCGACCTCGCGGCGCTGCTGACCAACCTGCAGGAGAACGACATCCTCTTCGTCGACGAAATACACAGGCTCGACAGGGCTGTAGAGGAGATACTTTACCCGGCGATGGAGGATTTCGCCATCGACATCATCATAGGCAAGGGCCCCAGCGCGAACTCCATACGCCTTGACTTACCGCACTTCACGCTGATAGGCGCCACAACCCGTTCAGGGCAGCTCACAGCCCCGCTGCGCGACCGTTTCGGCGTCACGCTCCGCCTGGAGCTGTACACGCCTGACGAGCTCATGCGGATAGTTACGCGCTCCGCCGGGATTCTCGGTATTGACATAGAGCCAGAGGGCGCGTATGAAATAGCCTCCCGTTCGCGCGGCACCCCGCGCATCGCCAACCGTATGCTCCGCCGTGTGCGCGACTTCGCCCAGGTGACTGCCGGGGGCGTTATAACGCGGGACGTGGCCAACGGCGCCCTGCTCCGCCTCGAGGTGGATAAGGATGGGCTGGACGCCGTAGACAGGCGTATGCTGCGCGCCATAATTGACTTCTACGGCGGCGGGCCCGTGGGTCTGGATACCCTGGCCGCTACTATTAACGAGGAGGCGGTGACGCTTGAGGATGTGTACGAGCCCTATCTCCTCCAGCAGGGCTATCTCACGCGCACGCCGCGCGGCCGCTGCGTGACCCGGAAGGCTTACGAACATTTGGGTTTAAAATACAGCGGACAGGAACAATTAGAGCTCTAAAATGGCAATACAAGGCAAATATTGTCTGAAATGCGAATCAAGTTCGCATATAATACAAAAATTATCGGATAAAGACTTGACTTTCCAGAAGTTTGCATTATAATTATTTTGACGAAAATTTTTTGTTTAAATTATGCATGACTACACAACATTAACTGACGAACAACTTCAAAGCCTGGCCGCCGGGGGCGACGCCGGGGCGGAGGAAGAGCTCATTGAGCGCTGTACCCGCCTCGTGAAGATTTGCGCGCGGCCATATTTCCTCGCTGGGGGCGACAGCGAGGATCTCATACAGGAGGGAATGTTGGGGCTGCTTGCGGCCATAAGGGGCTTCGACCCCCGCCCCGGCGCGCTCTTCCGTCAGTATGCTGAGGTATGCGTAAGGAACAGAATCCGTCAAGCCGTTAGATCCGCATCGAGAAAGAAGCACGACCCGCTCAACGGCGGCGTTTCGCTGGAATATGTAATCCTCTCTGAAGAAAGTTCCGAGCTCACTAACCACGTCCAGCCCGAGCTGTACGGACGTTCGCCTGAGGAACAGGTCCTCGCCCGCGAGAGCGAAAAAGAGTTTTATTCCACGTTTTCACGGTGCCTGTCCTCGTTTGAAACGGAAGTCCTGTTCCACTTCCTGGACGGCAAAAGCTACAGACAGATAGCCGCGTCGTTGGGGAAAACGGAAAAGGCGGTGGATAACGCCGTACAGAGGATTCGCCGTAAGCTGGCGGGTCAGTCATTCCCGGGCGACAGCAGCCGCGGCCGCGCAGGCGGTCGGAGCTGAGCGCATATAGCCGAAAGGCAAACTATCAAAAGAGAGGGTACAACATGTTTGAAGACAAAGTCCTAGTGTGCAAAGAGTGCGGTAAGGAGTTCGTGTTCTCCGCCGGCGAGCAGGAGTTCTACGCCGAGCGCGGCTTCCAGAACGAGCCCCAGCGCTGCAAGGCCTGCCGCGACGCCCGTAAGAACGCGGCCCGCGGCCCCCGCGAGTATTTCACCGCCGTGTGCGCCATGTGCGGCGGCGAGGCCCGGGTCCCCTTCGAGCCGAAGACCGACCGCCCGGTTTATTGCAGCGAGTGCTTCGCCAAGCTCCGCGAGGAGCAGAGCCGAGCCTGAGTATTGTAGACAAACGGCGGGACCATGTTAAGCCCCGGCCAGCCGAGGGCTGAGAGTCCCGCCGTTTTATTTTGGCGCATTGCGCCGGAAATGCAAAACCAATTCAGCGATACCCGGAGGTAAAACAATGGAAATCACCCGTGAAACCATGATATCCGATATCATTGACCAGTGCCCGCAGGCCATGCCCGCCTTTATGGCCATTGGTATGCACTGCATGGGCTGCGCCCTCGCCAGCGGCGAAACCGTGGAGCAGGCCTGCTACGCCCACGAGGTCGACCCCGACGCCTTCCTCGAGAAGCTCAAGGCCTTCCTTGCAACTACCGAGCCAAATGCGTGACGCGAAAGCCGGTCTGATGACCGGCTTTTCTTTTTGCCTATGAATACGAAATTTGAACTTACTCCCCGCCTAGCCCTGGCCGCCGGTTTCGCCGCGGGCGCGGACACGCTCTGCGACGTGGGCACGGACCACGGCTATCTGCCCATAAGCCTGCTGGCGTCGGGGAAAATCAAACGCGCGGTCGCCGCGGACATACGTCTCGGCCCTCTGGCGAGCGCGCGCAGGCACGCCGCCGAGGCCGGTTTGACAGGCTTGATACGTTTTGAGCTCGCAGACGGGCTGGAGTTCCAGGGGGCCGAAAAGTGCGACGCCGTAGTCTGCGCGGGCATGGGCGGCGAGACGATAGCCGGGATACTGGGAAGGGCGCCTTGGACAAGGCGGGGCGTAAAGCTGGTACTGCAGCCGCAGAGTAAGATCGACGAGCTGTGCCGCTGGCTTGCTTCGCGTGGGTACGCGCTCAGGTCCGCCGCGCTGGCCGCGGAAGGGGAGAGGCTCTATACAGTGCTGCTTGTCTCCGGAGGCGAAGGCGGTTATAATTACTGCGAGGACGCGCTCCTGGCGGCGGAGGACCCGCTGCTCGGCCCATGGCTCGACATGCGCATAGCCCGGCTTTCAAAGGCGCTGGCGGGCATGGAGCGCGGCTCGGACACTGTGGAGGAAGCCGGACGGGCAAGGGAGGCCGTCTCCCGTCTCTTGAGCGTGAAGGAGGCTCTGAAATGACTAAAGTTAAGGATATTTTTGATTTTCTCTGCGAGAAGGCCCCGCTGGATACCCAGCTGGACTTTGATAACGCCGGTTTCCTGTGTGGAAACCTGGATTCAGACGTTACGCGGGCGGCCGTAGCGCTGGATATTACCGACGCCGTCATAGAGGAAGCGGCGGCCATGGGCGCGGAGCTTATAGTTTCGCACCACCCCGTGTGCTTCCACCCCATGAAGAGCGTCACCACCAGCGACCCAACCGGCCGCAAGTTCGCCGCAATGCTGGGAAACGGCATATCGGCTATATGTATGCACACGAACCTCGACGCCGCGCCCGGCGGCGTCAACGACGCGCTCTGCGCCGCGCTGGGCGCGGAGAACCTCGGCCTGCTCGCGCCCGAGCACGACACGATGAGCCGCCTCTGCCGCTTCGCGGAGCCCATGGAGTACGGCAAATTCCTGGAGCACGTCAAAACCGCGCTCGGCGCCAACGGCCTTCGCTGCGCCGGGCCCGAAAAGCGCGTGCAGCTCTTCGGCGTCTGCGGCGGGGCGGGCGCGGACTTTATCCCCGACGCCGCCGCACGCGGCTGCGACGCCTATATCACAGCCGACGCCAAGCACCACCAGTTCCTTATGGCGGACGAGCGCGGCATAGCGCTTGTCGACGCCGGGCACTTCTCCACCGAGAACGTGGTCGTGCCCGTCCTGGCCGGATGGCTGCGCGGGCGTTTCCCCGCGCTGGAGGTAAGGATCGCCGCCAGCTATAAGCAGCCGGAGCGTTTCTACGTCTGAAGTTAAGGAACTCTTAAACTTTCCGCCCCTTTTTTCTTAAAGCGCTTCCGATACAATGACCACGAGGTGAAAAAGATATGGCGAAGATACTCATTTGCGACGACGACGCCGACATAGTCGCGGCGCTGAAGATTTACCTCTCCAACGCCGACTATGAGCTCTTCACGGCCTCGACGGGGAAGGAGGCGCTCGACTGCATTCGGGAAAACGGTATCGACCTTGTGCTCATGGACATCATGATGCCGGAGATGGACGGCCTCGCGGCCACGGCCAGGCTGCGCGAGGACTTCAACATCCCGGTCATACTGCTGACGGCCAAGAGCGAGCTCTCAGACAAGGTGCTGGGCCTCAACGTGGGCGCGGACGACTATATCACGAAGCCCTTCGACCCGATAGAGGTCCAGGCGCGGGTGCGAAGCCACCTGCGGCGCTATATGCGCCTCGGCGGCCGCATGGAGCCGGAGCCGAAGAAGGACGTGATAACCATAGGCGGCGTGGAGCTCGACGACGCGGCGAAGTCCGTCACCGTCGACGGCGAGCCGGTCAGCCTTACGCCCATTGAGTACAACATCCTGCATCTGCTCATGCGCAACCCCAACCGCGTCTTTTCGTCCAGCCAGATTTATGAGCTCGTCTGGAACGAGAACGCCATAGGCAGCGAGGGCTCTGTCGCCGTCCATATCCGTCACCTCCGTGAAAAAATCGAGATCAACCCCAGCGATCCGCGCTATATCAAGGTCGTCTGGGGCCAGGGCTACAGGATGGAGGCTCGGAAGTGATGGAAAAGAAGGAAAAGTTCAAATTGACGGAGCAGCTGTGGGCGAAGATACTCGCCTTTGTGCTGCTGGGCGTCTTCGCCGCGCTGCTGGCCACAGGCGTAGGCGAGGCCGTATTTTCGATGGGTGCGATGAGCCTTTGGGACAGCGAGCAGGAGTTCATAAACGACATCCTCATTGAAAATTACGGCTACAATACGCTCACCCAGGCCGAGAGCCTTTACGCGCAGGGCCTGCTGATTACGGTCTATGACTGGGCCTACTGGTGGCTGCCCATGGTGCTCGTCGGCGCGGCGGGAACGCTCGCCTGCCTCGTGTTCGCCTTTACCGCCGCCGGGCACAGGAAGGGCGTCGAGGGCGTCAGGCTCAATGCGTTCGACAAGCTCCCGCTCGACCTCTACCTGGTCCTCTGCTGGACGGCGGCTTTTGCGGCGCTCTTCGGCTTAGTCGCAATCGCCGACACAATGACGGACAACACCTGGCCCTTCCTCGTCACGAAGCAGGGCGTGAGCTTCGTTATTTTCTCCGTAATAGCGCTCTATGTCATGTTCCTCATCGCTTTCGCGCCCTTCATGTCGTTTGCAACGCGCGCCAAGGCCGGCGGCGGTATATGGTGGCGGAACACTCTGACGTGTTGGCTTGTCAAGCTGTGCTTGCGCTTTGTCAAGTGGTGCTGGAGCCTTGTAAAGCGATTCTTTGGCTGGATACTCTACATGACGCGGAAGATACCATTAGTCCCGCGCGCGGCGCTGACAGCGTTTATCATTCTTTTCGCAAATTTTCTTCTGTTTGTGTGGATGCTCGTCAGTTATTACAGCTATGCCCCAATCTTTTTCCTGTTCCTCTTTGACCTCGTCATCTTTGTCGCAATATGCTTCGGCGTGTGGCAGATGAAGTCGCTCAAGGCGGCGGGCGAGCGCCTGGCCAGGGGCGGCATAGACGAGAAGTTAGACACGAAGCGTATGTACTGGGAGTTCAAGCGCCACGCCGAAAACCTCAACTCGATAGGCGAGGGCATGGCCGCGGCGGTCGAACAGCGCATGAAGTCCGAACGGCTCAAGACCGAGCTCATCACCAACGTCTCGCACGACATCAAAACGCCGCTCACGAGCATCGTGAACTACGTCGACCTATTAAACAAGCCGCACACGCCGGAGCAGGAGGCCGAATATCTTGAGGTCCTCGACCGGCAGAGCAAGCGCCTCAAGAAGCTCACTGAGGATCTGGTGGAGGCCAGCAAGGCCAGCACTGGCAACATGAACGTCAACCTCGTGCGCACGAATACGCGCGAGATAATCGAACAGAGCCTTGCCGAGTACGGGCGGCGCATGGAGCAGGGGAAGCTCATCGTGATAACAAGCATCCCCGACCCGCCGCCGGGCGCGATGGCCGACGGGCGGCTCCTCTGGCGCGTGCTCGACAACCTCTTCAACAACGTCTGCAAATACGCCCTCGCCGGCACGCGCGTCTATATCGACGCCGCCGTCGAAGGGGAGGAGGCGGTCATCTCCGTCAAGAACATCTCCCGCG
>CALWYP010000073.1 GCA_944385795.1 uncultured Oscillospiraceae bacterium | reverse complement strand
CGTCAAGGCCATAGCCGCCGGCGGCAGCGTGGTCATGATGGGCTCCATGCTCGCCGGCTGCGAGGAGAGCCCCGGCGAGAGCGAGCTTTTCCAGGGCCGCCAGTTCAAGGTCCACCGCGGCATGGGCTCGCTCGGCGCCATGCAGAAGGGCAGCGGCGACCGCTACTTCCAGTCCGGCACCAAGGAGTACGTCCCCGCTTGCGTCGTGGGCCGCGTGCCCTACTAGGGGGCCTTCAGCGACCCGATATGCCTCTTGATGCGCGGCATGCGCTCCGGCATGGGCTACTGCGGCGTGCCGACCATCCAGGACCTGCTCACGAAGACGAAGTTCGTCCGCATCACCGGAGCCGGCCTCAAGGAGAGCCACCCGCACGACATCTACATCACCAAGGAAGCGCCGAACTACTCTACGCATAACCAGGACTAAGCTGGCCGAAATGCCCGCGGAGCGGCGAGGCCTGAGCCAAAGGAGGGCAGCTATGGACGAGAAGATAAAGACTCTGCGCGATTGGGTCGCCGGGAGCGATAATATCGTCTTCTTCGGCGGGGCGGGCGTCTCGACCGAGAGCGGCATACCCGATTTCCGCAGCGTGGACGGGCTGTATAACCAGCAGTGGCGCTACCCGCCCGAGACGATACTCTCCGCGACATTTTTTGCGCGCGACCCGGAGGAATATTACCGCTTCCACCACGCCAAGCTCGTCGTGGACGGCGCGAAGCCCAACCGGGCCCATCTGCGCCTCGCCCAGCTCGAGAGCGAAGGGAAGCTCAAGGCCGTCGTCACCCAGAACATAGACGGCCTGCACCAGGCCGCGGGCAGCAAAAACGTGCTCGAGCTGCACGGGAGCATACTGCGCGCGTACTGCACGCGCTGCCGCGCGCCATACCCGGCGGAGGAGATGAACCACTGCGAGGGCGTCCCGCGCTGCGGCAAATGCGGCGGCATAGTCCGCCCGGACATCGTGCTCTACGAGGAGATGCTCGACGAGGACGTGCTCACGCGGGCCGTGGGCTATATAAGCCGGGCCGACGTGCTTATTGTCGGCGGCACCTCCCTGGGCGTTTACCCTGCGGCGGGGCTCATAAACTATTATAATGGGGACAAGCTCGCGCTTGTGAACCTCTCGGACACGCCCTACGACCGCTACGCCAACCTGGTCATACACGAGAAGATAGGCGAGGTGTTCAGCCAGATATGAACCGTAAAGACATACTTGGCGTCGCCTTCGACGACCTCAGCATGGACGAGGCCGTGGAAGCGGCGCTCGGGCTTATCGCCGGGCGGAGGGCGCTCTACGCCTGCACGCCCAACCCGGAGATAGTGATGGCCGCGCGGGATAACCCCGCGCTGGCCTCCGCCCTGGACGGGGCGGCGCTGGTGCTGGCCGACGGCGTCGGCGTGACCAAGGCCGCCCAGATGCTAGGCACGCCCCTGAAGGGCCGCGTGCCCGGCATAGATTTTGCCGGGCGGGTCATTTCCGCTCTCGCCGTAAAAGGCGGGAGCGTCTACCTGTTCGGGGCCAAGCCCGGCGTGGCGGAGGCCGCGGCGGAGAAGCTCCGCGCATCTTACCCCGGCATAGTTATCGCCGGGACATCGGACGGCTACTTTACCGACGACGCGCCTATAGTTGAGAAGATCGACGCCGCCGCGCCCGATTTCCTCATGGTCTGCCTGGGCTCGCCCAAGCAGGAGCTCTGGATGGCGGACAAGGCGGGCAGGATAAACTGCGGCCTTATGGCCGGGCTTGGCGGGAGCCTGGACGTGCTCGCCGGCAATGTGCCGCGCGCGCCCGAGGCCTGGCGCAAGCTGGGCCTGGAGTGGCTCTACAGGCTCATAAGGGAACCCAAGCGTATAGGCAGGGTTATGAAGCTGCCCCTCTTCGTGCTGGAGGCGGCCAAAGAGAGAAGGAAGTGAAGGCAATGGGAAAGCTAATAGTCCTTGAAGGCATAGACGGCTCGGGCAAGAGCGCCCAGTACCGCCGCCTTACCGCCCGCTTCGACCGGGAGGGCCTGGGCTATCACAGCATAGTCTTCCCGCGCTACAGCGAGGAGTCGTCCGCGCTGATACGCATGTACCTCAACGGGGATTTCGGCTCCAAGCCCGAGGACGTGAACCCCTGCGCGGCCAGCATCTTCTACGCCGTAGACCGCTACGCCTCGTACATGACCGACTGGAAGGACCGCTATAACGCCGGGGCCGTCATACTCTCCGACCGCTATACCACCTCCAACGCGGTACACCAGGGCGCGAAGCTGCCCGCGGCGGAGCAGCCCGCCTTCTTCGACTGGCTCTACGACCTCGAATACGTCAAGCTCGGCCTGCCGGAGCCCGACCTCGTTATTTTCCTCGACGTGGACATCGCCACCAGCGAGCGGCGTATGGCCCACAGGCGCGAGAAAAACGGCACGAGCGGCGACATACACGAAAACGACGCCGAGTATTTACAGCACTGCCTGGACACCGGCCGCCGCGCGGCGAAGCACTACGGCTGGCGCATCGTCGATTTCATGAAAGACGGCGCCGAGCGCGAGGCCGACGAGAAGCACGAGGAGATTTTTGAAATAGTCAAGGGCGTATTGGACGGCGCCGGGCGTGGATAAGGCCGCTTTCCGCGCCGGGGCGCGCGAGAGAATAAAAGAGCTCCCTGCGGAGTATATTGCTTACAGCGACGCCGCTATCGCCGGGAGGCTCTTCGGCCTCCAGGAATATACGGACGCCGGGGATGTCTTCACCTATGTATCGGTGGGGCGTGAAGTCTCTACAAAGCGCATTTTATCCCGCTCGGTGGAGCTTGGGAAGCGCGTATACCTGCCAAGGACCCGGCCGGGTGGGGAAATGGATTTTGCCAGCGCCGCGGTCGGCCTCGCCGCCGGGCGCTACGGCATACCCGAACCGCCGGCGTCGCTCCCGGCGGCGGAGCCTGCGGGCGGCCTGATAGTCGTGCCCGCCGTGTGCTTCGACCGCTCCGGCATGAGGCTGGGCCAGGGGGGAGGCTATTACGACCGCTTCCTCGCCCGTTTCCCGGGCCTGGTGCGCGCCGGTCTCTGCCGGGAAAGGCTGCTTGAAGAAAAAGTCCCGCGCGAGTGGAACGATCTGGCCGTTGACTACGTCGTAACGGAAGAGCGTATAATAAGCTGTGAGAGGACCGTGCCCATAAGCCTTGCCGACGGGGCGGGGCATATGGACGCGCTGCGCGGGCTTATAGGGGAGTATATCGCCTCGCTGGGGCGGGACATATCCTTCCAGCGCCCTGAGGAGGAGCTGGCCGCCTTGGAGCGGGCCTACGGCCCGCCCGGAGGGGCGTCGGTCGTCGCCCTGCGCGCCGGGGAGGCGGTAGGCGCGGCCTGCCTGCGCCGCATAGGCGGCGGCGCGTGCGAGATGAAGCGCCTTTACGTCAGGGAGGGGTACCGCCGCCTGCGCCTGGGCGAGGCCCTTGCGAGGGCCGTCATTGAGCGCGCGAAGGGGCTGGGCTACCGCGAGATGCTGCTGGATACGCTCGAGGACATGTATGCCGCGAGGCGGCTCTACGCCCGCCTGGGCTTCCGCGAGTGCGGCCCGTATTATCAAAACCCGATACCGGGCACGGCCTATATGCGCCTGGAGCTGGACAAATAAAAAGCGAGGCCCATGGGGGCCCCGCCTGGCTTCAGCAGCAGGAATTGCAGCTGTTGTCGCAGCAGCTGTTCGTGTTGCAGCAGCCGTTGCCGGCCCCGCCGCAGACGAAGAGAAGCAGAAGGATAATGATAATCCAGAAGCAGCTCCCGTTATTGTTTCCGCAGAACATGGTATTACCCTTTCTCCGCGCATGAAATTTCCCCGCCTGCCCCGCGCGGAGGGTGAGGCGGCATGTAAGACGGCGCTGCCGTCTGAGCCATATTATGCCCGAGCGCCCCGCGGCGTTCCGGGCTGCCAGGGAGAACCCAATGGAAAACGACAAGAACCTGAAAGCAAATAAGCCGGAGACGGCGCCGACGGACGATACGGTTATCGTCCCCGCCATAGGCGCGGACAAGCAGCCCAAGCCCGGCGCAAAGCAGCCCGAGGCCGGGCCCGGGCGGACGGACGCCGGGCGCCAGAAGCCCAAGGGCGAGGCCACGCCCGCGGAACCCGCGGCGGAGCCGGTGGAAAACGAGGTCGAGAGCAGGGGGCGCAAGCTCCTGGAGAAGCTCGACGGGATGCTCTATAAGCCCGAAAACCACTCCGACGAGTTCGACGGCGTGGACGAAGAGGACCCGGCCGAGCTGACCGAGCGGGACTTCGAGCCCATAAGGCCGAGGCGGGACGGCAAGACCGGCTGCCTGGGCGGGCTCATGTACTTCACCTTCGTGGTCTGCCTCTCAGTGCTGCTGGCCTGCTTCGCGTGGATGGCGGCGACGGACGTGCTCGCGCTGAACAAGGACCCGATCGAGAGCACGATAACCCTGCCTGCGGAGATCTTTGAAGAGCGCGAGGAGACGCTGGAGAACGACGACGGCACGACCGAGACTGTCACCGTCTCCTACGCCGACATGGACTTTGTGGCGGATACGCTCAAGGACGCCGGCATAATAGAGTATAAATGGCTCTTCAAGGTCTTCTGCCTTTTCTCCAACGCCACGACGAAGGTCGACCCGGGCACCTACACCCTCACGACGAACCTCGATTACCGCGCGCTGGTAACGAATATGCAGACCGCTTCCGGCAGCATGGCGACCACTACGGTGACCTTCCCCGAGGGCTTCACGATGCAGGAGATTTTCGAGCGGCTTGAGGAGAACAATATCGCCAGCGTGGAGGACCTGTACGACGCCGCGGCGGAATACAGCTACAACTATTCCTTCCTCGAATGGGCCACGCCGGGCGAGGCCTCCAGGCTCGAAGGCTACCTCTTCCCGGACACCTACGAGTTTTACCAGGGCGAACAGGCCTCCAACGCCATCAACCGCTTCCTGCTGAACTTCCACGGCAAGCTCACGGCGGACATGTACGCCCAGGCGGAGAATCTGGGCATAACCCTGCACCAGGCCGTAATCGTCGCCTCCATGATAGAGTCCGAGGCCGCGAACGACTCCGAGCGCGCCACGATCGCCTCCGTCATCTATAACCGCATAAACGCGGGTATGCCCCTGCAGATTGACGCCACGGTCATGTACGCCCTGGGCGAGCACAAGGAATACCTGACCGAGGAAGATCTGCAGGTGGACAGCCCCTACAACACCTACCTGCACACCGGCCTGCCCGCCGGGCCGATAAGCAACCCCGGCCTTGCGAGCATAAACGCCGCGCTCAACCCCGCGGACAGCTCTTACCTCTACTACGCGCTGAACACCGAGACGGGCGAACACGAGTTCTTTACGAACTACTCCGCCTTCGAGGCCTTTACGGCGACGCAGAACTATACCGGGGAGGGAAACTCAATAAAGGCGCCCCGCGGCCTCCTGGCCGCGGGGCGTTTGGCGCCCTTTACAAGCGCGGCGCGGGCGTGTTAAACTGACGCGGGGAGGTGCTTATATGTACGATATAGCGGCGATGGGCGAGCTGCTCCGCGCCGCCCTGGACGGGCTTGGTGTGGATACCTGCGGCGATACGCGATATGTTCCAGGCGGGGCTTATGCAAGCCGACACGGCACAGAAAGAGCTCAAACTGCTCTCCGATGAAACAGGAATGTTTGGCAGCATAACCGATGAGGAGATAGCAGCCAACACCGGCAAAACATATCAGGATGTAACAGCACTCCGCGACCCGCTCGCCGGGCTGGCGCTCAGCGAGGGGGACGGCACGGAAGAAGCGGAGGCGTTGGAGCGCCCTTTTGACACAGCCGCGCAGGACGCGGCGGTTATGGACTATAACCCGTATCGAGACCCCAAAACAGGACGGTATACCAATGGGCCTGGAGGGGCCTCGACAAAGGGCGGCAGTCGTGGTAAGCTTGTCATGAGCAACACAGAGCGCCACAGGGTGAGCAGCGGGATACTGACTGACCACCCTAATTTGAAGCCCGGTGATGTTAGAGGCTATT
>CALWYP010000072.1 GCA_944385795.1 uncultured Oscillospiraceae bacterium | reverse complement strand
AAACGCTGGCCTCCAAAGCCCCGGCGCCGGGCGGCGGGGGCGCGGCGGCGCTCTGCGGAGCCGTGGGCGTCGCGCTCGGGAACATGGTGGGGAACCTCACCATAGGCAAGAAGAAGTACGCGGACGTGCAGGAGGACATAAAGGCTCTCAACGAAAAGGCGGAAGAGCTCCGCGCGGAGTTCCTCGCGCGCATAGACGCGGACGCGGAGGCCTTCGGGCCGCTGAGCCGGGCCTACGGCATACCGAAGGACGACCCTGCGCGCGCGGAGGTCATGGAGGCGGCGCTGCTCGCGGCCGTTCAGCCGCCGCTCGAGATAATGCGCCTATGCGTAAAGGCGCTCGATCTCATAGCGGAGTACGCGCAAAAGGGCAGCGCCCTCGCCGTCTCCGACGCCGGCTGCGCCGCGGCGATGACCCGCGCCGCCTGCGAAGCCGCCGCGCTCAACGTGTTTGTGAATACGAAGAGCATGGCGGACAGCAAAACCGCCGGCAGGCTCAACGCCGAGGCGAACAGCCTCATGGCGCGCTGCAATCTGGCCGCCAAAGAAATCTACGACGGAGTATCTGGGAGGTTGAAGTGATGGCTGAGATATTAAAGGGCGCGCCTGTCGCCGCGGCGCTGGACGCGGAGACTATAGCCGCGGTACGCGCCCTGAAAGAGCGAGGCGTGACCCCCACGCTGGGCATACTGCGCGTCGGCGAGAGGCCGGACGACGTCGCCTATGAGCGCGCGGCGATAAAGCGCTGCGAAAAGCTGGGCATAGCCGTAAAGCTGTCCGAGCTCCCCGCGGACGTCATGCAGGGCGCGCTTATTGCGCGCATACAGCGCCTCAATTCGGACGCCAACGTACACGGAGTACTCATGTTCCGGCCCCTGCCCAAGCAGCTTGACGAAAGGGCGGCCTGCGAAGCTCTCATGCCTTCTAAGGACGTCGACGGCATCAGCACGGGCAGCGCCGCCTCGCTCTACATGGGAAAGGGCGACGGCTTCGCGCCCTGCACGGCGGAGGCCGTGCTCGCCCTGCTGAAGCGCTACGGCGTGGAGCTTGAGGGGAAAAACGCCGCCGTTGTAGGCCGCAGCCTTGTAATCGGCCGCCCAGTTGCAATGCTGCTCCAGGCGGCTAACGCCACGGTGACTATCTGCCACTCGCGCACCAGGAACCTCGCCGAGGTCACCCGCCGCGCGGATATAGTGGTCGCGGCGATGGGCAGGGCGGAGTTCCTGACGGCGGAGTATTTCAGCCCCGGCCAGGTTGTGGTCGACGTCGGCATCAACTACTCCGAGGCAAAGGGCAGGCTCGTCGGCGACGTGGATTTTGAGGCCGTCGAGCCGCTGGTGAGGGCCATAACGCCCGTCCCCGCCGGAGTCGGCATGGTTACGAGCGCCATACTCGCGCGGCACACGGTGAAGGCCGCAGGTGGCGCGCTGTGAAGATAATATCCGACGCGGCGCTCGGCTTCCTCGCCGGGCTGGTGATAACCCTTGGCGCGAGCGCCTATCTGATGCTTGAAAGCCCTCTCGCCGGCGCGCTCATGTTCACGGTCGGCCTATTCGCCATATGCTCCTTCGGCTGGAACCTTTTCACCGGCAAGGTCTGCTACTCCATAGGCAAGGGCCCCCGCTACATAGGCTTCCTCGCCGTTGTGTGGCTCTCGAACTTCGCCGGGGCGGCCGCGGGCGGGACGCTGCTGCGCCTGACAAGGCTGGCCAATATTGTCGAGCGCGCCCAAAGCGTATGCGAGACCAAGCTGGGCGACAGCCTGCTCAGCGTATTCATCCTCGCCATATTCTGCAATATCATGATATATATAGCCGTCGAGGGCTACAGGAGCATACCCTATGAGATAGGCAAGTATATCGCCGTCTTCTTTGGCGTGACCGTCTTTGTGATTTGCGGCTTTGAGCACTGCGTGGCCAACATGTACTATATCACGCTTGCCGGCATGTGGTCGGGCGAGGCGCTTGTGTTCATACTTGTCAGCACCTGCGGCAACATAGCCGGCGGGCTGCTGATACCTGTGGTAACTGAGATAAGCCGGCGCTGTTCACCGGGGGAAAAGTGAGGTAAACATGCTTAATTTTGACCTATGCACGCCTACCGAGGTCTTTTTCGGACGCGGCAGGGAAAACGAGGTTGGCGGGATAATAGCCCGGCGCGGCTATAAGAAGCCGCTTATCTGCTACGGCGGCGGGAGCGCTAGGCGCACGGGCCTGCTCGGCAGGGTGGAGGCCTCGCTCGAAGCGGCGGGGCTCGAATACGCGGAGCTGGGCGGGACGCAGGCCAACCCCACTGCCGAGTTCGCCTCTTATACCGCGCGTTTCGCGCGGGAGCAGGGCTGCGACATGCTCCTCGCCGTCGGCGGGGGAAGCGTCATTGACTCGGCCAAAATGGCCGCCTATTGCGTGGAGACGGGCTGGGAGCCCTGGGATATAACAATGAAGCGGGTGAAGCCCGCCGGGCGCGTGGGCGTCGGCGTAATCCTGACCATCGCCGCCACGGGCAGCGAGACGAGCAACAGCGCGGTCCTCACGCACGAGGGGCTAAAGCGCGGCTTCTCAAGCCAGCTCAACCGCCCGGACTTCGCCATAATGAACCCGGAGCTCACCTTCAGCCTCCCGCCGTACCAGACGGCCTGCGGCATTGTTGACATACTCATGCACACCATGGAGAGGTATATGTGCACGAACGGGGATAACGAGCTTGTGGACAACATCTCCGAAGGCCTGTGCCGCGCCGTCATTTCCGCGGGACGCAGGGCTATGGCGGAACCGGAGGACTATGAGGCGAGGGCGACGCTCATGTACGCGGGCAGCCTCTCGCACAACGGCCTGACCGGCGCGGGCAGGGAGTGCGGCCTCTGGGCGCATAAGCTCGAACACGAGATGAGCGGGCTCGACCCAAAGATAGCCCACGGCGCCGGGCTCGCGGTGGTCTGGCCGGCGTATCTGCGCTTCTTCGCCAACCGCGGAGCAGGGCAGGGCCGCCTTTTGCGTTACGCGGTGAACATCTGGAACGTGGAGCCGGACTTTGAACACCCCGGGCGGGTTATAGACGCGGGTATCGAGGCCACGAAGGCTTATTTCAGCTCCCTCGGTATGCCGGGCACCCTCGCCGAGCTCGGCCTGGATGAAAAGGACATAGCCGTAATGGCCGATAAATGCACTTCCGGAGGCGCGGTCACATATCCCAGCATCGTGCCGATGGGCAGGGCGGAGGCGGAAGAAATATTCAGGCTCTGCGCAGGATAAGTTAGCGCCCCGGAACAAAGCGTTCCGGGGCGTTTCAATCTGCCGCTCAGGTTTCGGGTTTGGTAAAAGTGACTTCGTTGGCGTAATCGTCGCCCTTAATGCCCACATAGGTGTGGCCCACGGCGTATTGCAGCTCGCTGCCGTCGGGCAGGTAATAGCGGAAGGGGCTGTACTCGTCGGCCCGCTCCCAGCTTATCTCCACGCACTTGCCGCCGGTGACGTACCAGCCCGTGCCTTCGCCGGTCGTGCGGACCTCAAGCCGGCCGTAGCCGTCGATAATCTTAATGTCTGTGTCGAGGAAGAGCAGGTTGGCGAAGCTCACCTGTTCGCCGCTGTTTTCGTCGATGTACTTGCCGCCGTATTGGCTCGCGTAATAGAGGCCGTCCTCGGCGTTGTACTCGAAGCTCATCGACTTGTAGCTGTTAAAGGTTATCCTGGCGTATTCGGCCTCGTGCTCGCACTGCTCCGCGGCGTCGTCCGTGAAGCTCATGGCGTAGTCGTATCCGCCGTCCTCGTGCTCAAAACTGAAGCCGCGCTCTTCAATGGCGGATACGAGCTTGGCCCCGTCCGCGAAGAGGCTGTGTTCAAGCCCGTTGTGGACACGGGCCGGGTCGCGGGCGAAGGGGGCCGCGTTATAGGTCTGGCGCACGCCGTCAATGTGGTCCCAGCCCGTGCTGGAGAGCAGGCTGTACGCCGCCTCGCTGCCGCCGGCGTGGATTATAATGGCGTCATAGCCGAAGGCGATCTGGGCGTAGTAGGGCCGTATGGAGCGCACGGTGCCGATGCTGGCGATGTCGGAAATGTCGGTGAAATAGGCGGTCATTCGCGTCACGCCGCCCTCGGCGGGGATCTCGTAGAGTATCTCGGCCTGGGATATGCCGCGCTGGGGCAGGGAAGGGGGCAGGTTGTTAATCATGACGGCGAAAGGCCGCAGCATGCTTATGTCCTCATCCACCGCTTCGCCGGACAGGGGGTTCGTGAATGGCTCCGGGGTCGGGCTAGGCGTCGGCTCTGGCGTGCCGGTCGGCGTGGGCACGTCTTCGGCGTCGGGCTCGGGCAGCGTGGTCGGCCCGCCGCCGCAGGCCGCAAGGGAACATAGTATGGCCGCGCAAAGCACGGCGGCAAGGAATTTCTTCATTCTACACCTCGCAGGTTATGTTTTTGGCGCGTTACAATAATACTCCCGGCGGGCACTGTTGTCAAATGCTCCTTACGGTGATATAATATAGACGCCCAGAAAGCAATTTTGTTTCTATGGAGATGACGTATATGCTGGCTGATTATACCGAGTTTGCGCGCCAGGCGCGCGACGCCATGGCGGAGCTGCTGGACAGGGCCGGCCTGCGCCCCGGGTCCCTCGTCGTCGTCGGCTGCTCGTCGAGCGAAATCATGGGCGCCAACATAGGCAAGGGCTCCACTCCGGAAGCCGCCGAGGCCGTGTACGAGGCTGTGGAGCCGCTTTTGAAGGAAAAGGGCCTCTTTCTCGCCGCCCAGTGCTGCGAACACCTCAACCGCGCGCTTATTGTGGAGCGCGAATGTGCCGAAAAATACGGCTACGAGCCCGTCTGCGTAATACCCCAGCCCAAGGCCGGCGGAAGCTGGGCCACTGCGGCCTGGAAGCACATGTCCGACCCCGTCGCCGTCGAGCGCGTCCGCGCGGCCGCCGGCCTGGACATTGGCAGCACGCTTATAGGTATGCACCTGAAGGAGGTCGCCGTGCCTGTGCGCCTGGCCGTAAAGCGCGTAGGCGAGGCCCCGGTCACCGCCGCCCGCACAAGGCCCAAGCTGATAGGCGGCCGCCGCGCCGTCTATCCCGAGAGCGTATAAAGTTTACGGCCCCGGCGCGTTTTACGCGCGCCGGGGCAAATTTGCCTCTTGACAATTTGCCGTAATATGATAAAATATGTGTCGCGTCTGAGGGACGCCTTACCGGCCGAAACCACGGCTTCGCCCGGCGTTGCTGTGAGACGCGCCGCAGCCGCCTATTTATGCGGGCATAGCTCATTTGGCAGAGCGCCACCTTGCCAAGGTGGAGGTAGCGAGTTCGAATCTCGTTGCCCGCTCCAACGTCGGAATAAGCTCTTATCGCTCCGTTTCCGCCTCGCGGCGAAAACTGCGCCGAACGGGCTTATTCCTCCTCTCCGAACGGAACTACAGTTCCGTTCGGGCCTACGGGGGAGTGCAATCTAGCTCTTATCGCTCCGTTTCCGCCTCACGGCGAAAACTGCGCCGAACGGGCTTATTCCTCCTCTCCGAACGGAACTACAGTTCCGCTCGGGCTTATTGGGGAGTGCAATCAAGCTCTTATCGCTCCGTTTCCGCCTCGCGGCGAAAACTGCGCCGAACGGGCTTATTCCTCCTCTCCGAACGGAACTGTAGTTCCGTTCGGGCCTACGGGGGCCTATTTTGTTAAGTATTAGCACGCGGATGGGGCGTGCTGTTTTTATGTCTGGAGGTTACCAAATGAACGCTGATGTAGTAATTGTCGGCGCGGGGCCGGCCGGGATATTCACGGCGCTGGAGATGCTGCGCCGCGGCTCTAAGAAGAAAATAGTCATGGTCGAGAAGGGCCGCGAGCTGACCCGCCGCAGCTGCCCCAAGAGCAAGACCGGCAAGTGCATGAACTGCAAGCCCGTCTGCCATATCACAACCGGCTTTTCCGGGGCGGGCGCGTTTTCCGACGGCAAGCTCTCATTGAGCTATGAGGTCGGCGGCGACCTGCCCGAGCTCATTGGCGCCAGGCTCGCCCAGGAGACTATCGACTATGCCGACAGCATCTACCTCGAATTCGGCGCAGACGAGCACATCGAGGGCGTCGGCAACGAGGAGAAGGTGCGCAGGATCCGCGCGCGCGCAATAAAGGCCGGCCTCAAGCTGGTAGACTGCCCGATACGCCACATGGGCACCGAGAAAGCGCACGACGTCTACCTCGGCATAGAGAACTGGCTGATAGAGCACGGCGTGGAGATGCTCTTTGACACCGAGTGCCGCGACCTCATCATGGACGGGGACACCTGCCTCGGCGTCTACCTCAGCGACGGGCGCCGCGACTTCGAGCTGCGCGCCGAGCATACGGTTGTGGCCACCGGCCGCCGCGGCGCGGACTGGCTTGAAAAGATCTGCTCCGAGCATCACGTCCAGCACCAGCCCAGCACAGTCGATATCGGCGTGCGCGTCGAGGTGCGCAACGAGATTATGGAGGAGATAAACGACGTCCTCTACGAGTCCAAGCTCATAGGCTACCCCAAGCCCTTCAAGAACAAGGTCCGCACCTTCTGCCAGAACCCCGGCGGCGTGGTGAGCCAGGAGAATTATGATAACGACCTGGCCGTAGTCAACGGCCACGCCTACAAGGGCGCGGAGCTCAAGAGCCCGAACACAAACGTGGCCATACTCTGCTCGCACAATTTCTCCGTCCCCTTCAACCAGCCCATAGCCTACGCTCAGAAGGTGGGCGAGCTCACCAACATGCTCGCCAACGGCCACATCCTCGTACAGCGCTTCGGCGACATCCTCGACGGCAAGCGCACCTGGGAAAAGGAGCTGGAGCGCAGCAACGTCCGCCCCACGCTGGTCGACGCCGTCGCGGGCGACATCACCGCCGCCATGCCCTACCGCGCCATGATAAACATCATCAACTTTATCCGCGCCATGGACGAGGTCGTCCCCGGCTTTGCGAGCTACGAGACGCTGCTGTATTCCCCCGAGCTGAAGTTCTACTCCAACAAGGTCACGATGGACACCAAGTTCAACACCAACGTCAAGGGCCTCCACGCCCTGGGCGACAGCTCCGGCTGGACCCGCGGGCTTATGATGGCGAGCGCCATGGGCGTGCTCATGGGAAGAGAGCTGGCATAATAAGAAAAGAGAGCCCCGGCGGGCTCTCTTTTTCGCCCTATATGGATAAGTGAGGTAACTGCTTTGGAATACAGAGTTCTCGGCCCTTCATCGCCCGAGCTCGGCGAGGTCAAGCGGCTTTATGAGCGTGCCTTCCCGCCCAACGAGCGCTGGGGCTTCGGAGAAATCCTCTCCGGCTCTTCCGGCGCGGGCGAATTGCTGGGCTTTTATGAAGGCGGCGCTTTCGCGGGCTTCGCGGCCCTGCTCAACCTCGGGGACATAACGCACATAATCTATCTCGCCATTGCGGAGGAGCGGCGCTGCCGCGGCATGGGCGGCGAGGCGCTGGGGATAATAGCCGCGCTCAAGCCCGGGCGGCGGATCGTGCTGGACATCGAGCGGGAGCGCGGCGGCGCGGGCAACAACGCCCAGAGGCGGCGTCGGAAGGCCTTCTACATGCGAAACGGCTATGTGGAGGCCGGGGTCGGATACGACTGGCGCGGGGAGAGCTATGAAATACTTATCCGCGGCGGGGAAATAAGCCCGGGCGAGTATTTCCGCTTCTGGAAAGGCATAAAAGGATAAAGGAATACCGGGCCTGAATCCAGGCCCGGTAATTTTCTCAGTTCTTATAGACCCTGGGCAGGCGTTTGCCCAGGCGGCTGAGGACCTCGTTGGAGATGGTGCCGCTCTTTGCGGCGAATTCCTCGCAGCTTATGGTTTCTCCGCCGTCCCGGCCGATGAAGGTGGCTATATCCCCGGGCTTCACGTCCCCCGCGTCCGTGACGTCGAGGCAGAGCTGGTCCATGCAGATGCGGGCGACTATCGGGCAGCGACTGCCGTTTACAATCGCCTCGGCCCCGCCGTGCATGGCGCAGCGGAACACGCCGTCGCCGTAGCCTATTGGCAGCACCGCTATGCGGCTTGCGCGGCTGGTCGTGAACTCCCGGCCATAGCCGACGCTCTCGCCGGCGGGCAGCTCGCGGACGAGGCCTATGCGCGCCTTGAGGCTCAGCGCCGGGATCAGGCCGGGCCAGGAACGCAGGCCGTCGTGCTCGTCGCTCTTGACGCCGTAGAGCGCCACGCCCGCGCGGGCGTAGGCGCAGCGCGCGTCGGGGTAATTTATTAGCCCGTAGCTGGCCTGCGTGTGCAGCGCGCCCGGGTCGATCCCGCGGGCCTTGAGCCCGGCGGCAAGGGAGAAAAAGCGCTCTATTTGCAGCTCGGTAAAGGCGACGTCGCCCTCGCTGAGCGAATCGGATACGCACAGGTGCGTGAACATACCCGTCACGCGCAGGCGCGGCAGGGAGAAGCACTCCGCAATCGCGTCCGCATGCTCCCAGCTCTCTCCGAGCCGGTGCATACCCGTGTCCACCTTGATATGGACGTCCACAGGCTTCCCTGCGGCCTCGTTAAGGGCTCGGGCGTAGGCGGAGTCCACGGCGCACTGGGTTAGCCTGTAGCGGCGGATGACGCGCCACTGGCTGACAGGGGTGTAGCCGAGTATCAGGATTAGGCCCCTGACCCCGGCGCGCCTGAGCTCCACGCCTTCGGCGCAGCAGGCGACGGCGAAGGCCTTCACGCCCATACGCTCAAGCTCGAGGGCCGAGCGCCGGGCGCCGTGGCCGTAGGCGTCGCATTTGAGCACCGCCATCAGGCGGCAGCCCTCCGGGGAAGCCTCCTGAAGGGCGGCGGCGTTGCGGCGGAGGGCGTCAAGGTCAACTTCGACCCAGGCCCTGGCCGTGTCCGAAACGCGCCAGGGCTTCACCTTCGCCCAGGCCGCAAGCAGAAGGGCGGAGACGGCGGCGCTGCCAAGGCAGACGGCGGCGTAATGCCCGAGGCTGTTGACAACGAGGATATCCCACAGCCCGAGTATGCGCGCGGCGGCGCGCACGGCGAGTATGACTGCGGGGTGGAGGATGTAGACGAGCAGCGAGAAGGCGCCGAGGGGCAGCCCGGCCGCGCCCCCTGCGCGGAGCAGCAGCGCAAAGAGGAAGTACATGACGGCCGGCAGCATTATATACATGCTGTCGTGCCGCTGCCAGCCCAAAAACATTAGCGTCAGCCCCTCGGCAAGCATGAGCAGGAGGCTTCCGGCGAGCCCGGCGGCCTCGAAAGCCGCCTTGTCCGGGAGAAAGCGCGGCCTGCCTTGCCGGAGCGCGCAGCCCATCCACATAAAGAGCGGGGCGAAAAAGAGGCCGTTGCGGGTATAGCCCATCAGCGCGAATATGGCGTTATATACGCCGCTCAGGCCCGGGACATCCTCGATGAGGCCCCAGTAGCTGTCGCCCAGCAGGCCCAGCGCGTACAGCGCGAGAGCGATCAGCCCGGCGGCGCGCATACCGGCCCCGCTTATCAGCTTTTCGGTGAGCCAGAGGCCGAGTATGGCGGCGGGCAAATACCAGAGGTGGTAAAACGTGCCCTCGAAGAGGACCTGGCGCGCGAGCTCGGGCAGGTCCCAGCTTTGAAGATGCCCGGCGTAGACGTTGACGGGCAGGTAGAGAGCCGCACTGGCCGCGTAGATAATGAGCAGCTTTTTTAGGCTCCCCCGGGCGCTGCGGCCGCCGCCCAGGACAAAGAAGCCCGTGGCCATAAAGAAGAACGGCACGGCCACGCGCGCAAACACGCGCGTCAAAATAAAGTTGGCCGTAAGCCCGTAGCTGCCCAGCGGGGAAGTGTGTATGGCGACGACCAGGAAGGCGGCCGCGACCCTGAAGACCTCTATTCCTTTATAACTGCGTGCGTTCATGCTTCAAAAGTGAAGCCGATGAGGCGGTCGAGCAGGGCGGGGAAATCGAGGCCTATGCCCTTCATCATGTTCGGGAAACGGCTGTGCGGCGTGAAGCCGGGGATGGTGTTCACCTCGTTGAATACGACGCGCCCATCGGGCGTGTAGAACATGTCCACGCGCGCCATGACGCGGCAGCCCAGGGCGTGGTAAATCTTCGCCGCGGCGGCCTTTATGCGCTCCTCGGCCTGCTCGCCGACGCGGGCGGGCATATGTATTTTCGCGGTCTTGAGGGTGTACTTCTCCTCAAAGTCGAATATGTCGCCGAAAATCTCTATCTCGTCCGCGCGGCCGATAGTGAGGGCGCCGTTGCCCATGACGGCGCAGCCGACCTCGTTGCCGGGTATCGTCTCCTCTATGATGACCTCGCGGTCGTAGCGGAAGGCGAACCTGACGGCGTCCATGAGCGCGGCCTTGTCTTTGACCTTGGTTATGCCGAAGCTGGAACCGGCGCGCACGGGCTTCACGAAGACGGGATAACCTATCCCGTCCACCATCGCGGCGAGCTCGGATTCGCCGGGCAGGGAATCGAGGACTATGGACCTGGGCACTTCCACCCCCGCGAGGGCGGCGAGCTTGTGCGCGCGGTCCTTGTCCATGCACAGCGCCGAGCAGAGCGCGCCGCAGCCTACTATGGGGATGCCGGCCATCTCTATAAGGCCCTGGATAGTGCCGTCCTCGCCGTTCTTGCCGTGCATCACGGGGAACGCGGCGTCTATGCGCGTAGTCTTGACGCCGCCGGGCGCGAACTCGACTATGCCGTGCACCTCGCGGTCGGGGGAGATCACGGCGGGGACGCATTCGCCATCCCGCCAGGTGTCGTTTTCTATCCCTTCCGGGCCGCCGTAGTAACGGAACCACTCGCCGCCCTTGGTGATGCCGATCAGGACTATATCGTATTTCTCACGGTCCATATTTACAACGACCGAGTGAGAGGATTCAAGCGAGACGGGGTATTCTGGGGAACAGCCGCCGAATATCACTGCGATAGTTCTCTTGTCCATTGGGTTTTGCCTCCTTGGCCTTAGACGTTGTTTCTGAAACATTCTATCACTTTGCGGGCGATTATTAAAGACGAAATTTTATTAACTTTGTTCGGCTGCTAAGGATTTTTCCGTCACCTTGACGAAGCGCGGGCGGCCGCGCCGCCCGGGAAATAAAAAGCGCCCCGGAATCGGCGACTCCGGGACGGCTTATAAGCGGCTCAGAAGGGCAGGCCCTTCATGCCGGTAATCTTGCTCATACCTGCGGCGCTGGCCTCTTCTACCTTGCGCAGCGCCTCGTTGACGGCGGCTATCACCATGTCCTGGAGCATATCGACGTCTTCGGGGTCGACGGCTTCCGGGTCGATCTCCAGCGCCGTGAGCTCGCGCTTGCCGCTGACGGTGGCCTTGACCACACCGCCGCCGGCGCTGGCCGTAAAAGAGCTCTCCTCAAGCTCCTGGGTGATTTTAGCAAGCTCCGCCTGCATCTTCTGGGCCTGCTTCATCATGCTGGCCTGGTTCATACCGCCCATGCCGCCGTAGCCGCCGCGGAATCCGCCTTTAGCCATGTCAATTACCGTCCTTTCCAGTGAATCTTACTGTGTCCTTAAACTTGCGAAGCTCGTCGATACTTCGCTTCACGCCCCCGCCGAGCGCCTCCACCGTGACGCGCACCTCGCGCCCGGCGGCCTCGTTCGCGGCGGCGCGGAGCTTGTTCAAATTCTCGCCCGAGCTTAAACTGTTGTACAGCATACCTTCAGAGAGCCGTATAACGGCCTCGCCGCCGCGCAGCTCGCCGCTGGCGTCGCTGCCGCGGAGCATGAAGCGGTAACCGACCGGGATCTTGGGGCAGACGGCGTCCAAAAACCGGCCCCAGAAGCCCTCGTTCCCGGCGGCCTCCCGCGCGGGAGCCCGCAGTGAGCCGGCCTGCTCCTCGGGCGGCCCGGGCATATCGCGCCCAGCCGGCCCGGGCGGAGGGGGCGTGGCCCCGGAGCCCTCCGGAGGGGCGTCCATATCGTCCCAGGGCGGGGGGCCGTCAATATCCTCGGGCCCGGCCTGGACGCCGGCCGGCTCCGTCCCGGGCCCAGCGTCCCCGGCGGGCTCCGCGCCCGCCCGGGCCCTGGGCGCTTCAGGCGCGGGCGCCGCCGTGCTTATCACGCCGGATTTAATGGATTCCAGCCCGGCCTCGACCCGGCTCAGCCTGGATATAATGGAGGCCGTGTCGGCGGAGAGGGAGGCGTCGCAGAGCTTTATAAGGCAGAGCTCCGCCGTCGTGCGCGCGCTGGGGCTGTCCCTGAGCGCGCTTATGCCGTCCTGGCAGGCGGACATGTCACGGAGCAGCTCCTCGCGCGTGAAGATCCTTGAAAAATCACGGAGCGTCTGGAGCGGATACGCGCCGGTCAGCAGCGCGGCCGAGCCCTTTGGGGCCACGGAGAGCAGCAATATGTCGCGCATGAGGCTCATAAGGCCGCCAAGCACCCCCGCCGGGTCCTTGCCGTCGCGCCACAGGGCGTCGAAGGCGTCGAGCGCCTTCATTGAATCGCGCTCCGCCACCGCGCTCAACAGCCCGGCTGTGCGAGCCGACCCGGCGGCGCCCGTGACATCGAGCACGCAGTTTTCGTCTATAAGCCCGCGCCCGGAGCACTGGTCCAAAAGGCTCAGCGCGTCGCGCATCCCGCCGTCGGCCAAGCGGGACAGCGTCTCCGCGGCCCCGTCGGTGAGCTCGAGGTTTTCCTTCCCGGCGACGTATTTGAGCCTCTCGCATATGACGCCCGCGTCCAGCCGCCGGAAATTATAGCGCTGGCAGCGCGAGACAATAGTCGCCGGCACCTTGCGCAGCTCGGTCGTTGCGAGGATGAACATAAGGTGCTCGGGCGGCTCTTCAAGTATCTTCAGGAGCGCGTTGAAAGCGCTGGGCGAGAGCATGTGCACCTCGTCAACAATGTATACGCGCTTTTTGACCTCGGCGGGGGAGAAGACGGCCTCGTCGCGCAGGGCGCGGATGTTGTCCACGCCGTTGTTGCTGGCGGCGTCTATCTCCACAACGTCCATAATGGCGCCGCTCTCTATCCCGCGGCAGGCGGCGCACTCGTTGCAGGGGCTGCCGTTCACGGGATGGGCGCAGTTCACCGCGCGGGCGAGCAGCTTGGCGCAGGTGGTCTTGCCCGTGCCGCGCGTGCCCACGAAGAGGTAGGCGTGGCTGGTGCGGCCCGCTTCGACCTGGCGCTTGAGCGTCTCGGTTATATGTTCCTGCCCCCAGACGTCGTCGAAGGTCCTCGGGCGGTATTTACGGTATAGCGCCTGGTACGTTTCTTCCACCGCCTTTATATAGAGTAGAGCGGGACTTGGCTTATTAATAAAATGCGGCCCTTTGCAAGACTGCACACCCTCAATCGAACAACCGGCACGCCCGCTTGCGCGGCAGCCTGCTCGGCCCCGATGGCCCCGCGGCACACATATGGTCCTGCTTAATGCTGCTCGGTTCCCCGCCTGACATGGTTCACAGGTATATGTTGCGCGGGATCGGGGCTTCAACGCCGCTTACCGTGGGCTGACGGCACACCAAATTGCCCTCGATCGGGAATCAATCCCCGCTGTAGCGGATTGCGGGTTACAGGGCACCGCTGGCTCCCCGACTGGTGCAGCCTTGCAAAGAGCCGCGCAGGTATTATACCTCAATAAAAAGAAATTGGCAACATGGAATTTTACTCTTTACAAATCAGAAAAGTATGGTATAATACTCAAGCACGCAATATGGGCCTGTAGCTCAGCTGGGAGAGCGTTCGGTTCGCATCCGAGAGGTCGAGAGTTCGAGTCTCTTCAGGTCCACCAGATGGACATTACACGAACACCTACTTTTTCAAAGGCGGCTTTGCCGTAAGAGTGTGGCTGTGATGTCAAAACAGAACCAGAGGGTCAAGGTACGATGTGCCTTGACCCTCTGGTTTTTATACATATAGTAGGAATCACATCAGACAAGATGACGGGGAACCCCGGAAGCAGAGCTCGTAATTTTAGCTTTCTCTGTATCACGAATTCTGTCAGCTATTTTCTGGATTTTATTTGTGATCCACATATATGCGGTAGTTCCCTCAGAATAGTCCGCTTCTGCATACATATCCACACGTCCATCTTCGCGCATCTGCTCTACTTGCCGCATAGCCTTCCAATCCCCTTTGGGATAGATGGCAAAGGTGGCTCCACCGTTTCTTTTCACCACAGAGAAAGCCGGAATATCGCTGGGACCATCGGCAATATAAATCATATTCTCAAAATGCACTCGACGATTTTCCTGCGGGATTTTAGAGTTCACCTCAATACCTTCGATTTTTCCAATACCTTTGTTAATTTCGAAAATGGCTCTGGTTTTTGTGGTATTGTCGATTGTATAAAGGATCTCACCAATAACTAGATTCCCTTCTGCATCAGGGGTCTCCAGGAGCTCACATCCCCAGATACCATCAACAAAAGGCATTAGCTTGGAGCCGCGAATAATTTCTGCAAATCCTGTGCTGACGATGTAATGCTCTACCTGGATGCCGTACTCGGAATAGGTTTTATCATCTCGGAACATTTGCTTGGTTTTTTCAAATATTTCAGGGATACCCTTATAAAACTTTTGCTTCTCGCCATATGCACGCAGTTTTTTGTTATTTAATCCCTTCAAGGTGCCGTTGTGCGCGCATTTGATGAAGTGATTCAAATAGTATGTATCTTTGTTAACACGAATGCCAGCCTTTTCATATTCTTTTGGCTTGGCATTTACTTCTTTCCAAAACTCTGTTGGGTCGATACCGTATTCTTCAAAAATCGGGTCTTGCATATAGCCATCTACAAGGGTTTTGTCACAGTCCCAAATTACGGCAATGATATTAGCCATGTGTATGCATTCTCCTTCCTAGTCTACCTAAATAGCCGCAACCATTTCACGTTTAACGATGGACATTTCCAACTTACAAAATGGGGTATTCTTGAATTTCTTCTTTTGTAAATCCAGCCCACCATAAGCTCATGTTCCTAATCAACTTATCAAGAATGATAATCAAATATTGGAGTTCAGGATCACTTTTGAAATCATAATAATAGGCATGTCCATGAGTGATCTGATGTCTCGTTTCCTTGATCCTCTCACTAATCTTGCCTGAGGATAGATTGGGATTTGACAACAACTGCGGAAATTCATCAAACATATATTGTAATTCAGCTTTTAAGGGGAACTTCCTATCTGCTGCCTTATCTGGCTCTAGTTTATCAAACAGATATTCAAATGACATGACCTGTTGTAAAAAGCGTTGTGGAGAAAATAATGTGTCGAAAGTTCCTAAGTGGCCTAACGGTATGCTTTGAGTAATTTTACTTCCAGAATCTTTCGCAACGTTATTTAGGATGCGAGGAACATATTTCATGATATCAAATTGATAAAAAAATCCATCACTCCAAGATACTGCTTTTTCTGAAACCATAGGACAATAAAACCATCCAGCTTTTAGTCCATCTTTATATAGTGTAATCTGCTGAAACGGCACTTCTGATGTAGACAGCATAAACATTGCCAGACGATATAAAACCATCGCAATGTTATAAAGTTCTTGTATATCATCTGTCTGTAGCTGGAGAAGCAGTTCTCCCTTTTTGTTAAAGTCCTCCAAAAGCCCCAAACGAGAATCTTGCCCGATGCGATACTTCAACTCATAACGCATACCATTCATGACAAGCGGAAGCTTGTATACATCCCTGGGCTCCAGTGCCAAGTTAACGCCTCCTCTGACCATATCCAGGTATTCATATTTGTATCGGAACACATCGTCAAGAAATGGTGATTGAAAGCCTATGGTATCATAGTTGTCTTTTGAGGTTATTGTATTGATAATATAGCAGCGCAAATAGCAGGTACTGCCCATAGAACGCTCCACAAAAAAAGTGGCCGTTTGACCTTGGCTGCCTACACCAAAATACTGCCCGTGGAGAATATAATTTTTCTTAAAATTATGCTCCTTTGAAAAGTCGCTGAGGAGGTCATCGTCTGTAAACAACTCCATGCGGTAATTTTCAATGACAAACGGAATTTTACCCTCTCTATAATCAATAAACCCTTTTATCATATTTCCTCACTTCAACCGCTCACACAGTGGCAGCAGCTGTTCCAGTTTTTTGACAATGCGTTTTTGCTCAGCCAGAGATGGGAGCGGCACCAAAGTAAACGAAACTATTTTTTGGTTAATCTTTGGCATACTTTCAGATGTCCCTGATGCACTTGCCATATAATAATTCCGTGTCATTGGAGACTTAAGCACATAATCGATATACTGGACATCAACCCCATTTAAAACACGCATACGCATCATCAAATCAGGATAAATATATGCGTTGTCAGCGCCAGTATAAATGCAACTCGTACCTACTAATTCCCTTGAGTTACTCCTTTGAATTAGCAAATCATTGTTTCTTAACCAATATTTTGATGCGTCTTCTTCTGGAATATCGACATACTTAAACGCATTATCCTTAAATTTTCCAGATGTTGTCGCCGTCAAAGTAAGATTTCTAATTTCAGTAGGATACGTAACACCTTTGGGGGAATAACCGTTTGATGGTTTCTCTTCGACAAGATCTATCAAATAGACCCATTTCCAAGTCTCCGGAATATCAAAGGGCTTTTCGTCGTCGGTAATTTCGGGAAGGGGCTTTTCCTTTTTGATTTTCTTTTCGGCAATCAGCCGCTGTTTTTCCTGCTGGATTTGAGCAAAAAGTTTATCCGCCGTGCCTTCTTCAGGGCGCTGTTCCACCAGCTTGCCCTGGAGGGCATATTGCAGAAGAGATTTTTTCATATCCTCCGGGAACCGGCTGTTGAATTGCTCCAGCTTGCTCCACGCCTGTTCATAGCGGTCGATATAGGGCAG